>NZ_QWGI01000029.1:0-39663 GCF_003435125.1 Clostridium sp. AM25-23AC | reverse complement strand
TTTACATACTGTTCAGTTTTCAAGGAACTTTGTTTTGTTGTTGCTGTATCTCAGCGGCAACTCTGATATCTTATCACAGTGTTTGCTGTTTGTCAACAACTTTTTTCATCTTTTTTTGAAGTTCTTTTTTGAAGTCCTTCAAGCAGATGAACGGAGAAAGAGGGATTTGAACCCTCGCGCCGGTTTCCCGACCTACACCCTTAGCAGGGGCGCCTCTTCGGCCTCTTGAGTATTTCTCCTTATTACCGTAGCTAATTATCATTTATTAAGTTTGTCGGGCGAACTCGCCAGACGCAGGATTAATTATACAAGCTATAGTTCTTTTTGTCAACAACTTTTTTCATCTTTTTTTACCATCTTTTTACAGTATGATTTTTCTCTATACTTTTATACCAGAAAAGCGGGGAATCAACTCCTTTTCCAGCTGTCGGTTCTCCGCTTTCTCATCTGATATTATTTCTGATATTCCTTGATTGCCGTCTCATACAGGTTATTTCCCTGGGAATCGATCACGACGACCACCGGAAAATCTTCTACTTCCAGTTTCCGGATTGCCTCAGTTCCAAGATCATCGTAGGCAACGACCTCCGACTTTTTGATGCGCTGGGACAATAGTGCCCCCGCACCGCCGATTGCAGCAAAGTAGACGGAACCATTTCTCACAATAGCATCGACCACCGCCTGACTTCTCTTCCCTTTTCCGATCATGGCACCCAGGCCAAGGTCTAAAAGCTTCGGCGCGTACTTATCCATACGGCTCGCCGTTGTTGGTCCCGCAGACCCGATAGGACGTCCCTCTCTTGCCGGGGACGGTCCCATATAGTAGATGACGTTTCCCTGCATCTCGATGGGCAGAGCTTCCCCCGCGTCCAGCGTTTCCTGCATTCTCTTATGCGCTGCGTCTCTCGCTGTATAGATGGTTCCCGTAAGAGTCACGTAGTCCCCGGCCCGGAGAGACACTGCGTCTTCTTTCTTAATTGGTACACTGATCTGTCTGTCCATGGTTTCCTCCTGTTTCTCTTATTAAATAACGCGATGCGCATGACGGTTTACATGACAGCAGATATTCACTGCCATCGGAAGTCCCGCGATATGCGTCGGATATGTCTCGATATTGACGGCCATGGCAGTCACACGACCGCCGAGTCCCCCCGGTCCGATTCCGAGTCTGTTGATCTTTTCAAGCATCTCTTTCTCCAGGTCTCTGACATATGGAACCGGAGATTCCTCTTCCAAATTTCTCGTCAGGGCATGCTTTGCCATCAGGGCGCACTTTTCAAAGGTTCCGCCGATACCGACGCCGACCACCATAGGAGGACAGGCATTCGGACCAGCGTCACGGACAGCCTCTAATATCTTCTCTTTCACACCCTCAATGCCATCAGCCGGCTTCAACATGAACACGCGGCTCATGTTCTCGCTTCCGAATCCCTTCGGCGCAACAGTGATGTCCACCTGGTCCCCGTCTACGATCTCGTAATGGATGATCGCCGGGGTGTTGTCTTTTGTATTCACGCGGTCGATAGGATCACGGACAACAGACTTTCTTAAGTATCCGTCCACGTATCCCTGTCGGACGCCTTCATTGATGGCATCCGTCAGATTACCTCCCTCGATATGTACTTCCTGCCCGACTTTAATGAAAACGACGGCCATGCCCGTGTCCTGGCAGATCGGAATCATGTCTCTTCCAGCAATCTCAAGATTCTCCTTAAGCTGATTTAAGATCTGTTTTCCAAGAGGTGATTCTTCCTTCTCCACGCTCTCATTAAATACTTTTTTCATGTCATCCGAAAGGAAATGGTTTGCCTCGATGCACATTTCCCGGATGTTTTTTGTGATCTCACTCGTCTGAACAGTTCTCATAGACGATTTTCCTCCCGATTACTTTTTTGGATTGATTGCCATCGGACGGATTTCTTCCGGACATTCATGATGGCCTATTATTATGAAAAATACAGGAATCCGGCATTCCCGGATTCCTGTATCCAATCACTCCAGAGTCAGAAATCCTGTTTTATGGACGAATGGCGGTCTCATAACCGCTCTTCATATTCATGAACATTACTCCTCCGTGGTCTCCCCGTCCTCATTCTCCATGGATTCTGGATCTGCCACGTTTTCGTCCTCCTCGTACTGGCGGCTGCTTTCCCGGACTTTCGCGATGGAAGCAACGCGGACATCAGAATCGGCATCAATGCTCATCAGTTTTACGCCGGATGTATTTCTGCCGATGATGGAGATATCGTCAACACCCATGCGGATCAGAATGCCCTCATTGGTGATCAGCATGATATCTCTTCCGTCGTCAAGCAGCTTCATTCCGACAAGATTTCCTGTCTTTTCTGTCACATTGTAGCAGAGAAGTCCCTTACCACCGCGAAGCTGCAGCTTGAATTCAGAGATTCTCGTTCTCTTTCCGTATCCCTTTTCGGATGCCACGAGCATGTACTCGCCCTGGCTTGCCATCTGCATGCCGATGACCTCGTCACCCTCGTCGAGCTTCATGCCGATAACACCATAGGAAACACGGCCGGTAATTCTCGCATCCGTCTCCTTGAAGCGGATGGACATACCGAATTTCGTCGCGAGGAAGATATCCTCGGTATTGTCTGTCACCTTTACCTCGATCAGTTCATCTCCCTCGCGGAGCAGGATTGCCTGAAGACCTGTCTTTCTCATGTTGCTGTACTCGCACATTCTGGTCTTCTTCACCATTCCGCCCTTTGTGGCCATAAAGAGGTACTTGTCATCATCGATCTCACGCATCGGGATCGCCGCTGTGACCTTTTCGCCCGGCTGGAGCTGTAAAAGGTTCACGATAGCCGTTCCGCGGGCTGTTCTTCCTGCCTCCGGGATCTCGTAGGCCTTGATCCGGTAGCATCGTCCTGTGTTCGTGAAGAACATGATATAGTGGTGGTTCGTTGTCATGAGAAGATCCTCGATGAAGTCCTCATCGATGGTCTGCATTCCCTTGATTCCCTTTCCGCCGCGATTCTGGCTCTTGAAATTGTCCACGGACATTCTCTTGATGTATCCAAGATTGGTCATCGCAATTACAGTGTCATCGTCGGAGATCAGGTCTTCCACGGACATATCATCTTCAAAGCCGATCTTTGTCCGTCTGTCGTCACCGTATTTCTCGGAGATCACAAGGATCTCTTTCTTGATCACACTTAATAATTTATTTTCATCTGCAAGGATTGCACGCAATTCCGCGATTTTTGTCTCCAGTTCTTTGTACTCGTTCTCGAGCTTCTCGCGTTCCAGACCTGTGAGAGCGCGCAGACGCATGTCCACGATCGCCTGTGCCTGCGGGTCTGTGAGTTCAAAGCGCTCCATGAGGACGCGTTTCGCCTCCGCGACATTTGCGGAGCCGCGAATGATCCTTATCACCTCATCGATATGATCTAAGGCCTTTAATAAGCCCTCTAAGATGTGGGCGCGTTCCTCGGCCTTATTTAAGTCGTACTTCGTTCTTCTCGTCACAACGTCCTTCTGGTGGTCCAGATAGTACTCTAACATCTGGAGAATATTGAGGACCTTTGGCTCATTGTTTACCAGTGCAAGCATGATCACACCGAAGGAATCCTGCAGCTGTGTATGCTTTAAGAGCTGGTTTAAGAGGACGTTCGCGTTCACATCTCTCCTGAGTTCGATGTTGATGCGGATTCCCTCACGGTTGGACTCATCGGTGATTCCGGTGATTCCGTCAATCTTTTTCGTCTTTACGAGCTCCGCGATCTTCTCGATGAGTCTCGCCTTGTTGACAAGGTACGGAAGCTCTGTGACGATGATATGGCTCTTTCCGTTCGGAGCTGTCTCAATGTTTGTCACCGCACGGACTCTGATCTTCCCGCGGCCTGTGCGGTACGCTTCTTCGATTCCTCTCGTTCCCAGGATCTCAGCTCCAGTCGGGAAATCCGGTCCTTTGATGATCTGTAAGATCTCCTCCATGGAGGTCTGTCTTCCTTCTTCCACCTGGTTGTCGATGATCTTTACGACAGCCGCGATGACCTCGCGGAGGTTGTGGGGCGGGATATTTGTGGCCATGCCGACCGCGATACCGGTTCCTCCGTTTACAAGAAGATTCGGGAATCTGGCCGGAAGTACCGTCGGTTCCTTTTCCGTCTCATCGAAGTTCGGTATAAAATTAACGGTATCTTTATAGATGTCCGCTAACATCTCCACAGAGATCTTGCTGAGTCTCGCCTCGGTGTATCGCATGGCAGCGGCACCGTCGCCGTCGATGGATCCAAAGTTTCCGTGGCCGTCTACGAGCATATAACGCATGGACCATCTCTGGGCCATATTTACCAAAGCACCATAGATGGAGCTGTCGCCGTGCGGATGGTATTTACCCATGGTATCACCGACGATACGGGCACTTTTTCTGTGGGGCTTATCCGGACCGTTGTTCAGTTCCGCCATGGAGTAGAGGACACGTCTCTGTACCGGCTTTAATCCGTCACGGACATCCGGGAGCGCTCGCGACGCGATAACGCTCATGGCGTAGTCGATGTACGACTTCTCCATGGTCTTTTTTAAGTCTATCTCATGAATTTTGTCAAAAATATTCGGTTCCATTCTTTCCTCCAATGCAGCCTGCGCTGCGCCTTAAACCTGCGTAAACTGCGCCGCATGACCATCCGGCGGGTTTACCGCCTTCCAGACAGCCCTGCTGCCGCATTAAATGTCAAGAGTTCCGTATTTCGCGTTCTGTTCGATGAATTCACGGCGCGGCTCCACCTGATCTCCCATGAGTGTTGTAAAGGTGAGGTCGATCTCCGACGTCATCTCCTCGTTCATGGTCACACGTAAAAGGATTCTGTGCTCCGGATCCATTGTAGTCTCCCAGAGCTGTTCCGCATCCATCTCACCAAGACCTTTGTAACGCTGGATCTTGTTGTTCTGGTCACGTCCGATCTCTTTTAAGATATTGTTTAACTCCTCATCACTGTACGCGTACCATACCCGCTTGTTTTTCTCGATCTTATAGAGCGGCGGCTGGGCCAGATAAACATAGCCCTGCTTGATGAGCTCCGGCATAAACCGGTAGATAAATGTCAGAAGCAGTGTGCTGATATGGGCGCCATCCACATCGGCATCGGTCATGATAATAATCTTGTGGTAGCGGAGCTTCGAGATATCGAAATCCTCGTGGATTCCTGTTCCGAAGGCTGTGATCATGGATTTAATCTCCGCGTTTCCGTAGATCCGGTCGAGTCTCGCCTTCTCCACGTTTAAGATTTTTCCTCGAAGCGGAAGAATCGCCTGGGTGCTCTTGTTTCTCGCGTCCTTTGCGGAACCGCCGGCGGAATCTCCCTCTACGATGTAGATCTCGCATTCCTCCGGGTGCTTACTGGAGCAGTCCGCAAGCTTTCCCGGTAAGGATAAGCCGTCAAGGACCGTTTTTCTTCTTGTTAAGTCTCTCGCCTTTCTCGCTGCGGCGCGGGCACGCTGGGCGAGGACGGATTTCTCGATGATCGTCTTTGCTACGGACGGATTCTGCTCGAGGAAATAGGTGAGCTGCTCAGATACCACGCTGTCAACAGCACCTCTCGCCTCGCTGTTTCCGAGTTTCTGCTTTGTCTGACCCTCAAACTGCGGCTCCTCGATCTTGACGCTGATGATGGCTGTTAAGCCCTCACGGATATCCTCGCCGGTGAGAGCCGGCTCATTGTCCTTTAAGAGCTTATTCTTTCTTCCGTAATCGTTGAATGTCTTTGTTAAGGCATTTCTGAAACCGGTGAGGTGGGTTCCTCCTTCCGGTGTATTGATATTATTTACAAAGCTGTAAATATTCTCGGTATAAGAATCGTTGTGCTGCATGGCAACCTCTACCAGCACGTTGTCCTTCTTGCCCTCGCAGTAGATCACATTGTCATAAAGCGGCACGTTGCTGCGATTTAAGTAGGAGACAAACTCCTTGATACCGCCTTCGTAGTGGAATACTTTTTCTTTCTTGTCCTCGCGGTCATCTCTGAGAATGATCTTTAAATTCTTTGTAAGGAATGCCGTCTCACGGAGACGGATCTTTAAAGTATCGTAATCATAGACAGTCTCCTCAAAGATGGTCTTGTCCGGAAGGAACGTTACTTTTGTACCATGTTTATCTGTCGGGCAGTCACCCACGATCTTTAACGGGTACATGGTCTTTCCGCGCTCATAGCGCTGCCTGTAGACCTTTCCTCCGTGGTAGACTTCAACCTCCAGCCACTCGGATAAGGCATTTACAACAGAAGCTCCTACACCGTGCAGGCCGCCGGATACCTTGTATCCCCCACCGCCGAACTTACCTCCGGCATGAAGGATCGTAAAAACGACTTCAACTGCAGGAAGTCCCGCTTTTTTCTGGATATCGACCGGAATTCCCCGTCCGTCATCGACAACGGTGATGGAATTGTCGGAATTGATCTGTACATCGATGGTATCGCAGTATCCTGCAAGAGCCTCGTCCACCGCATTGTCTACGATCTCATATACCAGATGGTGAAGTCCCCTCGAAGACGTACTTCCAATGTACATTCCCGGTCTTTTTCTTACAGCCTCAAGTCCTTCCAGAATCTGGATTTGATCTGCATTATATTCTGCGCTCATGAAGTTCCTCCTTTAGTCTTCGCTCTCTACCGTTCCTTCAACAATCTTAAAAATCTTGTCCATCCGGAATTTGCTGTTTACAAACTCATCCAGACCCGTACAGGTGATCAGGGTCTGAATATGGGTAATTTCTGAAAGTAAATGTTCCTGTCTCTTGCTGTCAAGTTCAGAAAGGACGTCATCCAGAAGAAGCACCGGATAATCCTTTACGATCTTTTTCACCAGCTCGATCTCCGCAAGTTTTAAAGAAAGAGCTGCCGTTCTCTGCTGTCCCTGGGACCCGAACCGCCTGATATCCGTTCCGTTTACGATGAAGTTCAGGTCATCGCGGTGGGGACCGGTCAGAGTCTGCCTCTGCCTGATCTCCTGAAACTGGTTCTTCGCAAGCTGCTCCCTGAAATTTTCCGGCGACACATTCGGCTCGTAGGCGATAGAGAGTGTTTCCTTTCCGCCCGAGAGCCCCGCGTGGATCTCCGCAATCAGGGGATTCAGCTCTTTTATAAACTCAGAACGCATAATTATAAGTTCTGTGCCGTACTTTAAGAGCTGCTCATTCCACATGGGGAGCGTCTCTTTTAAGGACGTGTTGTAGTCTATGTCCTTTAATAGTTTGTTTCGTTGTATAACCGTTTTGTTATACTGTGCCAGATTGTAGACATACAGCCTGTTTAGCTGGCAGAGTTCCAGGTCGACGAAACGTCTCCGCTCGGCGGGTCCGTTCTTGATAATGTTCAGATCTTCCGGTGAAAAGAAGATCACATTGACGATTCCGAAAAGTTCACTGGCTTTTTTGATCGGAACTCCGTTCACCGCGACCCCTTTTGCCTTATTTTTCTTCAGATGCATATCGATCCGGTAGGGAATTCCATCCCGCCGGACCATCATTTTGATGTGGGATTCGTCCGCGCCGAACCGGATAATTTCTTTATCTTTGCTGCCCCGATGCGATTTTGTTGTGCTGCACACATAGACTGCCTCCAGGATATTTGTCTTTCCCTGGGCATTATCTCCATAAAGAACGTTCGTCCCTTTATGAAAATCAATATGTAAATGACTGTAATTTCTGTAATCTGACAGCTCGATGGATTCTATAAACATGAAAAAATCCTTTAATTTTCTACCTTAAATGTCTTTCCGTCATAGGAAACCGTGTCTCCCGGGTAAAGTTTTTTGCCTCGCTGGGTCTCAACTTCCCCATTTACTTTTACAAGCCCGTCCTGAATTACAAACTTTGCGTCCACTCCGGAGCCGACCAGACCTGCAAGTTTCAATGCCTGTCCAAGCTTGATAAACTCATCTTTTAAGTGAATACTTTCCATTTTTCTCCTTTTTTATTCCAGATATATGAAAAAATCGACCCGAAACCCCGGATTTTACCGGAACTTCGGGGAAATTTCATCTGATTTTAAATCGCAGCGGCGTTAAAGTTTACCGGCAGGATCAGATAAATGTAGCTCTCATCCTCATCTTTGATGAAACACGGAGATTTCGCATTCATCATATAGAGGGTAACTTCCTCATCATCAATGATCCGCAGCGCATCACTTAAGAATTTCGGGTTGAATCCGATCATCAGATCCTGTCCTGTTTTGTGGATCAGGATCTCCGCGTTCATGGTACCGAAGCTGGAATTTAATTTCAGGCTCATTTTTGAGTCTTCAATGTTCAGAATGATCGGTTTTTTGTCATTTTCGCGGATTAAAATGATAGCTCTCTCGATGCTGTCCAGGAAATCTTTCTTATTCAGAGACACTTTTGTGGCATAATCGCTGGAAAGCATCTGGTCTACTTTGAAATATTCGCCCTCGATCAGGCGGGAAACTACGATCGTATCATCAAATTCGAAGAGAATATGGTTCGCTCCGAAGAAGATCTGGACCTCTTTTTCGTTGTCACCGGTGAGAATTTTACTGATTTCGTTCAGAGTTTTTCCCGGAACGATGACTTTTGTGCTTTCATATTCATCTTTTAATACAATTTTACGAATTGCCATACGATGTCCGTCGAGAGAAACGACTCGGAGTGTATCACCGTTTACCTCAAAAAGTTCGCCTGTCATCATCTTGTTGCTGTCGTTGACAGAGATGGAGAAGATCGTCTGGCGGATCACCTCTTTTAAGGAAAACTGGGAGAGTGTGATGTTTTTATTTCTCTCAATATACGGAAGATAGGAGAATTCCTCTCCATCTTTGCCCTGAATTTTGAATACAGAGTTCTCACAGGTGATCACAGTATTGAATTTTTCATCAGATTCGATGGTTACAAGGGAATCTGAATCGGATAATTTTCTTGCGATTTCAGAAAAAAGCTTTGCATCCAGTGCAATTTTACCTTTTTCAAGGATATCACCTTCAACTTTTGTCTCAATGCCGAGCTCCATATCGTTGGCAGTCAGCTTGATCTCATCAGTAGAAGCGTCGATCAGAATGCACTCTAAAATAGGCATCGTTGTTTTTGACGGAACTGCCTTGAGAACAATATTGATACCGTTTAAGAGAGCGGTTTTCTGGAATGTCAGTTTCATAGTTGTTGATAACTTCCTTTCTTAAGAAACGTTCACAAATAAAGAAATATATAAAAGATATTAGTCTTAACAGTAGTAGGGAGTGTGAATTTGTTTATAAGGGGGAAAACCCTAATGAAACCATGAAAAAACCTCTGTGAAAACCATTGTGGGTAACTCTGCAAATCCAAAAGGACAACCCGGGAGTTTTCCACAGGCAAAAATCGGGAAAAATCATCCTCATTTTATCCACAAATTTTCAACGGGATTTCCACGAAAAAATCCACAAGCTTACTGTGGGTTGATTTTTTTCTTTAAAATATCGATCGTGTTCTTTAAATTCTCGTCGGTCTTTAATTCGCTGGCAATCTTTTTTGTTCCGTGAATGATCGTTGTATGATCGCGGCCGCCGAGAGCTTTTCCGATGTTCTGGAGAGACTCGCTCGTCATATCGCCGCAGAGATACATGACGATCTGGCGCGGGAATACGAGTTCTTTACTTCGTTTCTGGCCGATGAGATCAAGGGGTGTGATGCCGAAATGCTCAGAAACTACATTAATAATAAGCTGCGGAGTCACTTCGCGGGCAGCGTTCGGGGAGATCAGATCTTTTAATGCTTCCTCTGCAAGTTCAAGATTGATTTCCTTATTATTTAGTTTGCTGGAAGCAACGATTTTTGTGAGGGCGCCTTCCAGTTCACGGATGTTGGATTTTACATTGGTAGCGATATATTTGATGATCTCGTTATCGATGTTGTATCCTTCAAGTTCTTCCTTTTTCCGGAGAATCGCCATCCGGGTTTCATAATCCGGCGGCTGGATATCTACGGTGAGTCCCCATTCGAAACGGGAACGGAGACGGTCTTCCAGAGTTTCAATTTCTCTTGGAGGACGGTCGGAGGAAATAATGATCTGCTTTTTTGCCTCGTAGAGGGCATTGAATGTATGGAAAAATTCCTCCTGGGTACTTTCTTTTCCGATAATAAACTGGATATCGTCGATCAGAAGCACGTCATTGTTTCTGTATTTTTCACGGAATTCCGTGGTGGAAACGTTGTTTTTGTTTCGGATCGCGTCGATCAGTTCGTTTGTAAATTTCTCGGATGTCACGTACAGAATCTTTGCGCTCGGGTTATTTTTCAGGATGAAGTGGGCGACGGAATGCATTAAGTGCGTCTTCCCGAGTCCCACGCCTCCATAAATAAATAACGGATTATAAATTTCGCCCGGGGATTCCGCAACTGCAAGGGATGCGGCATGGGCAAGGTTGTTGTTTTTTCCGACGACAAAGGTATCGAAGGTGTAACGCGGATTTAAGTTCGCGTTTTGGAGAGCAAGCTGACTGACCGTATTGTTGGTTACATTGATCAGACGGTTCTCTTTTTCCGGTTCCTTCACGTCAGATTTTAACTTGAAATCGAGTTCGCACTGAAATCCTGTAATTTCTTCGATCGTAATTTTCAACAGGAACTCATATTTCTTTTTCACATAGCTGATAAACGCGGAATCAGGCACCAGGATCGTGAGGATATCTTTATCCACAGAATCCGGGATCAGCGGCAGCAGCCATGTGCGGTAGGACACCTCTGAAATATCGTGTTCTTCCTTTATATTTAAGAGGATATCATCCCATTTCTCTTTGATTTCTTCCAGCATATTCATACTCCTAAACATGTGTATAACGATGTGCATAGTTGTGGAAAAGGCGGAAACCTGTCCACAAAAGCATATAAACCCACTCTGAATTTATTCTAGCGTAAAACGGAATAATTTTCAATGTCAAATGTGAAAATCCACAACTTTTCCAGTGACTTATCCACAACTTATCCACGATTTGGGGATAAGTTGATAATTATGAGTGGAAAACATGTGAATAGCCACATAACAAGATGTGCGCCAGGAACGGACAGAAAAAATACAATAAATTGTGTCCGTGGGAGAAAGACACCGAAATCAGAAGGGAAAGAAAGAACGATTTTAGAGGACTGGACGTTGGAGAGGGCGTATATGAGGGAAAAATGAAAAACCGAAAAAAATTAAGGCAGCAGGGGAGAAAAAAGGGTGAGATCGGGAGAAAGAAGGCGACAACAGGAATTATATTGTAGGAAGTAAAATTGAAAAGTAAAAATAAATGGAAAATTTTAGAGAAAGAATTTGACGGCATCACGCTGACACGCTATAATGCAAGACGTGACTATATTGCATTGTATCTCGCAAGAGAACAGTAGCAGGAGGAAAAAGAAAAATGAAAATTGAAAAGAAAGTTCTGGACATGTCCCTCGCCGGGATCTTCACTGCGATCATCATCGCCATGTCGGTCGTACCGTTTCTCGGTTACATTCCGTTAGGCTTTATGAACGCAACGATCATCCACGTCCCGGTCATCATCGGAGCGATCATCCTTGGACCGAAGTACGGCGCTTACTTAGGACTGGTATTTGGTGTGACCAGCCTTGTAAAAGCGACCATTGCCCCGGGAGTGACCTCCTTCGTATTCAGCCCGTTCGTTACGATCGGCGGATACAGCGGAAACATGTGGAGCGCCGTGATCGCCATCGTGCCGCGTGTATGCATCGGCATCGTTGCTTATTTTGTTTATAAGCTGATCATGAAAGCAGCTCACGGAATCAAAGGCAGCCAGACCGTTGCCCTCTGGGTGGCTGGTATCGCAGGAGCTATGACAAACACACTGCTTGTCATGAACGGAATTTATATCTTCTTCGGACAGAGCTACGCGGCTGCGTCCAACAAGGCAGTGGAGCACATCTACGATGTGATCCTGGGAATCATCCTGGGATTTGGTATCCCGGAGGCGATCGTCGCAGGTATCCTTACGACGGCCATCACGAAGGTTCTGTTTAAAATCATGAAAGATAACGGCTGATCGGAAAGAGCCGGTTATATATGAATACCTTTCAGAAGCGTGGTGTGGCAGCTTCCGGAAGAAGATCAGGTATAAAAAATGAGAGCAGCGGAAAATAATAACGCTGCAGCTTCTATAATATGATACCAGGGTCAAAAGGTCAGAAGTTCGACGCAAGCTTGCTTGCAGGAGAATTTTTGACCTTGGGACCCGCCAAAAACATGAGTAAGTAGCCATTTTTCATAGAAAAATGAGCGAATTACGAATGTTTTTGAGAATTGCGGGAGCACGCAGTGCAGAGCAATTCGGTATCAGAGGGGTCAAAAGCTTTTGACCCCAACATCATAATATAATGAAGAGATACTAAATATAGTGACATAAAATCAATACATACATTTTATGGGGGATAGCGAAACGCTGTTCCCCTTTTTTATTACTGAAAGACCGAAAAGTAACGTTCCATGCAAAAAGCAGAATGTGGATATACAGCGAAAAAAAGGAAAAATCATATGGGAGAAATCCCCATGTTTTAAGGATTTTTTTGAAATTTAGTCTTGACGAAGGGCGGCAATTTTTATATAATCGATACGATGCTTCAATATGTCTTAGTTTATATGTACATGAGAAGGTACTTGAATTTAGAGTAAGAGGAGGTGCCGGGTTTATGAAGATGACATTTCAGCCGAAGAACACTCAGAGAAAAAGAGTTCATGGTTTCAGAGCGAGAATGGCAACAGCAGGCGGTAGAAAAGTTTTAGCTGCCAGAAGAGCAAAAGGTAGAGCTAGATTATCTGCTTAATGAACCAAGAGAGTATCCGGAAGTTTAGGAAAACTTTTGGATGCTCTTTTTTGTTATGCGGGATTTTTACGGCTTTATCGACTTAGTTTTGCAGAGGTATTGAATGAAAAGGTTCAATTCGTTAAAGAAAAATCAGGATTTCCAGACGGTTTACCGGGGAGGGAAGTCCTACGCAAACAAATATCTGGTCATGTACGTGATGGATTCGGGACGGGAGGACACGAGAATCGGAATTTCCGCCAGCAAAAAGGTCGGAAACAGCGTTGTAAGGCATCGGTTCGCGAGACTTGTCCGCGAAAGCTTCCGGTTAAATAAGGACATATTAGAAGAAGGAAAAGACATCATTGTTGTCGCACGTGCTGCGGCAAAAGACAAAAATTTCGACAAGATTGAGAGTGCTTTTCTGCACTTATGCGGGCTTCATAACATTTTAAAAGAATCGAAGTGAGTGGTTTATGAAATGGGTTCTGATTGGTCTGATTAAGATTTACAGGAAGTTTATCTCTCCCTGTATCGGCCCTCACTGTATTTATACGCCTACCTGCTCCCAGTACGCCATGGAAGCAATCAGAAAATACGGCGCTATAAAAGGTGCTTATCTTGCTTGCAGGCGGATTTTGAGATGTCACCCGTTTGCAAAAGGCGGTTATGATCCAGTCCCGTAAAAAACCCAGGAGGTAAGATATGGTTTTGACGAAGGCTGGTTCCATTCTGGGACCGATCGCGACTGTCCTTGGCTATGTCATGGACATCCTCTTCAGATTTACGAGCAGCTTCGGCGTGTTCAACGTAGGTCTGTGCATCATTCTGTTTACGATCGTAATGAAAACACTGATGATACCGCTCACGATCAAACAGCAGAAAACCACAAAACTCATGTCTGTCATGAATCCGGAGATCCAGGCGATCCAGAAGAAGTATAAAGGAAAGTCGGATCAGGAGTCCATGCAGCGTCAGAACGTGGAGATCCAGGCTGTTTACGAGAAGTACGGCACAAGCATGACAGGCGGATGTCTTCCACTGTTGATCCAGATGCCGATCCTTCTTGCACTGTACCGTGTCATCTACAATATTCCGGCATACGTTCCGTCTGTCCGCGTTTATTTCGACAACGTTGTCACTCCGTTGATGGGACAGGCTGACTATGCTCAGAAGTTACAGGAAATCACAAATATCGCAACCGCCTGCGGCGGAAAATTAGACAAGTTTGATTTCACAAATGCAAACCGTCTTGTAGACATGCTCTATAAATTCTCCACATCCCAGTGGGGAGAGCTTCAGGCACTGTTCCCGGCAATCTCTGATGTGATCGGCCAGAATGCTGCTGTTGTCGAGAGAATGAACACGTTCCTCGGTTTAAATATGGCAGAGGCACCGGGCTGGGTACCGTCCTTTGCATGGATCATCCCGGTTCTTGCGGCAGTATCCCAGTGGTTCAGCACAAAGCTCATGAGCGGAAATCAGCCGTCCACATCCGCAGATGCAGAGAATCCGATGGCGCAGTCCATGAAGACTATGACAACGACAATGCCGTTATTCTCCGCGTTCATCTGTATCACGATGCCGGCAGGTCTTGGTATCTACTGGATCGCGACCAGCGTTGTTACAATTATCCAGCAGCTCATCGTTAACGCGTACATGGATAAGGTAAATATCGACGATATGATCGCAAAGAACCTGGAAAAGGTAAATAAGAAACGTGCAAAACAGGGACTTCCGCCGGCTAAGGTAACTCAGAACGCTACCGCATCCTTAAAGGCGATCAAGGCTGAGGAGGAGAAAGAGAAAGCAGCTGAGGAAGTTAAGAAGGAAAAGATCGCGAAACAGATCGAGGAGTCCAGCAAGTACTACAACACCAACGCGAAACCGGGAAGTCTCGCTTCCAAAGCAGCGATGGTCCAGAAGTACAATGAGGCACATGACAAGCGAAAATAATAAGGGGGTTCTGTTATGGAAATGATTACAGTGACTGCGAAAACTGTGGAAGATGCAATCACACAGGCATCCCTGCAGCTCGGTGTGAGCAGTGATCGGATTCAGTACGAGGTCGTGGAAAAAGGAAGTGCCGGAGTTCTCGGCGGACTTTTTGGTTCCAAGCCGGCAGTGATCCGCGCGAAGAAGATCGAGACCGTTGACGATAAGGCCGTATATTTCCTGAATTCCGTTTTCGATGCAATGGGCCTTGCTGTTGACGTGGAAGTGAAAATGAATGAAGAGGAAAAGGAGATGGATGTCAACCTGACCGGCGAGGAGATGGGACTTCTCATCGGCAAGAGAGGACAGACACTCGATTCCCTTCAGTATCTTGTAAGCCTTGTTGTAAATAAGGAATCTGAGGACTACTTAAGAGTCAAGCTGGATACCGAAAATTACAGAGAGAGAAGAAAAGAAACACTGGAGACTCTCGCAAAGAATATCGCTTACAAGGTAAAGCGGACAAGACGTCCGGTTTCCTTAGAGCCGATGAATCCGTATGAGAGACGGATCATCCACTCCGCACTCCAGAACGACAAATACGTATTCACAAAGAGCGAAGGTGAGGAGCCGTTCCGCCATGTTGTGATCGCGTTAAAGAAGGAAGAGCGCAGAGAGAGAAGACCGAGATACGAGAGACGCGAAAGAACCGCTGGTTCTGAGAACAGCTATCGCAGCAGCAGTCAGGAATAATAATTCACAGATCAGCCATGCGCCGCACTGTGCGGGAACGCATGGCTGATTTTGTCTGGAAACAAAGGTAACCAGGAAGGTGCTGAATAGTTGCAGATATCGTGATAGAGGGGGTTGCCTATGGCAGCCCCTTTGTGCTATGATAGGGTGATTAATTGTGTGAATTTCCGTGAGTTTACAGGACTTGCGGAGCCAGAAAATAGAAGATCATTCAGCTTGATGTTTTAAGTCAGCAGGCGTGAGTGACAGGATGGAGATTATGGAATATACAGATACGATTGCAGCGATCGCCACGGCGATGGGAAATTCAGGAATCGGAATCGTGAGGATCAGCGGTGAGAACGCGGTTGAAGTCGCGGAAAAGGTCTTTCGGGAACCTGGAAAGAAAAAGCTTTCTGAGGCGGAGAGCCATACGATCCATTACGGATACGTTTATGACGGGGATGAGGCTGTGGATGAGGTCCTTTTGATGCTTATGCGAGGACCACGGAGCTACACAGCGGAAGATACCGTGGAGATCGATTGTCACGGCGGAATGCTGGTCACGAGACGGATCCTGGAGACAGTCTTAAAGGCCGGGGCGAGACTGGCAGAGCCGGGTGAATTTACGAAACGGGCGTTCTTAAACGGCAGGATCGACCTCTCCCAGGCGGAGGCGGTCATCGACGTGATCAACGCGAAAAATGAATATGCGCTGCAGTCCTCTGTGAGCCAGCTTCGGGGAAGTGTATCGAAGGAGATCCATGAGATCCGGGAACAGATTATCTATGAGATTGCCTTTATCGAGTCGGCGCTTGACGATCCGGAACATATTTCCCTTGACGGATACGGGGAAAAATTGCTTAAAGTTGTTCTTTCTGTGAAGAAGAAGCTTGAGAAGCTGATCTGTTCTTCCTCCAATGGACGGGTGGTTTCTGAGGGCGTAAAGACTGTTATTTTAGGAAAGCCGAATGCCGGAAAATCGTCCCTGATGAATGTTTTAGTTGGCGAGGATCGCGCCATTGTTACGGATGTGGCGGGAACGACGAGAGATATCCTTGAGGAACATATCTATCTTCAGGGAATCAGCCTGAATGTTGTGGACACTGCGGGAATCCGGGATACAGAGGACGTGGTGGAGAAGATCGGCGTTTCCCGGGCCATGGAAGAGGCGAAGAAGGCGGATCTCATCATCTACGTTGTAGATGGATCGAGGAAGCTGGATGAGAACGACTATCAGATCATGGACTTTATTAAGGAACGGAAGTCAGTGGTACTCTTAAATAAGAGCGACCTGGAGCCGGTAGTATCCGCGGATGAGGTGGAGAAGCGGTCCGGGCATAAGGTGATCGGAATCTCCGCGAAGGAGGAGACGGGAATCGACCTCCTGGAAGAGGAGATAAAGTCCTTATTCTATGAAGGTGAGATCGACTTCAACGACCAGGTTATGATCACGAATGTGCGCCATGTGAAGGCTTTAAAGGACGCTTTCGAGAGCATGTCCATGGTGGAGAACAGTATAGAGAACGGCATGCCGGAGGATTTTTATTCGATCGATCTGATGGATGCCTATGAGAAGTTAGGTCTTATTGTCGGGGAGTCTGTGGAGGATGACCTGGTGAATGAGATCTTCAGCAAGTTCTGTATGGGTAAGTAAGATTATGGTGGAAAGAAATTGGCGGATCGGAACGTTTTTTATGGGAGATTCCGCTGGGAGTATAGAAGAGACAGTAGGGAATTGACAAGAAAAGAGGAAATAAAATGCCGGTAGTAGAGGAGACATATGATATTGTAGTTGTCGGCGCGGGCCATGCGGGATGCGAGGCGGCGCTTGCGGCAGCGAGACTTGGGTTTGAGACGATCATGTTTACGGTCAGCGTGGACAGCATTGCCCTGATGCCATGCAACCCGAACGTCGGAGGAAGTTCCAAGGGACATCTTGTCCGTGAGCTGGATGCCCTCGGCGGTGAGATGGGCAAAAATATTGATAAAACGTTTATCCAGTCGAAGATGTTGAATGAATCCAAGGGACCGGCGGTCCACTCCCTGCGTGCTCAGGCGGACAAGCAGGAGTACACGAGATCCATGCGCCGCGTCCTGGAGAACACGGATCATCTGACGATCCGACAGGCGGAGATTGCTGAGATCCTCACGGAGGAAATCCCGGGCGAGTACGGAACCTTTAAGAGGGAGCATGAGGGGCAGCAGGAGAGCAGTTATCCGGTGAAAAAGCGGATCGTGGGTGTAAAAACCTACTCCGGCGCGGTCTATAGGTGCCGTGAGGTGGTTCTTGCTACAGGTGTTTATCTCCGTGCAAGATGTATTTACGGCGATGTGAGCAACCCGACGGGACCGAATGGTCTGCAGGCGGCGAACCATCTGACAGATTCCTTAAAGGCGAACGGAATCGAAATGTACCGTTTTAAGACGGGAACACCGGCGAGAGCGGATAAGAGAAGTATCGATTTCTCCAAAATGGAAGAGCAGTTTGGAGATAAGCGGGTCGTTCCGTTCTCATTTTCTACGGATCCGGAGTCGATACAGAAGGAACAGATCTCCTGCTGGCTGACGTATACGAATGAGAAGACCCATGAGATCATCCGGAACAACCTGGAACGTTCCCCATTATTCTCCGGTGCCATCGAGGGAACCGGTCCGAGATACTGCCCGTCCATCGAGGATAAGGTCGTAAAATTCCCGGATAAGGAGCGTCATCAGGTGTTTGTGGAGCCGGAGGGACTCTACACGAATGAGATGTACCTCGGCGGAATGTCCAGCTCCCTGCCGGAGGATGTTCAGTATGCCATGTACCGGACGGTTCCGGGACTGGAAAATATCAAAATTGTTCGAAATGCATATGCAATTGAGTATGATTGCATCAATCCGAGACAGTTAAAGGCGTCCCTGGAGTTTAAAAATATTGACGGACTGTTCTCCGGCGGCCAGTTTAACGGAAGCTCCGGATATGAGGAGGCAGCCGTTCAGGGCTTTATGGCCGGTGTGAACGCGGCGAGAAAACTGCAGGAGAAGAGCGCGGTGGTTCTTGATCGTTCCCAGGCGTATATCGGGGTCCTTATCGATGATCTTGTGACAAAGGAAAATCATGAGCCGTACCGCATGATGACATCGAGAGCGGAGTACCGTCTGCTCCTGCGTCAGGACAATGCGGATCTCAGACTTCGCGGGATCGGACATGAGATCGGTCTTGTATCCGATGAACAGTACGAGTATGTACTTTGGAAAGAAAAGGCCATTGAGGCGGAGATCGCACGTCTCGAGAAGACGAATATCGGTGCGAACGAGAAGGTTCAGACGTTCCTGGAGGCTCATGGAAGTACGGCGTTAAAGTCCGGAAGTACACTGGCGGAGCTCATTAAGAGACCAGAATTAAATTATGGGATGCTGGCGGAGTTAGATGAAAAGAGGCCGGAGCTTCCGGCGGATGTGCGGGAACAGGTTGACATAAATCTGAAATATGACGGATATATCCGCAGACAGAAGCAGCAGGTGGCACAGTTTAAGAAGCTTGAGGGAAGAAAAATCCCGGCGGATCTCGACTATACAACGGTAAACAGTTTAAGAAGAGAGGCTGTCCAGAAGCTGAATCTCTATAAGCCGGAGAATATCGGACAGGCATCGAGAATTTCCGGCGTTTCACCGGCAGATATCTCTGTCCTGATGGTGCATTTAGAGCAGATGGGAAGGAAATAATTTGATGACAGATGAATTTGTAAAATTATTGGATCAGGGCTGCGCGGATCTTGGAATCGAGCTTTCGGATCAGCAGAAAGAGCAGTTTTTTAAATATTATGAGATGCTGATCGAGAAGAATAAGGTGATGAACCTCACGGCGATCACAGAGCTTTCCGATGTGATCACGAAGCATTTTGTGGACAGCCTTCTGCTTGTTCTGGCTGCGCCGGAGCTTGGGTTAAAGCTGGACGGATCCGCAGAATACAGCTGTATCGATGTGGGTACGGGTGCAGGATTTCCGGGAATTCCGTTAAAGATTGCGTTTCCGGGACTGAAGGTCACACTGCTTGATTCTTTAAATAAGAGAGTGGGATTCTTAAATGAGGTGATAGAGGCACTGGGACTTACGGATATTACGGCTGTCCATGGACGTGCCGAGGACTACGGACGCGATGCGAAATACCGGGAACAGTACGACATCTGCGTATCCCGGGCGGTGGCAAATATGTCCACCCTTTCCGAGTACTGTATCCCGTTTGTGAAAAAGGGCGGATATTTTATCCCGTATAAATCCGGAAAAGCTGACGAGGAGATTGCCCAGGCGAGATCTGCTGTGAAGAAGCTTGGCGGAGAGATGAAGGATATTATCGTAAAGGTTCTTCCGGAGACGGACGTGGAACGCACCTTTGTTCCGGTAAAGAAGATGGCAATCACAGCGAAGAAATATCCGAGAAAAGCGGGACTTCCGGGGAAGGAACCGTTAAAGTAAAAAAAGTAAAATTTAAAGAAAAATTGAGAACTTCATTATCTTTATAAATTAGGATAATGGGGTTCTTTTTTTGCCATGAAGGAGATAAAAATGTCACGATGTTTCACGTGAAACATTTGCGATGGAACATCGGTAGATTGATAACAGAGCAGAAATAGATAAGCTGTTGGAAAGCAATTGAAATAAATCAGGCGTCGCTGCCAGAAGAGAAGCAGCGGCGCCTTTTTGTAGTTAATAGGAATGTTTCACGTGAAACATTGAAATATGGTTGTGTGAAACTAGTTAAAGAACATCTGCACGGTTGCGCTGACTTCCTCTGGATTTTCGAGCTGAGGAAGATGCCTGGTGTTGGCGATGGTGCTGGACTCGATTGCTGGGTTACATTTAGTATATTCTTCGATTGTCAGGTCGATATCCGGTTCGGCTTCGCCGCCGAGAATGTAGATGCTGTTGTTGATTTTTTCCAGAGTCTTTGTAATATTACATTTTGTGTAGTTGCACTGGACGCTGGCGTAGATAGATTTCGGGGAGTCGCCGAGGTGGGCGGACTCATGGTATTTGTCGATGTTGTGGGGATTCACATCGTACGGGTTATAGAAGTAACTCTCGGAGAAGGTCTTGGAGATTATACTTCTTGCGGATGCAAAATTGTAGAGAAGTGTTCCAATGATCGGGAGATCAAGGATAAACTTATAACATTTTGCGGATTTTCCCGGAATATGGCTGCAGGAGAGGAGAGAATCCGGGTTGATGAACATCATCTGCTCAAAGAGATCCGGATTGTATCCACAGGCCATTGTCACGATCGGAGCGGACGCACCGGTGGCGACAATATTTGTGCGGCGGCCGATCTCGGATTTTACGAAATCATTTAACAGCTGCACATAGAGAAAATTCGTGTAAGTAAGGTTTGGCTTTTCGGAACGGCCACAGCCTAAAAGGTCGATGGTGTAAACCGTGTAGTATTCTTTTAAAAGCGGAATCAGGGAATCCCACTCGCAGCTGCTGGACGCATGTGTCAGGTCGTGAACGAGAAGAAGCGGCTTTCCGGTTCCTGTTTTTGTATAGTAGATATTGCCGAGTCTCCAACGATAGCAACGTGGTTCCGGCTGGGTAAGAAGATTCCTTGCAACGGCAGACATTTTGATGTATTTATTGATCAGCGCAGTTCCGACAGCCGCGCCGGCAGACAGGAGAACGGCAGTGATGATTTTGTTTTTTGCTTTCATAAATTCACCTCGAAATTAGATGATAGGGTATAGAAATATAGTGGGAATACTGTGAGAGAAGAGAAGTAGTTTTATCACTTTTCTCTAAGGTAAACCTTGATTATATTATAATATAATTGATAGAGAGATACAACAGGCGAAAGTGTGAAATGTTTCTGAAGAATATGCGTTACCGTTTGCGAAAGGCGAATAGCGATAAATATGAATGTTTCACGTGAAACATTTGCGGGGAGCAAAACAGAACACATAGAAAGGAAAAAGAAAGGTCAGAAGAAAGACCAAAAGAAACGCTAAAGGAAGACCAAAGGAAGACCAAAAGAAGAACCAAAAGAAGGACCAAAAGAAGGACCAAAAGAAGGACCAAAAAGAAACGCCAAAAGAAAAGACCAAATAAAGGGAAAAGGGTATAGTGAAAAGATAACGATAAAAATCATAATGTTTCACGTGAAACATCAATGAACCACAAGAAGAAAAATCGAGAAGAGAGTATAGTGTTTCATGTGAAACACTTGCCACATGGAACTCGGAAAATATGGCTTATAGGATTTACAAAAATGTTTCACGTGAAACATTTTTAATTTTATAGGGTAAATCAATAGGAAAATAGGAAAAATTGTGTTATACTAAGTTTCGCTAATGTTTTGATAGTAAATAGTAGAAGAAAAATAGAGAAAAGCCCGTGAAAAAACCGGATTTTATGGTAAATCTGGGCTGAATCGAGAGAGATACACGATAAAAAGAGTAGAGCTGACCTGCGGAAAGGATAGAGGTATGGGACGTATTATTGCAATTACAAATCAAAAAGGCGGTGTCGGAAAGACGACGACAGCTATTAATTTGTCGGCCTGCCTGGCTGAAGCAGGGCAGAGAGTGTTGACGGTTGACTTTGATCCGCAGGGAAACACGACAAGCGGGCTTGGATTGGAAAAAGGAAATATTGACAATACTGTATACGAACTGCTGATGGGGGAGTGCACCGTGGAAGAGTGCGTTAATCCCAGCATCCAGGAGCGACTGGATGTGATGCCGTCGGATGTTGATCTGGCGGGAGCAGAGATCGAGCTTCTTGATATGGAAGAAAAGGAGAGCATCCTCAAGAAAAATCTGGAACTGCTGGATGGAAAATATGATTTTATCATCATCGACTGCCCACCGTCCCTGAACCTTCTTACGATCAATGCGCTGACCGCGGCAAATACGGTACTTGTCCCGATCCAATGTGAATATTACGCACTGGAAGGATTAAGCCAGGTGTTAAAAACAGTAAATCTTGTTCAGAAAAAGCTGAATCCGGCACTGGAAGTAGAGGGCGTTGTGTTTACGATGTATGATTCCAGAACTAATCTGTCCCTGGAAGTTGTAGAGAACGTAAAAGAGCATCTGAATGAAAATATTTACAAGACAATTATTCCGAGAAACGTCAGACTGGCAGAAGCACCGAGCTACGGGATGCCGATTAATCTCTATGACAGCCGGTCATCAGGGGCAGAGAGCTACAGACTTTTAGCAGCGGAAGTCATCAGCAGAGGAGAGGAATTATAATGGCGAAGCGTGGTTTAGGTAAAGGTTTAGGCGCGTTCTTCGGGGAAGAAGTTACAGCTACGAAAGAGAACGCTGCGGAAAAAGTAAGCAGAAGTGAGAGAAAAGAGCACCTGATGGCAAATCAGGGAACTGCTAAAAATACAGAAAAAAATGGAACCGGGGCAGAGAGTGACAGCGGAAAAGCAGCAAAGAAAGCAGGAAATACGGCTGTAAGCACTGACGCAGCTAAAAAGAATAATTCCCGGAATGCCGGTAATTCTGAGCCGGTTGTCGTAGAAAAAGTGGTTGAGAAGATCGTTGAGAAACCGGTCGAAAAGATCGTCGAGAAAATCGTTGAGAAACCGGTTGAGAAGATCGTTGAAAAAGTGGTAGAAAAACCCGTTGAAAAGATCGTAGAAAAACCGGTAGAGCAGACACTAAAGCTTAACCTGATCGAGCCGAACAGTGAGCAGCCGCGAAAGAATTTCGACGAAGAAAGTCTTCAGGAGCTGGCGGACTCTATCAGGCAGTATGGAATTTTACAGCCGTTGATCGTCCAGAAAAAGGGCAATCACTACGAGATCATCGCCGGTGAGCGCCGTTGGCGCGCCGCAAAGCTTGCGGGGATCACGGATGTCCCGGTGCTGATCCGCGAGTATGATAAGCAGCAGACGATGGAGATCGCGCTGATCGAGAACGTCCAGCGTGCGGATCTGAATCCGATCGAGGAAGCACAGGCGTTCCAGCAGCTGATCCAGGAGTTCCATCTCACACAGGAAGAGATTGCGAACCGCGTATCCAAGAACCGCGCAACGATCACAAACAGCATGCGTCTTCTGAAGCTTGATGTCCGTGTACAGGATATGCTGGCAGACGGAAAGATCTCCAGCGGACATGCGAGAGCGCTTCTTGGTCTTGAGGAAGGCGAACGCCAGTACCAGGTTGCGGTGAAGATCACCGAGGAAAAATTAAGCGTCCGCGACGTGGAAAAGCTCGTGAAGATGATGAACCGCCCGCCGAAGGAGAAGAAGCCGGAAAAAGGACCGGATATCGATCTGATCTACCGTCAGGTGGAGGACAAATTAAAGTCCATCATGGGCACGAAGGTTGTCATCAACCAGAAAGACAAAAATAAAGGAAGAATCGAGATCGAGTATTACTCCCAGGAAGAGTTAGAGCGCTTGATCGAGCTCATGGAATCCTTGAGGGCATAACCAATCAATAATCCAGCGTAACTATTCAGTATCTTCATAGTTACACGCAAAAATCCATTCCAGATCAGCTTCGCTGATGGGATTTTTGGAAAGAAAATGCTGAAAAAGCCGACTGTATTTAGGGTTTTCTGAAATTTAGCAAAAAGCAGAAAGCAGGCATTTGCCCAAGATGAAAGCTAAATGAAAAGGAAGCTGACGAACAGGAAAAAATTGAACGAAAAAGACTAAAATCACGAAACGCACAGACACATACGGAAGGACAGAAAATAAAATATGGAAAACAGTATGTTATACAATCTTCCCATCGATCCAATGGCACTGATCATCGGATTTTCAATCCTGTCATTGGTATTATTGATCGTGGTGATCATTTGTATTGTGAAGCTCAATAAACTATACCGCAGATACGATATCTTCATGCGCGGAAAAGACGCGGAGACACTGGAAGATACGATCATGGACATGATGGATGAGATGGAGGAGCTGCAGGCGAAAGACCGGGCCAGCAAGGATGCAATGAAACAGCTGTCCAAGCAGATCAAGTCCTCATTCCAGAAATTCGGATACGTCAAGTATAACGCGTTCAAGGGCATGGGCGGCAACTTAAGCTTTGTTATTGCAATGTTGGACAACAACAACAGTGGTTTCGTACTGGATGTTGTTCACAGCCGTGAGGGCTGCTACATTTACTTAAAAGAGGTAGAGGAAGGTGCGACAGAAGTTCTCCTCGGCGGAGAAGAGCAGGAAGCGCTGGAGCAGGCCCTGGGCTATGTAAAGCGCCCGACTATGGATGAGCGCCTTGCAATAAAGGAAAAGGCCGAAAACGGCAGGAAAAAAGAGTTAAAAGGCGGCTCCGGAGAGCAGGATATCGAGGTTCCGAGCAGCGAGCGTAAGAAGAGCGAGCGCATGAAAGAACTGAGAAAACGCCAGGCAGAGCGCCGCGAGGATGAAGAAGAACGTGTAAAGCAGTATGCGGATGCATACGATGTGGAAGAGATTGAGATCGAGACAGACAACATCGAGGATTTTGATGCGATGCCGGATGATTTCAACGGCGAGGATAAAGGAGATTATTGATCCATATGCATAAATTTTTACGTGCAGCTGGTTTCAGCATGTATACAAAGAAAAAGGATATCGAAAAGCTTCTGGATCTGCTGGAACGGCAGCCGTCGATAACGAAGTGCGTCCAGGTCGATGAGGAGAGCAACGTGTGCGAAATGCGCGCGGAAGTCGCCCCGGGACTTGGAATCTCGATCGTCGGAGAGCTGAACGAAGAGGGGAATTTCGAGCGGGAATACTACTTCCCGTACCTGGAGAGCAATGTCGTCGGCTCCACGGAGGAGTGCTCCGTCCAGAGACACACGGAGAAAGAGACCTACTCCGGCATGGTGGATGAGAATAGAGTTGGCATCACGCTGATCTTCTACATCCAGAATTTCCTGGATTTCCGGGAGAAAATGCTGGATAAAGAGCACCACTCCAGAATCGGATCGGTCTGCTTTTCTGGCATGTCCATCGGCGGAAAGGTCCTTCTTCCAATCAAGAAAAGCCAGAAACAGATCCAGAAGGCAAAAGTTTCCGCAAAAGAACGCAGCAGCCTGATCGAGGCCGCAAAAAACGGGGACGAGGACGCCATGGAGACCCTGACCATCGAGGATATTGACCTCTATTCCCAGATCTCCAGAAGAGCCATGAAGGAAGATCTCTACTCCATTATCGACTCCTGCTTCATGCCCTGCGGAGTGGAGTGCGACCAGTATTCCATTATCGGAGAAATCAAAGAAGTTGAGAAAATCCGAAATATTTATACAAAAGAAGAGATTTATCGCATGAAGATCGAGAGCCATGACCTGGAATTCATGGTCTGCATCAACAGCAGGGACCTCTTAGGAGAACCGCAGCCGGGCCGCCGTTTTAAAGGACAGATCTGGATGCAGGGTACCTTAAATCTGGTACCTTACAAGGCGGGACCGATGGATCAAAAGCGATAAAAAGTATAGACAACAAACAGAATCATGGGGGTATAATAAAAACAGATTATCTCATTCGAATCAGCTTGAATTTACCAAAAAAACAAAGACTGACATGCAGTTTCCTGCGATCTCGAAGATATAGAGACAGAGGAAAATGCTTTTTTATTAAACCGGAATCCATAGAACAGGGGAGGAACTGTAGTTTATATGGAAGATTACGATATTATGACCAGAGAAGAGGCCGAAAAGAAGATGGAAGTGCTCCGGCAGATCTTCCCGATCGTCCGCCTTGTGCGTGGGTATACGGTGATGGATCTGAATGGAAAAACGGGAGCGATGGAAGGCCTGGACAAGATGGAGACAGCCCCTCCCTGCGAATGTTTTGCTTTCTGGCAGAAGAATGAACCATGCAGAAACTGCATCAGCCAGAGAATGATGGAAGAGCATGGCCAAACATCAAAGCTGGAATTTCTCGGCAGAGAGATGTACCAGGTGACGGCGAGATACGTGGAGATCGACGGCGAGCCGTATGTGATGGAGATGCTGCAGAAGCAGGACAGCCAGAACTTTATCGATGAGGACGGATGCAAAAAGCTCATAGGAAGCCTGATGAAATATAACCATATGGTCTACATGGATGCCCTCACAGGAGTCTACAACCGCCGTTATTTTGAGGATGAGATAAAAAATAAGACCAACACAGCGGGAGTCGCTGTGATCGATATGGACTATCTGAAGGTCATTAACGATACATATGGACACCGGGCGGGTGACCATGCCATTGAGATGATGGTCAACGTGATCCGACAGAATATCCGGAAGACGGACAGCCTGATCCGGTACGGCGGAGACGAATTCCTCCTGATCCTGCCGGAAATCAGCAAGGACAGCTTCAACGAAAAATTAAAAATGATCCAGGAAAAGATCCACGATACCGCTATTGCGGATTACGGAAATCTCCGCCTTTCTGTCAGCATCGGAGGTGTGATCACCCGCGACGGCGAGAGTATCGAGGAGGCAGTTCTCAGGGCCGACCGCCTGATGTATTTCGCGAAAGACCAGAAAAACATGGTTATCACGGAGGAAAAGACCGAGTATCTGGACGAGACGATGCAGGAATATTTAAGGACACAGACCATCAAGCCGAAGATCCTCATCGTTGACGATTCCGATATGAACCGCGAGCTCCTGACAGAGATCCTGAAACAGGATTATGAGATCCTGGAGGCAGAAAACGGCGAAGCTGCCTTAAAGATGCTGGAGCAGTATGGAACAGGTATCGCCCTTGTGATGCTGGACCTTGTGATGCCGAAGATGGATGGATTCCAGGTCCTGACGGTGATGAATGAGAGACGCCTGCTGGAGGATATTCCGGTCATCATGATCTCCAGCGAGGACTCCGGGAAATATATCAGTGAAGCTTACGGATTCGGCGTCAGCGACTATATCAGGAGACCATTTGACGCGAGAGTCGTATACCAGCGCGTGTTAAATACGATCAAGCTGTACTCCAAACAGCGCCGCCAGCTCCGCCTTGTAACATCCCAGATCCGGGAAAAAGAGCGCAGCAACCGTATTATGATCGGTATTTTAAGCCAGATTGTTGAATTCCGAAACAGCGAGAGCGGACCACATGTCATTCACCTGAATATCGTATCGAGACTGCTTTTAGAGCAGCTGATCAAAAAGAAAAACAAATACCATCTTTCCTGGCAGGAGATCGGTCTGATCGCTACGGCGTCGGCGCTCCATGATATCGGAAAGATCAATATCGATGAGAAGATATTAAACAAACCTGGTAAATTAACAAAAGAGGAATTTGAGATCATGAAGACCCACACGACCATTGGTGCGACCATGATCGGAAAGATCGATCTGTACCACAGTGAGCGCCTTGTACAGCTTGCTTACGAGATCTGCAGATGGCACCATGAGCGCTGGGATGGAAAGGGTTATCCGGATGGCTTGAAGGGAGACGAGATCCCGATCTCCGCCCAAGTCGTATCCGTGGCGGACGTCCACGATGCCCTGGTCAGCGAGCGTGTCTACAAAAAAGCATATCCGCATGAGGTAGCGATCCAGATGATCTTAAACGGAGAATGCGGGAACTTCAACCCATTGATTTTAGAGTGTATGCTGGATATCCAGGATGAGATCCGCCGGAAGATCAGCGTTACGAGCACGGAGGACTTCGTAAGGGACGCGGATGCGCAGGAAAACATGGATATTGCCAACATGCAGTTAAATCCGCTGATGATGGAGTAAAAAAGTACCTGGCCGGATACTGAGAAGCAGATCCAGCCGGAGCAGGGCAGGTGGCAAGTGTGAAAAAAACAACTTTGTTAAAAAATTATCGGGGGGGGGTATTCCAATGAATATAGCCCAGGAAATTTATGAATCTATCCAGGAATTATATCAGGAGATCATCAAAGTTGACCTGAAGACGGGAAAAGCGACAATCCTCCACAGCATCACGGATCCTTCAGACCGCGGAAAAGAATGTATCTGGGACAGCCAGTTAGAGAAATACATGAAAAATAAGATCCAACCGTCGGATCACGAGAGGATGAGAGACAACTTTTGCCTGCGGCATCTGAGAAATGAATGCGAAAAGGGCAAAGGTCTGTTCTCCAACAACTTTTCGACGATGAACGGGAAACTGCCGGATAACCATGTTACGGTGCTGGCGTTCGCGCCGGGAAACGACAGTCAGGAAAAGGTTTATGTCCTGCTGCGCAAGGCCGGACAGGAATACTTTATGTGGTCCATCGCGAATCAGTATGTATCATCGACCTGCGATTATTTTATTTATCTGGACGCGAAGCATAACAGCTACCAGATGTTCAGCAGCCGGGCGGGAACCCCGCTTCCTCCGGTGATATGCAATGATTACGAAGGATCCAAGATCGAATACGTGAGGAAATATGTGGTGGAGGAAGATCAGGAGATGGTGATGCGTGAGATGCAGATATCCCGGATCCAGGAGGTCCTGGAACACAACGAGGTCCACAGCTTCACCTGCGGGATTATGGAGCACGGAGGCTACAAGAGAAAGCGCCTGGACTACCGCTATTACGATAAAGAATGCCAGATGATCCTGTTCTCCAGGACAGACGTGACGAACGTCTATCTCGAGGAGCAGAAGAAGAGCCAGAGGATGGAGGAGCTGCTCTTAAAAGCCCAGACAGACCCACTCACGAAGATCTGCAACTTCCAGGCGACCTTTGATGCCATCAGCGAGAAGCTGACGGATACGGATGACAATTACGCGTTTTGTTTCGTGGATCTCGACAATTTCAAACAGATCAACGATACCATGGGTCATCTGGCCGGGGATGAGGTCCTTCGCCAGGTGGCGGACGTTTTAAAGGACGTGGCGGGCCCGGAGAATCTCGTGGGCCGTGTCGGCGGGGACGAGTTTGTCGTATTTGTAAAGACGGAGCAGGACCGCGCCAGGGAGACCGCGGAAAAGATCCTCGCGGGGATCCAGAACATTACCGTAGAAGGAAGAAACAGTACAAGGATCTCCGGCAGTGTCGGGATCGCCATTGCGCCGCGGGACGGCAGAGACTATTACGCCCTCTTAAAACGGGCGGATGCCTGTCTCTACCAGGCAAAATCAGAAGGAAAAGATCGCTGGTACGGCGAGAAGGAAGGACAGGAGAATATATAAAGAAACGCCCCAGGGCAGCCGGGAAAGCTGCTCTGGGGCGTTTTTGCGGTGCGTTACAGATCATACCGCATCCGGAAGCGTTCCAGAAGCGTCAGATTCTTACGGCTGGACCGGATCATCGTCAGGAACCGGTATAGGAGCCGCAGCTCATATTCCTTCAGGACCTCACCACCGTAATAGTATTTCTCCATCAGCTCATTCACACGGGTGTAAAGTCCCGGCTCGTAATCCAGAAGGATCCTGGAGAGCCGCGCTTCCGTCTTGCCGCAGTTCCATCCGGGATGGATGGAGATCCCGAAGAAGAGAGGCGAATGGCGGATCGCCTGGAACATCATGCCGGCCCGGTCGCCCGGAGGCAGTTCCAGAATGCCTAAAAGCCGCCGCTCCGTGATCAGATGGCGGAATTCCAGGAGGACGATGCCGATTCCCTTGAAAAGGAGAACGACCAGCAGGATGCCCCACAGGATGTTTACGGCGGTCTTTAACTGGTCGATGACCTCGGAGTCCGGACGTTTTCCGGCGTGCAGGGAATCCGGGGCATCCACTTCCTCGCCGCTGTCCTCCAGAGCCGCTGTCCTCTGGATATCACCGGGAACCTGTGCCATCTGTAAGAGCGCGTAGGTATCATAGTAGAATCCGGGTGTCACATCCACCGGGATCCAGCCCATGCCGTCCATGTAGACCTCTACCCACGCGTGGGCATCGGAGGAGGTGAGCTGTACATCCCTGCCGCCCGCGGCCTCGATAGCGCGGCTGCTTAAAAAGTAACCTTCCGCGTAACGCGCCGGGATATCGCAAGGACATCAAGTCCCTCCAGCGCGGAAGACAGCCGCTGCAGAAAAGCGGCATAGCAGTTATTATCATGGGTCGGATCCCAGCCTGCGGAGGCAGAGACGGTAAGCCCGTCCGGGACAGGAACACGGTCCAACGGATAAAAGACATAACGCCCAGGTCCTGCCGGAGTAAACCAGTTCCCAAGCGGTTCGCCGCCTTCAGCCAGGGACCAGCCGGGGAAGATGGAATTCAGGGTATCGGGGCTGCCCCATTCATCCTTGTGATCAAGATAATACTGCTGCATCTGATTAAAAAAGCAGATGCCATCCCCGGCCTTTTCCTCAATTGTCTTCTTAAACAGGTTCCGGATCTGGTCTGCCAGGTGGTAGAGGTCGAATGGCTTATTTTCAAGCTCGATCTTACCGACCTCAATCCGGGACATATCGAGAACTTCGTTGATAACGGTCAGAAGGAACTCGGAAAGCTGCTCTGCCTTCACGATATAGTCCTCGGTGCTGTGCCCGTGAAGCTGGCGGTGCGCCAGGTTCAGCATACCGATAATTCCGTTTAACGGAGTACGGATCTCATGGGACATCTCTGAGAGGTAAGCGGATTTCGACTGGCTTACGTTCTCGGCGGCCTCGAGATCTGCCCGCATCTCATCAAGCTGTCTCTTTTCCTCCGTGATATCCCGGAAGTGGAACAGGTCCATCCCGTCTTTCCTTGTCACAGAAAGGCGGTAGCAGGCATCCATCCCGAGCGGTTCGATATCCATCAGGATCGGACGTTTTCCGTCCCACGCGTTATATTCTTTCCGAAGCCGCTTCGCCTGTTCCTCAGGAAGCTTCGGGGAAAGGCAGAGAACGTCGTTCTTAAAATGTTCCTTCGTAAGACCTAACTGCCGTTCAAAATCCTTTGTCACATAGAGTGGAAAAAGGTCCGAAGAGCGGAGAAGAAAACAGGGGTCATCCACGAGGTCAAACCCGTTAAGACTCCCCTTGTCGTCAGACTTGTTAAAATTTAACCTGCGCCAGGACAGACGCAGATGAAGAAAAACGATCAGCAGGCACGCCGCGACCAGCAATTCTGCAAAAAACAGAAATATCAATACCTTGTGTTCCCCCAGCCACGCGAGCTGAAACGCAATATTTTCCATATTCTATCCCCAATGTAAATTTGTAGCCGGTTACTTCCGATCCGCCGTCATTGCCTACTGCGGATCGAGCTTTTCAATCGCCTGGATCGTGCGGTCATATTCCTCATGGACGCGTGCGAAAAGTGATTTGCTCTCATCGTCCAGAGTATTGTTTCCGCGGAGCTTTTCGGTCAGATCGGAGCTGGCATCAAATAAAGCAGTAAATCCGAGGTTCAGGCAGATCCCCTTCAAAGTGTGGGATGCGCGGAACGCCTCCGCGCCGTCACCGCTCTCAATCGCGGCCTGCAGCTGCCCAAAACTCGGATCATTTAAAAATTTCAACGCGAACTTCCTGACAAGACTCTCCGAAACGAGTCTCCCGGTAACTCCCTCATAATCGCCGCACATCATTTGGTAGCATTCTCTTAATGTCATATGTATGGTCCCCTTTTGCAAGTGTGTTGTTTCATATATTTATATATAGATGGTTTTATTATAACTTTCAAAGGATAAAACTTCAACCGGATAATGGGGGGATCAGGGTTGTTTCATGAAGACCATGTGCCAACGATTCCTGCTTTCAGCAGTCTCGATCATGCTACATACACCGCTGAAGTGCATTGGTATACTTGCTTACTCTGAAAAAAAGTGCAAATTATCCCTATCTCCTTTACAGTACCTTTTTTCAGAGGTATTCTTTATACATAGTCAATACAGACCGGCTATGCCTTTAAACACATACTGTTCCCGCAAATCTGCATTGTCACAAAAACAGTCCATCATCTCTGTCATTATATTTGTGATACCTGTCTCGTGCATTGCCAGGCGCAGGATGTTATATGCATATTTTCTGATGAGCGCCAGATTATTTCGGGATTTTTTGGCAGGTGAGCGATCTTCCCTGAATGTGTTGTCCAACACATGATGGAGCCGGTTCTCTATTGACCAGTGCATTCTTTTTATGCTGCCCAGTTCCTCTGCGGTAAGAATAAGGTCTGATATCAGTGCGGTACACGGAATATCCTTTCCGGCCCCTTCTCCCGCATTACAGGTTCTGGAATTTCGCCTTTTTTCTTTTTAGCAGCTTCCGCTTCCAGTTTGTCCATGAACGTATGGATCTCCTCATAAGCCTCTGGTTGGTTTTTCTTTACGGTAAGCACAAAATGTCCTTCCTGTTCATGGATCTGTTCCATGCTTGCGGTCTGCGTTCCAATCGCATCAATCGTTATGATACTTCCACTGATATCCAGAAGATTCAATAATTCAGGAATCATCGCAATCTCATTCGTCTTTGAATCTACAGGAAGCTGTGCAGGCAGCAATCCCCGGACAGTTTCCACTACATTCAAAATCATTGGAGTTGCCGCACATTTTGTCTTTTCCGTTGCGCCGCAGAGTGCTTTCCCGTCAATCGCAAGATGGGTATTCTTCGAGTCCACGATCTCTCCAATCCATTCCATAAAAGCACACAAGGCTAATTCCTCATCAATTCCGCTCAGCATCCGACTAATCGTGGAAGGCGAGGCGATCCCGTATTTCAATTCCATATGTTTCCGCAGCCATTCCAGGTTGTTCTTGCACCAGTTAAGACTCCTGCGGATCGTTGTCCTGCCACAAAGAAATCCGATTGTGACACATACCAGCATTTCTGCCAGATCGTGTCTTTTCTCTCTGTCGCATCGATAATCCGGGATCTGCCTGAAATAATGAATCAGTTTTTCTGTCAGAAATGGTTTTTCAGCACATTTCCAGAGCCACCTGTATTTTCTCCAGAAGTTCCTGCTGTTCCTCATTCACTTTTGAAATGATTTCCGTTTTATCCAGACATACTAAATAGATGGTCTCTAACTTGCGCAGTTCTTCCAGACCCACGCCCCATTTTTTATATATTCTGCGGGACAGGGACGATATTTGAGCTGCAAACTGATAACGAAAATCTGATTCGTTTTTCATCGTTCGTTTTTTCTGGATATAAGAAGTTGGAGATTGCCTTAAAAGAATAATGGAGAGCACATCTTCCCAATCATCCCCTAAGGGTTTTTCCAGTCATCCGGGCACAATTCCCAGACAGCTTTTGAAAACCCGTATTCCCATACTTCTGCATCTGTTAAAGATACCTTCCTTTTGTTGCTTTGTATTACCCCCTCCGGAGTAATAATGCCGATATAAGTATCGACTGGCTGCGGATATTTTTTTCCTTTTACACGCCGGGATGTTCTTTTATAAAGATAATAAGAATCCCCCTTTTTTTTCACGGTAGTCCCTTTTACGCGATGTTTTTGAACCCATTCCGGATATTTTTTCTCAGTTACTGGCATAATGCCCTCCCTTCCGTATAGATATAGCATACCTATACTGTATAGACGTTATACCTCTACTTGAACAAAAAGTCGAGGGTTATACACGCTTATGTATAGCATGTATAACCCTCGATGAAATCTGACCTTTTTAGACTTTTAAAATATCTTCATGAAACAACCCTGTGGGGGGATTTCCAAGAATATCCGGCAAAAGATTACTATACACGGTTCCTGAATTGAAACATCAGCCAAAACTCACAAATCACAGATCAGAGGAACACGGAGGCGAAAAAACATTGGTCCGCATACCGGAACGTGACGACCCCGTGATAATGTTCCGCGATCGAGCGGACCGAGGCGGTTCCGGTTCCAAACCCGTCATGCTTCGTCGAGAGAAAACGTCCGTTTTCCTCCACCGGGGCGGAGGAGCAGGAATTATCGACCGTCAGGGCAAGGTGGCTGTTCTCCTCCTTCGCGCGGAGCCGGATAAACGGGTTGCTGCCGGTATATTCCCGGCAGGCATCTAGGGCATTTTCGAGAAGATTCCCGAGGACCGAGCAGAACTCTGCCTCATTCATGGAAAGCTTCTGCGGGACTGCCATGCTGACGGAAATATCGACACCGGATTTCCTCGCCTCATCGACATAATAGTTGACCATCGTATTTACCGCGTAATTCTCGCACCAGGTACAGAACGTATCCGGCGGGAGCATCTGACGGTACTGTGCAATGTACGCCTTTAGCTCCTCCGTCTTCCCGCTGTTTAAATAGTGGTCGATCACATTCAGGTGCTGGCGGAGATCATGTCTCGCCTGTCGGACGCTCTCGATGTGACGGCTTAACTGCTGGTACTGTGCCTTCTGCATTGCAAGAAGCGTCTCCTGGTGGGCGGCCCGCTCCTTTATGGAAAGGGGGTGTGGCGATATGGAAAAACAGATGAGTATGAAGAAAAGCAGACGATTACCTGGAATGATATTTCTTCTTGCATTGCTGATGACGATCATGATTCCGTTTGCGGCATTTGCGGAAGAGTTCAGCTGTACTGTAAACCTTCCGGTGAAGGTACAGATAGATGGAAAGAACCCGCCGTCACTGGACTATAAGTTCAAGATCGAGGCGGAAAACAATGCGCCGCTTCCGGAGGTGACTGAGGTCACCGTGAATGCTGCAGAAACCGGAACAGTGGAATTCGGCCCGATCACTTACAAGCGCCCGGGCAACTACATCTACCACATTACGCAGATTACGGATAATCGGTTGAATCTCACTTATGACAGCCGTACCTATGCTGTGACGGTTCAGATTTTAAGAAGCGAGGACAATACGCTTCATGCGGAGATCGTTGCCAGCACAGGAAGCGCAAACGGCAGCAAGGCCAGCGAGATCGTATTTGCGAACAAATATAGCAGACCGAGCTCCGGCGGAAGCGGCAGTGATGACAATTATGATCCGAGTCCTAGACCACCGCGTAAACCAGACGGTAACTCTAACGGCTCTCCAACACCGGTCAACGCGCCGAGCGCTGTTTCACCGGCTGAGAACACAAAGATTACTCCGCCAAACCCGGAATTCCCGGAGGCAAGTTCTGTAGCTGACGCACAGAACACAAGAAAACTCTCTGCCGGAAACCCGGCAACCAGTGACACCACGCACAGAGTCCTCTGGACCATGTTGAGCGTTGGTTCCGGTGTTCTTCTCCTCGCATTGATCCTGTGGAAACGCAGATCGGGACGGGGCGGAAGAGAAGTAAATTTCAGATCAGAACAGATGGCTTCCACCGTGCGGGAGAGATCCTGCAGGGTGGGAGCTTTTTTGTGGATGTTTTTTCATGTCAGATATTGACAAAATGGCGACATATGGTAAAATGATAGCCAGTTGCGACTTACGATGATTCATCAAGAGTGTTGTTTTGCTATACAAAAACAACACTCTTTTATTTTTACCCGAGGCCTCAGGAAACCTCTTGAACTGCCTCTTAAAATTACAAACCGAAAATTAAAAAGAATCCTTGAAGAGGATTGTAAAAAATTCATAAACCGGCAAAGCAGTCGAAAGGCTGTGACGCAAAGCTATAGGGCCTGTAAAATGGCAGCCAGTTGCACTTTGAAGAGTATTGTAAAATGCGCTTTAGGTGCCTTTACAATACTCTTCTTGTTTGGATTTTTTTCATGAATCAATGAGGAGTTTTTTTATGAAAAAAGGTATCGTTTTAAAGCTTGCAATGTTTGTTGCAGCTTTTGCAATCAGCACATTTGCTCCGTCTATGACCGCAGCAGCAGCTTCCTATGATGATGAGTTCGTAGCTCTGATCAACCAGAAGCGTGCAGCAAATGGTCTTCAGCCGGTTTCTTTAAATAGCACTCTTGACAATGCAGCAGAGACAAGAGCAGAAGTGCTCACAGAGAAGTTTTCCTACCAGCGTCCGGATGGCCGCCGCGAATTCACAGTTCTCGATGACAACAATATCGCAGATAATTTTGTTGGTGAGTGCTACAGCGCAGGTCAGGCAACACCGAAGGAAGCTCTTGATAACATGATGCAGTATGACTTCTTCGAGAAGAAGTCATGAGCGAAGACGCTAAGACAGTTGGCGTTGGTCACTACAACGGTGGTGAGTATGGCGATTACTGGGACGTTCTTTTTACAGCCCCGGCAGCAACAGATAGAGCAGAATTCGCACAGGAAGTACTTGATCTCGTAAACGTACAGCGTGCCAACAACGGCCTTAGCCCAGTCGTTCTTGGTGATGAGAAATTAAACGCAGCTGCTCAGCAGCGTGCCGTTGAGATCGCAACCGTTACTTCCCATATACGTCCAGATGGAACAAGCTGCTTTACAGTCCTCGATGACTTCAATGTAACGGATGAAGCTACAGGCGAGAACGCAGCATGGGGACAGGTAACTCCGGAAGAGGTCGTTAACGACTGGATGAATTCCGAAGGACACCGCGCAAACATTTTAAATCCAGACGCTCACAAGATGGGCTTTGGATACTACAGCGACAACAGCTCCGAGTGGGGCCGCCAGTGGATTCAGATCTTCACAGAGTAATCTGTTTTAGATAAAAAAATTTCTTCTTCATACATTTATATTTAAATTTTCTGCCATCACCAGAAAAAACTCTTACCGCACGATCCCAGCAAATCGTGCGGTAATTTTTTACCCCTCCTTGACTTTCCAACGTCTGTTTGGTAAGATATATATCGTAGTTTTTCAAAGACTACATGTCCCAGTAGCTCAGTTGGATAGAGCACATGCCGTCTAAGAAGTAACCATAGTTAAAGCCGTGGAACTTAAAAAGGTGGTAACAAAGAGTCCGATTTGAACAATGGCATATAGAAATGTCGAAATAAGAAATCAGATGATTCATCACGAAAGTGATTGAGTTCATAAAGTTGGTTGCCGTGACCGAAAAGGCTGAAAAAGCCCGAAAATACGGCATTTGTTCCCATAGTTAAATGGATATAACAAGCGTCTCCTAAGGTTGCGTTACAACGGTCACCTCAAAAAAACTAAATAAGGGATTGCAGTTCGATTTTGATCGGGCTATAATCATATATCAGACACGTCCATATAGCTCAGCTGGATAGAGCACACGCCTCCTAAGCGTGGGGTCGGAGGTTCAAATCCTCTTATGGACGCCAGTGAACAACGCCGAAAGCCTTTGTTTTCAAGGGTTTTCGGCTTTTCTTATATGAAAAGGCACGAAAAAGCTCTTTCACTGTATGAGATAGAATTCTACTCCAAAATTTGATTTTTGACAAGCCCTCCAGAATCGAACGGTTGTTATAAGACAAAATCGCCAGCTAATTTTTAGCAGAAAACAGGCTGTTCTTGCTAATGAAAAAGCCCTTCCTGCTAATCAGCCCCAAAATCGTGCCAAAAATCCAGCTAATCAAAAAAGGCGGATGTTTTGAGTACCATGCAGTTATAGCAGATAAAATTGAATATCGTTATCTACATAGAGCGTCTATTTGCCCCGCATTGGGGATGGATAGGCGCTCTTTTTTTATGCCCAAAACCATGGGCAAATACAAGAGATTGGAGGTGTTTTATTTGAGCAAGCCTGTTTATGCCGCAGACAAGCCGAGCGACTGTCATTACTGCTACTTCTGGACGAATGGCAGAAAGGGTTGCCGTCTGGGTAGAAATAATTGCTACTACTTAATCTCTTTGCCACCGAAACCCAAGTCGGAATGTGATGGCTGTCCCTATGGGCGAGATCACCCGTGCATTGGCTGGTGTACGAAGAAGGTTATGCGTGAAGTGGGGCTTCGTTGATATGGATGCGTATGAACAGGAATACCGCTTCTGCTATTTTGCCCGATGTCCTCACGAAAAGACGGATACGACTTTCTGCAGCGTTCTACTGACAACAGAAAGTTTTCCGCAGAAAGAAAGTGGTGAAGCCGTGTGAGTTTTGATTATTTTTACGGTCAGCAATCCGAGCTATTCACATTCTATCGAGTTCCGAAGGTGTTGTTCACGAACGAGAGGTTTTGGAATATTTCTGCCGATGCCAAGATGCTGTATGGCATTTTGCTTGACCGCATGAGCCTGTCTGCCAAGAATGGTTGGATCGATCAAAACGGTCGAGTGTATATCATTTTTACAATCGACGAAGCGAAGATGGCTCTGAACTGTGCTGAACAAAAGGCTATCAAGCTGCTCAGTGAACTTGAGGAGAAAGCAGGATTGATTGAACGTAAGCGCCAGGGTTTGGGAAAGCCCAACCTGATCTATGTGAAGAACTTTATCTCTGCTGTGGATTCACAACTCTTGAATTGTGAAAATCACAATTCTGGAACAATGGAAATCACAACTCAAGAACTTCCGAAATCACAATGTAATAATACTGATATTAAAAATACTGAATTTAGTGATACTGATTCTATCTTTCCTTCCGGAAATGGTGGAATGATGGACGAGAATGACCGGTATCAAGAATACTTTGATTATTTCTCGGATCAGCTCAGTATGGATTTGTTGAAGAAGGATTACCCTTACGATTCCGAAATGTTGGATAACATTCTGGAGTTGATCGTTGAAACAGTTTGCACGAAGCGACCATTGATTCGCATTGGTGCAGAGGAACGTCCAGCAGAAATTGTCCGCAGTCGGTTTATGAAACTGAATGTCGAACACATTCGATATGTTATGTCCTGGAGGTACATTAAAGAAGAAAGACATTCACTGGAGAGAAACAGTAATCTTGGTATATATTTTGATAGGAATCCGCTTCTATAAATGAATACACAGTACTGATTCCATAGAATATCACTACACATAGCAAATGATTTGCTGCTTTTTATTTTTATCAGGGTAGTCCATAGTGGGCTGCCTTTTGTTATACAAAATGGAGACAATCAGGGAATCTGTAAAAAGAGGCATGGGCGGCGCAATTTACGGTATTGCAAGTGTTACTATATTTGTTAGATTTTTACAAATATACCCTGTACACAAAAATTTCACTTGTAATCTGGCAGGATATCGGCTACACTTTACTCATTCCAATCTGATAGGAAGGATAAGAAAGAGTATGAGAAAGAAATGGATTTTTACCGGAGTGGCATTTGCACTTGCAATGACCTTGACCGGATGCAGAGATAATGCGGCAGCCAGTATTCCGCAGCAAAGCAGCCAGGAGCAGACGAAGGAGCAGACACAGATGATCCCTATGGAGGAGGCACAGGAAGCGGCGTTAAAAGCAGCGGATATTGAAGCGGCAGATGCAGACATTTCAGCCACGACCTTAAGTGAGGTGGCGGGAGTGGCCTGCTATAAGGTGGAATTTACTTCCGGAGAGTATGCCTACTCCTACACGATCAATGCACAGACAGGAGCTGTCATGGAAATGAGCAGCCAGGAACAGAATGCACAGACTTCCGGGACGCAGACGGAGACGGCAGACCCCGCTGCCTCGGCTCCGGCACAGACCTCAGGTTCAGCCTCAGCCCAGGCACAGACC
>NZ_QWGI01000028.1:0-41283 GCF_003435125.1 Clostridium sp. AM25-23AC | reverse complement strand
TTTTAAACGTTTTATTTGAAATAGCACAACAGGTTAAATTATATTAAATTTTAAGGAGAATCCTCATGTCCAAGAGAGTTATTACATTTGGTGAAATCATGCTCCGTCTCGCTCCGGAGGGATACTATCGTTTCGTTCAGGCTAACAACTTCGGCGCTACTTACGGCGGCGGCGAGGCTAACGTAGCTGTTTCCCTTGCAAACTACGGTTTTGACGCTGCATTCGTTACAAAGCTTCCGAAGCACGAGATCGGTCAGGCTGCTGTCAACGAGTTAAGAAGATACGGCGTTGATACTTCCACTATCACACGCGGCGGCGACCGTGTAGGTATCTACTTCCTTGAAAAAGGTGCTTCCCAGAGACCGTCCAAGGTTATCTATGATCGTGCACATTCCGCAATCTCCGAGGCTACTCCGGAAGATTTCGACTGGGCTAAGATCTTCGAGGGCGCTGACTGGTTCCACTTCACAGGTATCACACCGGCATTAAACGACACTGTTGCTGCTATCTGCCTTGAGGCATGTAAGAAAGCAAAAGAACTCGGCATCACAGTTTCCTGCGACTTAAACTACAGAAATAAGCTCTGGACAAAGGCTAAAGCAGGCGAGGTTATGGGTGAGCTCTGCAAATATGTTGATGTCTGCATCGCAAACGAAGAGGATGCTTCCGATGTATTCGGTATCAAGGCTTCCAACACAGACGTTACAAAGGGTGCTGTAAACCACGAGGGTTACAAGGACGTTGCAAAACAGCTTGCTGACCGTTTCGGTTTCCAGAAGGTTGCTATCACACTTCGTGAGTCCATCTCCGCAAACGATAACAACTGGTCCGCTATGTTATACGATGGCAAGGACTACTACTTCAGCAAGAAATACGCAATGCACATCGTTGACCGTGTAGGCGGCGGCGACAGCTTCGGCGGCGGACTGATCTACGCTTGCTTAAGCGACATGGATGCTCAGAGCATTATCGAGTTCGCAGTAGCAGCTTCCTGCTTAAAGCACTCCATCGAAGGCGACATGAACATGGTTTCCGTAGACGAAGTTAAGAAATTAGCTGGCGGCGATGGATCCGGACGTGTTCAGAGATAATCAAAATCTTTGATCCTGCATCACCTGTATATCGGGTGATGCGATCATGAAATAGTTGCCCAATTTGCCAATAAGGGCAAGTTTATTCCTCAATATATACCATAAAAATAAGGACCTCAGCGGCTGCCAATCGCTGAGGTCCTTGTTTTTTATCTGTTATGAAATTTCCTGACCGTTTCCGGTGCACCGCAGAGCCGCCATGGCCGGATAAGTCCTCTTCAGGTTACTGAATTTCTCTCACCAGGCAATACTGCTTCAGTCCCATGCCTTTCTCCACGATCCCGAACACCTTAAATCCGAAATGCGCATAAAACGCCACATTCTTCTCATTGTGCGTCTCCAACGAGATCATCATCCGGTGTTCTCCGGCATACCGGATCGCATCATCCATCAGTTTTTCCGCAACCCCGTGATGCTGTACACTCGGACTCACCGCAAGGTAGATGATATGTAAGCGGTTCTCCTGGTGAAGCTGGGCCGTCCAATGGGAGTTTAAGTAATCACGTCCCTTGATAAAATTCCAGAGCGTCTTTAAGCTCTTGTCCTCCTTGATCAGATACTCATCTGTCTTTAAGGACGCCCACGCTTCTGTAAGGTAAAAGCGGACCGGATCATATTCCTCCGCCTCATCGGAGACGACCAGGAGTCCGTTTAACTCCGGGCTATCCGCAAAAATTTCACATGTCTCATAAAACTCGTTCAGATCACACTCAAAAAGTTCCGGCATCAGCCGCTTTCTCGTCTCGGCATCCGGGATCAGAGTCTCATAAAGCGGGTCTCTGGCAAAACATTCTACCAGCATTTTCTGGAGCCGGGGCAGATCTTCTCTCTGTACCCGGTACAATATCTGGCTGTCCATAACTAAAAATCCAACACCTCTTTCGCTTTTTTTAACCCATCCGTCAGGGTATCCACGGCCTGGGTCATATATCTTATGTCATCGTCAAAGCAGGCAAGCTGCTCTTCCTCCATTTTTTTCAGTGCACAAAGCTCTTCCGTCACGTCATGTCCGCCCTCGGCGATCTTCTTTTTGAGACTCTTGACCTCTTTCGAGAGATCCACATGATGGACGATCCGTCCAGCTCCCCACTGCAGCCGGTCTTTTTCCTGGTTCAAGACATATTCCGTAAAATAGTGATATACTTCATCGTCAAACTGGAACGCATACTGATTGTTGTCCACCAGATACAAGGCGTCAAGAGCCCCTCTGACGTCCTTATTTTCCAGACTGCGCACTGCATCGCCGATATGGCGCAGATTGCTCTGGGCGGCCTCGTGGGGGAACAGGACCTCATCGTGCCAGTTGAGACGGACAAAATAGTCCTGGCATTTGCGGAACAAATACAAGAGCTGCCTCTGAAGCGCAGCGTTTCTATCATTCGCTTCTATATCCACTGCATTTTCGCCACGTTGAACAGTCGCACTTTCCGCTGCATCCGCCCCATCAGCCTCGGATTTTTCTTCTATATGAGATTCTTGACCACCTTTATGTATACAGCATGCAGCATCGGCATTCTTCACATCATTAATTTCTTTTACCTTCCGGTACACCTCATCCGCGATCTTCTTCGCCTCAGCCGTCCGCTCCAGCAGAACCCGGATACTCTTCTCGTCCTCCCGTCCCGTAACCGGTCTGACGCTCTCCTGGAGCGCCTGGAGCGTTCTTCCAACATTCACCGGCGCAACTTTCACCCGGTCGAATGCCATGACAAGAAGTCCATACAGCTCATGGTGGAACCGGAACACATCCGCGTTGTAATACTCGTCGTTGTCAAACTGGGAGTGATAATGGGTCTCCATAAACTCCGCGCTGCTAAATTCATTCACCATGGACGGAATTCCTGAGATCGCAACGGAGAAATCATCTGACCACGTCTCGATCGGGCACTGGACCCCGAGACCTTCCGGGTAGACCTTTCTCGCGTCCACAGGAAACTCTTTCACAAATTCTGTCAGGAAGTCTTCATATTCGTAGGTGGACCGGATCGCGTCCCAGGGATTGTGGGCGTAGGCCGGGAGCTCGAAATTCAGGTCCGCGATGACCTTTCCCTGCCATTCCGGCCGAAGCTTAAATACCTGCTGCCATGCACCGGTAGACCAGTCATACTTGGAGTTCTCGATCCCCCATTCCTCCGCCGCCATACAGCAGAAAACGATGGTCTTCTCAGGTTTATATCCAATCTCTAAAAGCGTCCTGGCGATCCCAAACATCAGCGCGATAGCGCAGTTATCATCCTGAAATCCATCAAAATAAGAGTCATAATGGCCGCTGAGCAGGATCATGTCCTCCGACCTTCCGGGAATGGTTCCCCAGACATTATAGGATGGCATATTTTCCTTCACTACGGATTTCGCGTCAAACTGTACCGTGATCCGCGGTTTCTCCTTTAATGCCGCTTTCAGGATCTCCGCATCCTTTCTCGACATGGAAAACGCCGGGGCGTCCTTCGGTCCTGCGATATCCTGGGCATTTAACGCCTCACTGTTGATCTCTCCATAGCCGTTGTCCTGAACCGCGATCACCGCCGCCGCGCCCTTTAAGTGGGCCTGATATACCGGATAGTTGATCCACCACTCATCTCGCTGGTTGATATCCACCATCACAAGGCATCCTGTCACATCCACTCCGTCATAGTCCGCTTCCTTTCCGCGTCCGGCGTAGACAAGTGGATACTCTTTCCATCCATCCGTCACAAACTCCGTCTGATAAGCGCCGAGCTGGATTTCATGTTTTTCTCCGTCTCGGTCCGTAAACCGCACGACCGCCTTCTCAAACTCCCAGGAATCCAGACAGAGCTCATCCTTATGGATATCGGAGAGCCCGATCCGCTTCATCTCCTCTTTCAGGAATTCACCGGTGTCAAATTCCGCCTTCGATCCCGCCGTGCGGTAGCCGAGAACCGGATTGCTCTTAAATTCCTCCATCTTTTTCGCAAGGCGGTAGGAGTAGCCGATATCCACTGCCTTCAAATATATTTCTTCGATCTTCCTTCTGTCACTCTCCAAAGCTGTCAACCTCCTTACCCCACCTCTGCGGGCCTGTTCCCTGAGACCGGGAAGTATTACAAACTCCGCCGCATCCTGCTCACTGTTTTCCGTGATGCGGACACGCCGGAGTTTCATAATTTTTCTTTAGTTCTCTGCCTTATTCCCGGCTCCGCTCTCTTCCTCAGCGCCTGCTCTCTCATGAGTCGCATTGACCTCGACCTGAGTTGCCTGAACTGCCGCCTGAGCATCCGCATGTGCAGCAGCTTCCGGGTTCGGAACAGTACGCTTTGTGATCGGCATCTGGAGATTAACGCCAAATGGGTTTACAACCACTCCCTTTGCCTCTTTTACGAGGATGCTCGGGATCTTATCTGCGGTTACCGCGATCGCTTTGAACTGGTTCTTCGAGTTGAATTTTCCGAACTCAATGATGTCCGTAAAGATCGGCTGGTACGCATCACCGTTTTTCTGTTTTAATAACGGAACGCCCGCACCTTCCTGAAATGCGGTGATGTATGTTCCGCGTGTGAAATCCGCAAGGATCTCCTCCTGCATCTCCTTTAACTCATCCGGCATCTTCTCGAATTTCTGTCTGCGAAGCTCCTGCATAAAGTACAGGGCGGTCAGATGAAGGCTCGGGTTCTCGATCCAGGTTTTCTTCTCTTCTTCCGGTGCATCCGGCTTATTCTGGCCCGGACGGTTCACAAGCTCCGAAAGCTGGATCCGGCACTCGCTCTCCATATACTGGTCTACCATCAGGCAGTTTACACCCATCGTGTAAAGATTTCCATAAAAGTGAAGCATCTGGTTCGCGTCGACTTTCGCGATCTGTACCGGGATCTTCTCCTCGATGAGGCGCTTGCCCTCACGTCTGATATCTTCTTCCTTAAAATAGAGCAGAACTTCGTCATCGAATGTCTCTTTGTCGCATACCACATACGGCATTTTTGTGCACAGAGACATGATAACATAGATCTCCTTTGCGTTTCTTAACTGATTTAAAACCTGCTGTTTATCCATTTTTTCTTTCCCTTTCGGTATTCATGCTGCGGCTTTTGTCACCTTTTCCGGTGCATATCTCCCTCTGATGAATATTCTTTCCATAATTATTTTTCGTAAATGCGCAGCCATACTGAACAGTTACTTTTCATCCTTTTTGAGATCCGTCCCCGCTTTAATTGCAGCAGATGATCGGAATTCCCTTATATGCGTTCTCATACACCTGTGCTGCTACCTTCGGCGGCAGGTTGATGCATCCGTGGGAACCGTTTGTCTGGTAGATCGTTCCGCCGAACTTGCTTCTCCAGTCCGCGTCATGAAGTCCGATCCCACCGTTGAACGGCATCCAGTATTTTACAGGCGCCGCATAATCTTCTCCCTTTAATACACGGTCTTTCTGTTTATAATACAGCTCAAAGAGTCCCGGAGGTGTCGTGTAGTTCTTTGACACGTTTCCGGATACGAACGGGCTGTCGATGATCACTTTTCCATCTTTATAGAAATAGAGATGCTGTGTGGCAAGATCCACCTCGATATAAGTCTGTCCGAAATCATAACCATCGTGGGTCGCGCCGCGGCTCTCGTAGATCGGCTCGCGCTCCGTTGTCTGGCACGCTTTTACTGCCTCCACGAGGGCGTCTGTCTCGGCTGTCTGGTTGATCTTCCAGCCATATTTTCCGTATACAACAACATCCCGGCCGGATGTCGTCTTATACTTATGGTTTCCGTAAGTGTCATACTTATCCGCTAAAGACTTCACATATGCTACTGCCTTGTCACGGTCTACCTGGATCTCGGTGCCGTTCGTCCCAGTCACCCATTTTGCCAGTTCCAGACCATCCAGGGTCTCTCTGCTGGATCCAAACACATATGTAATCTGGATATCCTTGTATGCGTTTAATGTTGTGCAGAGCTGTACCAGGTTCGCGTCATCAGATTTTACGGTGATCTTTTTATAGCAATCCTCGTCTGCAAGCCGGATCTGTTTTTTCTGGCTTAAAAGTGCTGATTTAACGGCAGCCTTCATTTTATCCATATCCAGTTCGTTTCCCTGAACTTCTGGAACGATCGTAAAGGGTTTTCCTTCCTCGTAAGCAGAGATATACGCGTTGGAAGTCGGTGTTGCCGCCGTCACACAGTGCAGGTTTGCCAGCGCTGCGGCAAGCTTCCCGTCATCGAGAGTTGCCTCCACGGTCACTGTGTAGCTCTGGTCAGAGCCGGGCCCCGTCTTTCTTCCTGTGTCATTCTGCTCCTTTAAAATATCATCGACGCTGCCGGTAACGTTTAAGTGGTAACCGACATCGGTTCCCTTTAAGACTTCCAGGTTGCCGTCCGCGTCCTGTATTTTAATCTCGTAGTGTTCGTTGAAATAACCTTCCAGATATCCTTTCGCCTGCTGTGCCGTCTGCTTGGAGACATCCACCGCATTGATCGTAGTGCCGCGTACAAATTTTGCCGTATCGCTATCTGCCGCTGCCATCGCAGGAAACGCTGTTCCCACCACCAGCATGCCGATCACAGCGCCTGTCGGAAGAAGCATTCTTATTTTTTTCATGATTCCATCCTGCCTTTTTTATTTTCAGTTACCGGATTGCTCTCTTCTTGTTCGCCTCCGGCGCCCAAGAAGCTCCGGGCATTGCCCTTATACCGCTTTTCATTCAAAAGCGTTTATGCTGGCAAGCTTGCAGCACGCTTTCGACTGCAGATCGGCACAATCCAACTGTCATTCTCTATTTTATCCAACGCACTACATAGTGTCAAGGTGATTATTTCTTGCTTTTTCCTTGATTTTCTGCGGCAAATGTGCGGCTTTTCATAAAAAGTGTCACCATGCAGATCGGTCGATCAAAAACGGCACACACCCGCCATTTACCTGACAGGCCTGTGCCGTTTTCATGCTAAGCTTTCATTTTTATCCTGCTATTTCTCGATAATGCTCTCTACATCATCCATGCCCGCGCAGAGCAGCGCAAGCAGCAATGTCTGCTGGCAGCCCTTATATGCACCCTCAACCTTAAACTGCTCGGAAAGCATATGCGCGTGGATATCATAATCCGCGCCCATGCCGAGGCACACTGCCGGGAGTCCTGCTTCGAGAGCACGGTTGCAGTTTGTGGAGCCACCATTTCCAAGCTTCGGCTCCTCGCATCCAAGATACTCTGCCGCCGCCATGGCGCCCTCTATGATCGGCGCATGGGCATCCTGATGGCCGGCATTGACATCACAGATATGTTTTACATCGTATGTGATCGTATCCATGCCCCAGCGCTCTGTCTCCTCCCTGCATGCCTCATCGATGGCATCGAAGATCTTCTTGCGGAGCTTCTCAAGCTCTTCCTGGGAGTTCGAACGGAAGTTGAAGCGGATCTGTGCCACCGGAACGATCGCATGGACAGCCTCGAAGCTTCCCGCCTGCATGGTGGTCACCGCAAATGTAGTCATCGGCTCCTTCGGAACCTGGATCTCAGAGATCTTCGCGATCGCACGTCCTGCCGCATGGATCGGGTTTGCTACCTTTGCGAAGGCTCCGCAGGCATGTCCGCCGATGCCGTGGAAGTTGATCTCGTATGTCTGGATTCCGGTCGCCTCATAGGTGATCTCCTGAAATCCCGGGCCGTCAACGGAAATGCTGGCATCCAGCTCCGGATGGTGGTTTACATAATACTGCATTCCTTTTAACGCGCCGGTTCCTTCCTCCTGAACCGTTCCGACAAACTGAATATCGCCCTTTGTCTCAATTCCTGCCGCATTTAAAGCGCGGATCGTAGACAGGACGGTCGCACATCCTCTCGTATCATCCACGATTCCCGGGCATTTGATAAAGCCGTCCTCACGGACGATCTCAAGCTTTGTATCAAGCGGGAATACCGTGTCCATATGTCCCTCTACAAGAACCGTCTTTCCGCCACCGGTACCTTTTCGGATTCCGATGCAGTTGCCGTACTCGTCGATATGGCAGTCTGTAAGACCTTCCTCCTTAAACATCTCAAGAAGTCTCGCTGCTTTTTTCTGCTCATGGTTCGTCGGTGCCGGGATCAGGGTAAGCTCGATCTGTCTGTTGATGATCTCGTTCTGGTCATCTTCCATAAACTGAAGGGCTTTCTGAACCTTTGCATCCTTTGTCAGTGTGTCGAATTTCTTCTGAATCTTCTCGGAAACCTTATATTCCATCTGTCATTCCTCCGTTTTTCAATACTGAGTAACAGAAGCGGTCATCTCAGGCTGCCTCCTGTCCGATATTTTACCACAAAAAAGTTTTTTTGTGTATTTTTATACGAACAAAAGTTTTTATGCTGCGAACACTCCAAAAAAAGAAGAGACCTGCCCGTGGCTTTCCTCCACTTTGGCAGGTCTGAATCTATGTATATGCTTTTACAGGCGGATCACCATCTCATCTAGCGGCATTCTGTCGGTGTGAAGTCTTGACGGATGCGCCGTCTCTGCCGGATATCCGAGCGGAAGCATCGCAGTCGCAACAAGTCCCTTCATCTCCGGGAACAGCTCATGAAGCTTCTCCTGGCTGAACATACCGACATAGCAGGTTCCGAGACCGAGATCTGCCGCCTGAAGCATCATCTGTGTCGCCGCGATCGTCGCATCGATCTCTCCGTGGTTCTTCATATCTCCCTCGCGGTTCCAGGCCTTCGCCGGATCATACGCGACAACAAGGATCACCGGTGCATGGAACTTGCATGCGGTGCACTCCTCTGCTTTCTCTAATGCCTCTCTGCTCTGCATCACAAGAATGCGCTGCGGCTGGAGATTGTGAGCCGTCGGTGCATTGTGGCCTGCCTCCAGCACCTTTTCCAGCTTTTCTGCCTCCACCGGGCGATCTGCATATTTTCTAAGAGAATATCTTTCTGCGCATAATTTTTCGAAATCCATAGTTGCCTCCTGTTTTGCGGTATTTCAAATATCCGCTCAGTGAAATAAAACGTCCCTGATGAAAACGCCTGCCTGATACCGCATATTTTGCGCTCATTATAGCCCACATCCGGTATTTTTTCAAATCAAATTTATATTATGAGATGTTTTCCTGTTTTTTCAACAGCTTCTTATACGTCATATCCATCCCGATCGCCCCAAGCGGTGCCGTGATCAGGATTGCAAGGACCGCTACTGACAACACGATCTGACCGCAGGCAAGTCCCATCGCCATCGGAACAGAACCGATCGCCGCCTGCACCGTCGCTTTCGGCAGATACGCGATCACCGTAAATACCCGTTCCTTCTTATCCAATGCCGTTCCCGTCATGCACACAAGAACACCGACAGCACGGAACACCAATGCCAGCAGGATCATGACAATCGCCGCGGCTCCGGCTGTCGCCGTATACCGGATATCAACCGCTGCGCCGACCAGTACAAATAAGACAACTTCCGCCGCGATCCAGAGCTTTCCGAATTTCTCCGAGAGTCTTCCTGAGACAGATTTCGGACATTTGATCTTCAGAACGCATGCCATGCTGACTACGGCCAGCAGACCGGACACTGATACATAAGCCTTCACCCATGTCTCCACAGCCATCAGAAGGAAGGAAACTCCAAGAACGATCATGACCTTCATACTGTTTCTCACATAATGCGCTTTCGCATAGGCGGTCTCAAAAAAGAGGCTCAAAAGATATCCAACGACCGCGCCCAGCAGGATTCCAAGCACAATGGACACCGGGATATTTAAAAACTGCTTCATATCCGCCGTACCGCCCTGGGCCATCCCGGAAAATATGGAAAACAGCACGATTACAAAGATATCATCGCAGGACGCTCCCGCTAAGATCATCTGTGGAATACTCTTTTCCGTTCCATATCCGCTTTCCATGAGCTGCACCATCCGCGGCACTACGACCGCCGGAGACACTGCCGCCAGGACCGCGCCCATGACTGCCGCCTCAATTCTCGTTATCCCCAGGATCATCGGCGCACAGAGCAGATATCCACAAATCTCAAAGCTTGCAGGTACAAACGACATCATGACTGCCGGACGGCCTACTTTTTTCAGATCCGCAAGATTTAAGGAAAGTCCCGCTTTCAATAAAATAATAATAAGAGCCATCTGCCGGAGTTCCGATGAGATCGATAAGATCTTATCGTCCAGAAGTCCCAGCACATGCGGTCCCAGAATAATTCCCGTGAACAGCATACCAATAATACGCGGCAGCCGCAGCCCACCACAGATTGCGGCGGCGAAAAGTCCCACTAAAAATATTAACGCAAGAGAGGTCAACATAATTACAAGATCTCCCCATATCGTCCCAGAAAGCTCTTCATTCTCTCATTATCGGATGCGAACACCTTCTCCGGCGTTCCCTCCTCGACGATCACGCCGCCCTCCATGAAGATCACGCGGTGGGAAATATCCCTTGCAAACGCCATCTCATGGGTAACGATCACCATGGCGATATTCAGATTTGCCAGAGAACGGATCACCTTTAACACCTCGGCTGTCAGCTCTGGGTCCAGAGCTGATGTGGGTTCATCGAAGAACAGGATCTTCGGGTTCAGCGCCAGAGCTCTCGCGATCGCCACACGCTGGCACTGTCCTCCGGATAACTGGCAGGGATAATAGTCTTCCTTGTCCGCCAGTCCCATCTTCTTTAACAGCTCTCTCGCTTCCTGATATACCTTCTCCTTGTCTCGCTTCTGCACATGGATCGGCGCGTCAACGATATTCTTCAGCACAGAATAATGCGGGAAAAGATTAAAATTCTGGAACACGAGACCATACTGGCTCCGGATCTCCTTCATGTCCTTCTTATCCGCATAGACCACATGTCCGTCCTTGTCCGTCCATGCCGCTTTTTTCCCAAGATATACGATCTCGCCGCCATCCATCTTCTCAAGCATTGTCGCGCACCTGAGCAGCGTTGATTTCCCGGATCCGGACGGTCCGATGATGGATACGATTTCGCCCTCGCCGATGCTGATGGAGATATCCTTCAGCACGGACAGGTTCTCAAATGATTTTTCTACATGATTTAACTCTAACAGATTCATGATCCACAGACCTCCAGTCCTACCGGTAATAATCCAGCTTTTTCTCGATCCACTCCATAACGACAGCCACGATGAGGTTGAACACATAATAGAAAATTCCGGCTGCGACAAACGGGATCATATTTGTCTGGGATGCTGCCAGAGCTTTCGCGATCGTGAACATCTCAGCGACACTCAGGGTGAATGACAGGGACGTATCCTTTACAAGTGTGATCACCTCGTTTGTGATCGACGGCAAAATGCGCTTGATAACCTGAGGCAGAATGATCTTGAAAAAGGTCTGAGCTTTCGTGTAGCCAAGGATCTGTGCCGCCTCATACTGGCCGATCGGCATCGACTGAATGCCGCTGCGGTAGATTTCTGCAAAATATGCCGCGTAGTTGATCACAAAGCCGATAAAGGTCGCTGTCAGGCGGTAACCGCTGCCGACTTTAATATGAAACAGATAGTATGGTCCGAAATAAACGACCATCAGCTGCAGCATTAACGGAGTTCCGCGCATGATAGAGATGTAAAATTTTACGATCATGCTGATCACGCGATTTTTCGATAAGCGTCCGAACGCCACAATAAGTCCAAGTGGAAGAGAAAACAGCAGCGTGATCACGAAGATCTGCGTACTGATCAGCATACCACCGGCGAGCTGTGCGACCATCTGCCCGATTGTCATTTTACCCATACGATATTTACCTGCTTTCCTTCATATTCAAGTCGAACGTCCGTGAGACTTGGCGCGTGATTCTGGTCAGCAAAGCTGACATATTCCATACAGAATCACTGCGCATCCTCGCGGAGCGTTTATCTCAGTCAGAGACCTGACTCCCACTGAGACAAATTTGCTATTATTCACCATCTAAAGAGGTGGGAGTCTTCTCGACTGAGATAAATAACACAAATTACGGGAACTGTTTTCCGGTTCCCGTAATCAAAATTCTTTTACTATTTTAGCCGATATGGGAATGTCTGTCAAACAGCATTTCCGTATCCCGCAAGATTTCTACAGCTCCGACACGCGCTTACTTTCCGATCGTCGTAACGTCCTCGCCGAACCATTCATCAGAGATCTTCGCTAATGTGCCGTCGGCAGCCATCTCCTCTAACGCTCCCTGTACTTTATCTCTTAACTCTGTGTTGCCCTTCTTAAAGCCAATGCCATATTCTTCCTCAGAGAGGGAATCGTCAAGGATCTTAAAGTCCGCGTTTCTCTGCTTGATCTGGTATCCTGCAACGATCACGTCCATTGCGACTGCGTCAACCGCACCCTGTTCGAGATCCATAAATGCGGTATTATAATCCGGTGTCGTTAAAAGCTGGCCGAATGTATTTGCGAGATCCTGATTCTCCTTCAACGCAGCCTCCGCGGAGGAATCGGCCTGTACTTCCACGACTTTTCCCGCAAGGTCAGCCTGACTCTTGATATCGGAATCGTTCGCTACAACGAATACCTGCTTGTTTGCCATATACGGTGTAGTCCAGGTATAATCATCCTCGCGGCCTGTGATCGTAAATCCGTTCCAGATACAGTCGATGTTGCCGGATTCAAGCTCCATATCCTTGGAGTCCCAGGCGATCGGCTGTGCCTTGTATTCGAGACCGAGACGGCTTGCGACCTCTTTCGCGAGATCAAGGTCAAAGCCTGTGTATTCGCCGTTGTCACCAACAAATCCCATTGGCGGGAAATCCTGATCGAAGCCGACGATCAGTGTGCCTCCTGCTGCTTCTGCCGTCTCCGCTGCTGTCGTACCTGCTGTTGTTGTCTCCTCTTTTTTCTCGGCAGTTGTCTCTGCTGCTGTTGTCTCTGTCTTTGCTCCGCCGCATGCTGCGAGGGAAAGTACCATTGCGGATGCCATAACTGCGCTTAATAATCTCTTTTTCATCATTATTTCCTCCTCTTATCTGTCCGTGATCCGGCTGCCCGGACCAGCTTTTCGTCGTATCCGAAAACCGCCCGCATTTTTCTGTCCGGTTTCATTTCTCTGTTTTCATCGTGTTATCATGTTACCATACTAAAGTGTTTTTGTAAAGCTCTTTTTAATGAATTTTTCCAAAAAATGCGGTATAATCTTTTTTATGCAGAAGAAACTATATCCGTATTTATCTCAGGCGAAAAGACTCCCGCCTCTTTCAGGTGGTGAGTAACAGCAAATTTGTCTCCGTGGGAGTCAGGTCTCCGAATGAGATAAACGCGCTGCGAATTTACTATTTTTAAGGAGGTTCCTGTCTTATGTGTACAGCAGCAACTTACAAGACAAAGGGCTTTTATTTTGGAAGGACCTTAGACTACGAATTTTCCTACGGAGAGGAGATCACGATCACTCCCCGCAATTACCCGATCCCGTTCCGCCATATGGGTACGCTTACATCCCACTATGCCATCATCGGCATGGCGCACATTGCAGACAATTATCCTCTGTATTATGATGCCATGAACGAAAAGGGACTCGGCATGGCAGGACTCAACTTTGTCGGAAACGCCGCCTATGCAGAGCCGGTGGATGGAATGCAGAATGTTGCCCAGTTTGAATTTATCCCCTGGATCTTAAGCCGGTGCGCAACCATTCCGGAGGTCCGCGAAGCACTTGCCCGTATGAATCTTGTCGGAACACCTTTTAGTCCGCAGATGCCTGCCGCAAGTCTCCACTGGATCATTGCCGATAAAAACGAGGCGATCGTTGTGGAATCCATGGCCGACGGACTCCATGTCCATGATGATCCTGCCGGTGTTCTCACAAACAATCCGCCCTTCGATCTGCAGATGTTCCATTTAAATAACTATCTCGGGCTTTCCCCGCGCCAGCCGGAAAATCATTTTTCTCCGGAGCTTCCGCTTGCCACCTACAGCCGCGGCATGGGCGCTCTCGGTCTTCCGGGGGATCTCTCTTCCCAGTCCCGCTTTGCCCGCGTGGCATTCACCCGCGCGAACTCGATCTCCGGTGACAGCGAAGAAGAAAGCGTCAGCCAGTTCTTCCATATCTTAGGCTCTGTGGACCAGCAGCGCGGCTGCTGTGAGGTTGCAGAAGGAAAATATGAGATCACGATCTACACCTCCTGCTGCAGTGCCGAGACCGGAACCTACTACTATACGACCTACGAAAACCACCAGATCACCGCGGTGGATATGAAAAAAGAGGCGCTTGATTCCGATTCCCTGATCCGCTACCCGATGATCCTAAAAGGCGAGATCCGGAGACAGAATTGACGGAAACGTCTGAACGGTTCCGTTACAATAAATTCAAAATATATTTTCAGGAGGAATTTCCCATGAATCCCTATGCTTTGATCGATCTGCACTGCGACACGCTCACAGACTGTACCCATAAGGGGCTGACCCCGGACACGCTTGATGATCCGGACCGTGTGCTCTCCCTGAACGCGATCCCGTCTGACGTTCACTGGGCACAGTTTTATGCCATCTTCATCCCGGATCAGTACCGCGGGCAGGCTGCCATCGATTACTACGAAACAAACCGTGACAATTTTAACCGCCAGATGGAAAAATTTCATGACCGCATCTCCCCCTGCCGCTCCGCTTCCGATATGCAAGCTGCATGGGATGCAGGAAAGACGGCTGCTTTTCTGACCATCGAGGGCGGAGCCGCTCTCGCCGGTGATATCACCCGCGTAAAAAAGCTGGCAGATGACGGAGTCCGCTGCATGACGCTCACCTGGAACGGCGAAAATGAGCTCGGTTCCGGCCACACCACCACTCACGGAATGACAGGCTTCGGACGGCAGGCAGTCCGTGAAATGGAAGACCGCGGGATCCTCGTTGATGTCTCCCATTTAAACGACACCGGCTACGCCGACCTCTTTGAGACCGCCCGCCGCCCGTTCGTTGCGACCCACTCCAACGCACGCTCCATCTGTTCCCACAAGCGGAACCTGACGGATGACATGATCCGCGAGATGGTCCGCCGGAACTGCCTCATTGGCCTCAACTACTGTAAGAGTTTCATTACCGACGGAGGCATCGGCGATTCTCCCGACGACCTCTACCGCCACATCGAGCACTTTTTCAGCCTCGGTGCCTATGAAAACATCGCTCTCGGCTCTGACTTTGACGGTACGACACTTCCTACATACCTGAACACTCCGGCAAAGGCTGCTGATCTCTACGAATATTTCCTGGAAAAGGGAATGTCAAAGGATCTGGCAGAGGGAATCATGTTCCGGAACGCAGAAGAATTTTTCAGAAAAAATCTGTAATTTGCATCCGTCTGCCCGCAAATGCGCATCATCGGCACGTTAATGCCTTTTGTGTAGCAGGGAATTCCCCGAAACTTCCTGTTACACAAAAAGGGCGTGTGAAAAATGAAGCTTTATTCTTCACACGCCCTTCGCGTCCGATCCTGTTCCGTTTCAGGATCATTTTTTAAGTTTTTTTCAAGACTCCCTCAATTCCGCCTTCTACCAGAATGCGGGCATCCAAAAAGCAGTCCAGATTCTTTGCCTTCTTCCCATTGCTGACCCAGTCCAGAAACAGACCGACAAACACTCTGGAATACGCCCTGCTGATAAAGTTCTGCTTCTCAACCGACATATTCGCGATTCCCGGATTGCTGTGCAGAAGGTCTGTCTCCGGATATCACATAGCTCTACGATCTCCCGCACGGTAATATCAGCGATCGCCTTCTTTGCCAACAACGTCGTCAACGCCGTCGAAATATCTACCTTTGTCCGATCCTTCATCGCTTTTCCTCCCCCCAGTAATGCGAAAAATTCATTCCGGACCGACTCCGTCGATGGAATCTGTCAGAAAAAAGACCGTCCTATTTCACATAATGGATCCTGCTCTGATCGAACCGATCCTGCTGGGTCCGCTCCTCATCCGGGTAACCGAGAGCAAAGATGCCGAAGACCCGCTGTCCCGCCGGAATCCCGACGATCTTCTCTACATCCTTCATCCGGTCCTCTCTCGGAGCTACGCCGAGCCATACGCCGCCAAGTCCGATCTCATCCGCTGCAAGCCACAGATTTTCCATCATGATGCTCATATCGATCTGTGCAAATTCCGGCAGATCGCATTCCTCACGGTATGCAGTCACGATCGCCACCGGTGCTTTTCCTGCCGGGGCGGAGAACGGGCTGGACTCTCCGAGCTGTTTTAAGACTTCACGGTTTTCTACTACATAAAACTCCCACGGCTGCTGATTCTTCGCGGACGGCGCTGCCATCGCTGCCTCCAGAATATAGCCGATATCTTCATTTGATACAGCCTCAGCTTTAAATTTACGAATACTTACACGGTGAAATAAATCTGCCATTTTTAAACCCCATTTTCTTTCTTGATATATTATAATTCTCAAAAACTTTGCTATTCCCGGACAGCTAAACTGAAGACCGTTATAGTCAGCTATTTTCCGGAAAAATTCCTATATTTATATTTTTTACTGCAATTTCTTGATCTCCAGCGGAAAACTTACATCCTCGGAATCCATATATACAACGCCAATCTTCGCTCCGCTGTCTCCGCCCAGAGCATCCTCATCCATCGGACAGCCATCCTTCATGAACCCCATCTCAGTTCCATCTGCTGTCACCATCATAAACGTGCTCATCGCATTGGCCGTCGTCGTTCCCTCCGCGTATGCGATCGTCCAGTCATCATCTCCCGGTGCCGCGATCACCATATTGACTTTCTCCAGATCCATATTGTCATGGATCTCGACACCGATATATCCGATCACAACAAGACTGTCATCCGCGATCTCGGTCTCCACGTCACCGATATTTCCGGTCGTGATCACATATTCTCCACCGTCATCTGCTTTGAGCGTAAACGTTCCTTTTTCGTCATTCGTCCCCGTCACGATTCCCTGAAGCAGGTGATAATCCGCAAGCCTCTCATCGTCCTGCGCCGCTGTTCCACTGGTTTCAGAAGACTCACTCTCCGCCATCCCTGTTCCGGTTGACTCAGCCACTGTCTCTGCTGCCGCAGTTGTCTCCGCCGGTTCTGCCTTCTGGCATCCGGCCGCCAAAGCTGCGCTCATTGCTACTGCTGTCATGTACAAATACGTCTTTCTCATAGCTGTCTCCTCTCTGTAAGCCGCATTTCATTATAGCATATTTCTTATATCTTATCAATCAGACTGCTGACGCACATCAGCCTTTCTGTGCCAATATCATACCACATCCGGACAGCGGAAAATCCTAAATTTCTGTTAAATTTATTTTACCTCCTGACATACACCAGCTGATAAGCGGCAAGTCATAAGAAACCCTCCGGTTACCGCATTTTGCGATTCCCGGAGGGTTCCTCATTCTCAATTTGGCAGGGTTTTCTCTATTTTCTCATAAACTCCCCATGTGCCCTCTTCTCGAGAAACGCCGTCGTCGCTTCCAGATGATCCTGCGTTCCAAAGCAGGAAGCGAAGATATCTGTCTCTGTTCCAAGGCTTTCCTCCAGTCCGGCGCTCATAGCGGTGTTGATGGACTTTTTCATATTTTCCACTGCAAGTGGTGCCATATCCGCGATCGTATCCGCTAATTCAAAGGCTCTCTTTAACAGTTCATCCGGCTCAACGACATCCTCCACAACACCAAGCTTCAGCGCTTCCTCCGCAGAGAGGCTGCGCCCCGTATATAAAAGCTCCTTGGCTCTGGAAGCGCCGACCGTTCTCGGAAGAAGGACTGTACTTCCCCAGCCCGGGATTCCACCAAGCTTGATCGTCGGAATCCCGATCTTCGCGTCCGTGGCTGCCACAGTGATATCTGCCGCCAGGATCATCTCCAGTCCACCACCGAGAGCATAGCCGCGGACCGCGCAGATCACCGGAACTCTGTGATTTAAAATTGACCGGATCATCTTTTTCCCGCGTCTTGAAAATTCTGCCGCTGTTGTTTCATTCAGCTGAACTTCCTCCTTGATATCTCCGCCTGCCGTAAATGCCCGCTCCCCTGCTGCCGTGAGAATCACGCAGCGGACTCCTGTATCCTTCTCCGCCATCTCCAGCGCCTCTGTGAGCTCGTCCAACATCTGGGAATTGAACGCGTTTAACGCCTTCGGACGGTTGATCGTGATCAGTGCTGTTGTGTCTTTTTTCTCGTAAATCATGAATTCCATGGCAATTTCTCCAATTCTTTGTAGATCGTTTTTCCGGACTCATTTTTCGGTACCTTGTCGATGGGAAGAACCCGGACACCTCCCGGGTAAAGTCCTGTTTTCTCTGTCAGGAACTCCGCTGCCTCCTCACAGGATGCCGGATCCATTCCTTCCATATAAATCCGCATCCGGTCATCCTCGCCGGTGCAGGCGAGCTCCACACCCTCATAACGGCCGCGAAGAAGCTGCTCGATCTCGTCCATATTGACGCGCTTTCCATACATCTTCAAAAACCGTTTTTTCCGTCCGGTGATATAGTAATATCCCTCTGCATCGCGCTTTGCCATGTCTCCGGTAAACAGAACGCCTCCGCGCTCGTCTCCCTTTTCAAGATCTGCCGCACATTCCGCATATCCCATCGTGACATTCGGACCGCTATACACAAGCTCCCCCACCGTATCCGGCTCTTTGATCTCTGTCGAGCCATCCTCCATGATCCGGAATTTTCCTCCCGGGATCGCGATTCCCATGCTGCCGCATTTTCTGATGGCATCCTCTGCGGGAAGATAACTCATTCTCGCCGTCGCCTCTGTCTGCCCGTACATGACAATGAATTTTCGTCCTGTGGACATCGCATATTCCGCAAATTCCCGATGCAGATTCACCGGAAGCTTGCCTCCTGCCTGCGTCATCGTCCGTAAGGACGGCAGCTCCATTTTAAAGAAATCAAGTCGCTTCAGGATCTGATAGGTGTAAGGGACGCCGCCAAAGGAAGTTGCTCCCTGCTCCCGGAAAAAATCCCAGAACTCCCGCTCAAACAGCGTATGCTCTGTCAGCAGCACAGCTGCTCCCACCTGAAAATGGCTGTTCATGATCGAAAGCCCATACGTGTAGTTCATCGGCAGCGTTGTGATCGGACGTTCTGTCGGATCAAGCTCCAGATATTCCGCGATCGACTCCGCATTTGACGTAACATTTTTCCGGCTCTGTCTTACAAGCTTCGGGCTTCCCGTGCTGCCGGAGGTCGTAAGGAGAAGCGCAAGCTCCGGATTCAGCCCCGTTTTCCGTTTGGCATCCCGCTTTGCAAGCTGATAACCAAAGCACTCCGAGCCCTCCAGTACCGTTCCATCCGTTCCTGTAAGGTCCTCCGGCATTCCGATCAGATAATCCGGCTCATAGGTCCCGATCAGTGTCCTTAAAAGCTCTCGGTCCATTCGATGCTCTAAAAGCAGAGGCACCACATGATTCCTAAGACAGCTCCTGTAATAAAGAACTGCTCCAACGGTATTCCTACAATACAGGAACGCAAGCCTTCCCTCCTCCAGAAATTTTGATCGTTCCTCATATATCTTCTCAAATTCTCCGTAGGTGATCCGGTTTCCCTGATCATCCGCAAGCATCAGATTCTCTGAAAATTGATCATTTCTTTCAATAAAATTCATCCGGCCCTCCTTTCTGCCCTACCGGATCGTCCGGGACAGAAGTTGGATCATGTCCTTTCCGTCCCAAACCAGATCCATCCATAGTGTCTGCCCCACAGGGACGATCTGATGGGTACCGCGAAGCCTGTGATGCAGAACACATTCACGGAGTTCCTGCTTCTCCACGCCGAAATACACCAGGGCCTGTGTTTTTTCGGACACGGCAGAGATCCATTCTTCTCCGTTTTTCATATGATATTCCAGAAAGCTTCCAAACCGCATCCTTTGTTCCGAGGCTGTTCCGGGGATATCCTTCATTTCCGTGACATAAAGTCTGTTCTCGAATTTTCTGACCTTCACGATCCGCGCCCCGCCTGCTGCCAGCTCCCACAGATCACCATATTTCACGCTGACCTTGTGCTCTGTGAGCCCATACCGCTTCGCAGTCTGGGCAAGTGCCTGCCAGAATCGCCCGGCCGCCACTTCTCCCGTCTTTAGACAGCTCTCCCTCCAGAATACTGCCCGAGGACACGCGCAGGCGTTCTGATCCATGCTGAAGGTATCGTTGTAAAAACGCATTGCCGTCTCTGCCAGCCCCTCTTCCGACAGGGCAAGAACGGCATCCGCGTCAAACACAGCTATGGACGCGCGATCCGGAAAGACGACCTCCGACGCTGACGGGCCGATCGGAATCTTCCGGATCTCTTCCACAGTCATATCACCGCCCCAGATCACCCGGCCGTCACACTCTCTGCTGAATTTCTCCGTTGCCTCCCGGTTTTCCCTCCCGTATGTGACGATGGAGATCCGTCGTTTCAGAGCTTGAAATTCCGGCAGTCCCAAAAGCTCATCGATCAGCTCACAGACCTTTTCGCTTTCCGTGTTTCTTCGCGCCGACACCCGCACCCGGCAGGAATTTCCTGCCAGAAATCCGATTGCCATCGTGTATACAAACAGAAGCGGAACATTCGACGGCGCAATATGAAATGTTTGTCCCAGCCCAAGCCGGAAACCACTGTTTTCATACCGCTTTTTATAGCTTTCGAGGTTGGAACGCCTGAGCCAGAATCCGAGAGAACGCATTTCCTCTCCGGACAACATTCTCGGAAGTTCCCGGATCCGCTCTGAGAGTGCCGATAGAAACTCCATGGTGGTCTCCTCAAACGGGATTTCCGGTACTGATGTGATCTCCATCTCACCTGCTAAAAGAGTGACCGCCTCATTCTCCCCACGAAGCTCTTTTCCTGTCTCAAACGTATCGCTGCAGCCCCGGATTTCCGCCTTTGGGATCCTGCCCGTGATCTTAATATATTTTCCTTTTCTTCCGCATGGGCAGTCATCCTCTCCAACGATCATGCCCTTATCTTCCGTCAGCACCGAATGGCCCGGATAGGACCAAGCCATCGGTGTCAGGACCTGGATCACGCCCTCTGTTCCATTTTTGCAACAGGAAAAGTCTTCCATATTTCGGATCAGAACATCCGAATAGCTGCTCACATGCAGATGACCGCACTCGCATTCCATGTAGATGCAGCCGGTCTGCTCCGCCATTCCGTAATAATTCCGCACATCGAGGATCCCGCAGACTTCCCGGAGTCCGTCCCGGAATTTCTCTGCGGACACCGCCTCCTTCGCCAGCTTCTTCCAGCCGCCGCCATGGATCAGGAAACCATGTTCCAGATGAAGCCTGTGACCCGATCTTTTCAACGGCTCATAAAAATATTTACAGACCATATAGGTAAACCCAAACACAAGGACCGGTCCGTCACCAGCCTTCTCAAGAAATGCCTCCACAGTCTCAAGATCCAGAGACATATCTTCCTTCAGCGCGTAACAGCGTTTTGACCCGAAGATCGAAAATCCCAGAATCCCGGCTCCCCTCGCGGAAAACAGCGCCCGGTCCCGCAGGACATTCGGCGCGTCGATGATCAGCATCGGAATCCGCTTTTCCCCGATAAAATCGGCCATGATCCGCTGCAGTGTCTGCTGCTGCCAGGCTGCGGTCCGCTCATCCAGAACTATCTTTGAGGTCTTCTGTCCCGTAGTCCCAGAAGAGGTCACCGTCTTAAACACAGCTCCTGTGGGAACGCTTCGAAGCTCCATCTCCTTAAACATGGATACCGGAACCATGGGAATTTCTTCTTCTCTCCGTTGGCTTCCCGACACATCCCCCAGCGCACTGCAGCACCGGTCATAGATCAGGCACCGGTTTCTGTGGCTGTCTGTCAGCTCACTGAGCATATCCGCGTAGATTTTTTTCTTCTCCTCCGCTCCCAGCTCATAGGGGCCGCGTTTTAAAAGCTCTTCATAATTCATGAAATTCCCTCACCTCCCTGTTCATCCGGAACGGCTCTCCGTGTCCCGGAAAGATCCATGTCCCATCCGGAATCGTTTTCAGCCAGGGTTTCGCATATTTTTCATATGCGTCCCCATCTCCTCCCGGCAGCCTCGTAACGACCCTGTCCCCAGGAAGAAGATAGTCCCCGCAAAAGATACATCCGTCATATCGGATCACCATACTCCCGGGGGTATGCCCCGGAAGCGGGATCAGCTCCAGCTGCCTTGTTGCAAATTTGCAACAGATCTGGTCCGTAAATGTCAGATCCGCCTTCCGGCACTGAAACGGCGGATAATGTACAAATTTCTTTTCCCCGCTTTTAAAGTACAAAAATGTCTCCATCATGCGGGACATATTTCTCGTCTGGTTCCCGATTCCCGCGCTGCAGGCTTCCGTTGCCGCCACTGTCACCGGATATGTCCTCCGGAGTTCATTTAATCCGCCGATGTGGTCACAATGTTCATGGGTCAGAAGGACCAGCCCTGGCATCAGGCCCAATTTCTGCAGCAGTTCCCGGATCGCTGTAAAATCGTTCGGATCGATGATCATGCATTTGTCCTCTTCCCGGATCACATAGCAGTTGCTCTCCGTCACCGGTTCCACGATCCGGAAGATCCGGTCCGGATATGGATTATTCAATCGTTACCCCGTAGCGCCCAAGAACTTCTTTTCCCTTTTCATAGGACGTGAAGTCCAGAACATCCGGCGTATCCATATGAATATCAAACGCCTCTTCCAGCTCCCCTACGAGATCCATATGTCCGATCGAATCCCAGAGCGGAATTCCGCGGTACTTTAAGCCCGGAAGCTCCTCCTCTGTCTTGTGAAACATTCCGATAAAAATTTTGTTGTATTTTTCAAGATTTGTCATTGTATTTGCCCTCGCTTGATTCTTTATATTTTTGATCTCTGCCATGAAATATCTCTTGTCTCATTGCATCAAAAAGATTGTGCCTTTTGTGTAACAGGGAATTCCTCGGAATTTCCTAATTACATAAAAACAGCTCCTTCGACATGAACTGTCTGCATTCTGCCCATACCACCGTCTCATGATCCTGGTTTTCACACACTCCGGAAAACGTCCCGATGTAACCGTCCTCCCGTTCCTTACAGGCTGTAAATGTCACCTTTGCGGTGATCATATCCCCGTAAAAAACAGGCTTCAAAAACCGCACCTGCTCTTCGATAAAGACAGTCCCCTCACCCGGAAGCTTCGTGCCCATCACCGTTGAGATCAGGCTTGCCGCCAGAACACCGTGAACCACCGGCTTTCCGTAAGGCGTTTTTTTCGCGAATTCCGCATCCGTGTGAAGTCTGCTGTAATCTCCGGTGAGCGCTGCAAACTTGTCCACGTCATCCTTAAAAAAAGTCTTTGTAACCTCTGCCGTGTCACCGATGTGAACATGGATTCTACTGTCTGTCTCTTCTTCCAGCACCTCGTCTTTTCTGCCGTTAACTTCCGCATTCTTTTTCGCTTCCCTGTCCTGCTCCAGATACGTCTTTACCTCAGAAAAACTTCGCTCCGTCGGGAGAAGAAACAGCTTTTTCTTTGGTGCAAGCCCATCCACTGACGCACAGGCCCGGACGCAGCCGCAGACAACAAGTCCGATCTCGCATTCTTTCATGTCCCCGGCTGCAAAGTCAAACTCATGTTCCGGATATTGTTCCTGCAGGCGTTTTACCTGCCGTCCCCTGTTGTATACAGGATTGCAGCCGCCACAGTATTTGATGCCGATCCTCATATGCGTTCCTGCGCTTCATGGTTATGGTTCAGAAGCTTTCTCGCGAAATCCAGAAGCTCCGGGCTGATCTCATTGACGAGAACAACCTCCTTCACCTCCGGGATCTCTTTCTGGACCTCTGCCGCAATCAGTTCCTCCGTTGTCAGTCTCGCTGACGGACATCCGGAACAGTGTCCGGTCAGGCGGATCTTTAAAACTCCATCTGCGTACTCTACGATCTGCACGTCGCCCTCATGGGATAACAGCGCCGGACGGACCTTCTTTTCCAATACTTCATCGATTCTTTCTATCATTGTGATACCTCCTGATCTGCCCTCGAAAGACCGGGGTCTTTTTCGTTGTTCCGAATCCGGAACACACACAGCGCTCCGAATTCTTTGTCCTTAGTTATGAGCAATTTTTATGCCAATCACCCCGGTTCTCAGGGAACCGGATCGTCCGTCCACGAACTGCCCGGTTTTCAGGCCTTTCATCCGCGTGCCATATTCCAGTTTTCTTTATCTCAGTGATTCTCATTCCATATCCCGGTGCCTTTCTGTTGCGTTTTTGCAACAAATGACAATTTATTTCATTTATGCAACAGATTTTTCCGGAAATCGGTGAGAAAATCCCTGTTCTGGTCCCGGATCTCCGGTTACTTCCGTTAGGATTCTGTTCGATCATATTTCATTTCTTTTTTTATTTTTATTTCCTGTCATTCTTTTCTTCCTTAATATATTCTTTCTGGCTATCTCCCGAAAAAAATAAATTTCCCAAAAATCTCCCTCCCGTTTTTGTAACTTTGGCACATGGATTGCTTTATAGTAGGTCAGTTCCGAAAACGGAACACAAGAGCTTATGAATTCCAAAAAGGACCTGCAAACCAGAAGTCCTTCGGATGTATAGCAGCTACTCACAAAAACTTATCAGGAAAGGATGCAGCCGCAACGAAAATGGCTGCGAAGGGAACATGTGTTATGGCATTAATGACAGGCGAACAGTATGTAGAGAGCATGAGAAAATTGAATCTTCAGGTTTATATGTTTGGTAAGAAGATCGAAAATCCAGTTGACGATCCGATCCTCCGTCCGTCCTTAAACTCTGTAAAAGCAACCTACGATCTGGCTCAGGATCCGGAGTACGCAGACTTAATGACAGCAAAATCCATTCTTACAGGTGAGACCATCAACCGTTTCACACATATCCATCAGAGCACCGATGACCTGATCAAGAAGGTTAAAATGCAGAGACTCTGTGGACAGAAGACCGCAGCCTGTTTCCAGCGCTGTGTCGGCATGGACGCGTTCAACGCCGTTTACAGCACAACCTATGAGACAGATGAAAAGTACGGAACACATTACCATGAGAACTTCAAGAAATTCCTCCAGTACGTTCAGGAGCATGACTACACCGTTGACGGCGCTATGACAGACCCGAAGGGTGACCGTTCCCTTCCGCCGCACTTACAGGCAGATCCGGATCTTTACTTAAGAGTCGTTGAGAGAAGACCGGACGGAATCGTTGTCCGCGGCGCGAAAGCTCACCAGACAGGTTTCGTAAACTCTCACGAGGTTATCGTAATGCCGACACAGGCGATGGGCGAGGACGACAAGGACTACGCAGTTGCATTCGCAGTTCCGACAGACGCAAAGGGCATCTTCATGATCGTCGGCCGTCAGTCCTGTGATACAAGAAAGCTTGAAGGCAGCGAGATCGATGTAGGAAACTCCCAGTTCGGCGGAACAGAGGCTCTCGTAATCTTCGATGATGTATTCGTACCGAATGACCGTATCTTCTTAAACGGCGAGAATGAGTTCGCAGGTGTTCTGGTTGAGCGTTTCGCAGGCTACCACAGACAATCCTACGGCGGATGTAAGGTTGGTGTCGGTGATGTCCTGATCGGTGCTGCTGCCGTTGCCGCAGACTTCAACGGTGCTCAGAAGGCATCCCATATCAAGGACAAGCTCATTGAGATGACTCACTTAAATGAGACCCTTTACTGCTGTGGTATCGCATGCTCCGCAGAGGGCCGTCCGACAAAATCCGGCAACTACCTGATCGACCTTCTTCTCGCAAACGTCTGCAAACAGAATGTTACAAGATTCCCGTACGAGATCGCTCGTCTTGCAGAGGATATCGCCGGTGGTCTTATGGTTACCGCACCGTCCGAGAAAGACTTAAAGGATCCGTTCCTGGGCAAGTATGTTGACAAATATTTCCGCGGTGTAAACGCTGTTTCCACAGAAAACCGTCTCCGCATCATGAGACTCATCGAGAACCTGACTCTTGGCGCAGCCGCTGTCGGATACCGCACAGAATCCATGCACGGCGCAGGTTCCCCGCAGGCACAGAGAATCATGATCTCCCGTCAGGGCAACCTCGCAATGAAGAAGAAACTTGCGAAAGATATCGCAAAAATCACAGAATAATAACGGGAGGTATCTTCCATGAGTTGGGAAAACGAATATAAATCTAAGCTCACCACTGCCGAAAAGGCAGTGGAGCTTATTAAATCCGGCAACCGCGTTGTGATCGGTCATGCCTGCGCAGAGCCGTCCTATCTGGTAGACGCAATGGTTGCAAATGCTGAAAGCTACCACGATGTAGAGATCGTCCACATGGTCGCTATGGGAAAAGCCGGTTATGCACAGCCGGGAATGGAATCCCATTTCCGCCACAACGCTCTTTTCGTTGGCGGCACTACAAGAAAAGCAGTCGCAGAGGGCCGCGGTGACTATACTCCGTGCTTCTTCTACCGCATTCCATCATTATTTACAAACGGAAGTCTCCCGGTCGATGTAGCGCTCGTTCAGGCTACTCCGCCGGATGAAAACGGAAACATGAGTCTCGGAATTTCCATCGACTACACACTTCCTGCAGCAAGAGCCGCAAAAAGCGTAATCGTTCAGGTAAACCATGAGCTCCCGAGAACCGGCGGTGACAGCTGCATCAATGCATCAGACGCAAATATTGCCGCGATCGTGGAGCATGATGCCCCGATCATTGAACTCGCTCCGCCGAAGATCGGCGATGTGGAGCGCGCCATCGGCGCAAACTGCGCATCCCTGATCCATGACGGTGATACCCTTCAGCTTGGGATCGGCGCAATTCCGGACGCTGTTCTTCTCTTCTTAACAGAAAAGAAAGACCTCGGCATCCACTCTGAGATGTTCTCCGACGGCGTTGTGGAACTGGTTGAAAAAGGTGTTATCACGAACACAAAGAAAAAGACCCATGTCGGCAAGTTTGTCGCAAACTTCTTAATGGGTACAAAGAGACTTTACGATTTCGTCAACAACAATCCGGATGTTGAGATGTATCCGGTTGATTATGTAAACAATCCGGTCGTTGTCATGAAGGAAGACAACATTGTCTCCATCAACTCCTGCGTCCAGATCGACCTGATGGGACAGGCCGCTTCCGAGACTATCGGATATACCCAGATCTCCGGTGTCGGAGGTCAGGTAGATTTCGTCCGCGGTGCTGCCATGGCAAAGAATGGCCGTTCCATTCTCGCCTTCCCGTCCACAGCCGCGAAGGGAACCGTTTCCAAGATCGTTCCGCTGCTTGACGAAGGCGCAGCCGTTACAACCTCCAGAAATGACGTGGATTACGTCATCACGGAATATGGTATAGCAAAATTATCCGGAAAGACCTTAAAACAGCGTGCGCATGCTCTGATCGAGATCGCCCACCCGAATTTCCGCGACGAATTAAAGAAAGTTTACGAGGAGCGGTTCCACTGTTCCTATGAGTAAACGGCGAACTCCCTGCCGTTAGTCCGGTGCCCTCGGGATACGGCAGGATGAACCATCAGTCCTGTACCGGCCTTTCAGTTTCTGATCGTCTTCCAGTACGGGACTGCACTTCCATAATGTATGATAGGAGTTACACATATGGCCTTACATCGTGAAAATGGCAAAGAACAGCCCTTTATTCCGGCCGGTCCATTTAAGATCCGGATCCCGTTTATCCATTATCGCTGGGAAATTTCCGAATGTCTCCAGGCGATCTTAATGTGTGCGACCTGTCTCGGTGCGATTCCGGTTCTTCAGGAGCTCTTAGGTGTTCCTTACGAAGTCGCATGGAGCATGGTCATCATCAACGGTTTCTTCTACAATCTCCACTCTTTATTAGGAGATCCAGTTGTACCGGGATGGATCACACCGGCAATTCCCCTTGTAACTGCATTTTTAACGCTCACAGAGCAGGGACCTGAGCGTGTACAGACCATGATCGCCTTGCAGCTCGTTGTCGGACTGATCTTCCTCTTCATGGGAATCACCGGTCTTGCAAGTAGGATCATCGGTGCGATCCCGAATGCGATCAAATCCGGAATTCTCCTCGGCGCAGGCTTCTCTGCGATCATGGGTGAATTCAAAGCAGGCGGACGTGCCGGTCTTTATCCGGTAACCGTTCTCGTCGGTTCCATCTTTGCATACTTCCTTCTCTTCTCTCTTTTATTTAAGAAGATGAAGGCAAAAAATAAACTCTGGTACATGGTCGGCAACTTCGGCATGCTGCCGGCGGTCATCGTAGCCGTGATCGTAGGACCTCTCTCCGGTGAGCTTCCGGCACCGAATCTGGTTCTTGGTTCAATTATCAAGATTCCGGATTTCGCGATCATCTGGAATACCTTAAGCCCGTTCGCGATCGGTTTCCCGAGCATCGGAAAGATCATTTCTGTTATCCCGACCGCCATTGCCGTTTACATCATCGCTTTTGGCGATTTCGTTTCCAGCGAGCAGCTGATCCGCAGTGCTGAGGAAGTCCGTACCGATGAGCATATCGACTTCAACGCGAACCGTTCCAACATCATCAGCGCGATCAGAAACATCATTCAGGCGTTTATCTGCCCGTATCCGAGCCTTTGCGGTCCGCTCTGGGCAGCCGTTACTGCTGCTGTATCCGAACGTTACAAGGATGGCAGAAAAGCAATGGATTCCATTTTCAGCGGAGTCGGTACATTCCGTTGGTCCACCTTTATCTGTGTTGCCCTTGTTCCGGTTGCATCTTTTGTACAGCCGATCCTTCCGGCAGCTTTGTCTCTGACTCTTATCGTGCAGGGCTTTGTCTGCTGCCAGATCGGGCTTAGTATGATCCACACAGATTCCGAGCGCGGACTCGCCGGTGTTATGGCAGCTGTTCTCGCAATCAAAGGCGCAAGCTGGGGACTCGCAGTCGGCGTTATCCTCTACGTTCTGATCTACGGACATTTCAAGAGCGTTGAGGTTCCGGAAAAAGCATTAAACACACAGACAGAATAAAATCTCCTTTTATAGTTGAAATATTGAAATAACCTCCAATACCCCCTTTTCCCGGCAGACCACCCACAGGTCTGCCGGTTTTGTGTTGTCATACCCTCAAACACGCATCAGTCAACACATAGTTTTCGGAGTGTAAAGACCATGCTAAGAACATGCTCAGTTACTTTTTTAAAGAACTGCCATGAGTTTCTGTATAGATATTTATTTAACAATATGGTACAATGAAGGTTGGAATTTTCAAATCAATACTGATCAAATTAGGTAGGGGCATTACATATGGGATATACAAAAACAAATGAAGCAGTGTTTAGCAATGAACTGCTGGACACTGTAATTGAACATTCCTTTGACGGGATCTACATCACGGACGGTCAGGCAAATACTTTGAAAGTAAACCGCTCCTATCTTACGATCTCCGGACTGAAGGTGTCCGAGGTATTAGGCGTCAACATGAGGGAGCTTGTAAAAAATGGAACGATCTCCGCTTCCGGAACGCTGATGGCGATGGATCAGAAGCGGCCGATCACGATCCAGCAGGAATTTAAGACCGGAAAACGGGCGCTTATCACAAGCAGTCCAATCTTTAACAATAAGAATGAAATCGTTCTGGTGATCACGAACGTGCGCGACATCACTGAGCTCTACCACCTGAAGGAAGAGGCCACACATCTGAAAACCGAGGGAAATCTCCTGAGGGAAGAGCTTTTAAGAATCCGAACGAGCCACCGGAATCAATGCAGTATGGTGGTGGAGGACTCCAGAACCGAAAAGGTCCTGTCCATGATCGACCGGGTAGCGCCCCTTGATACAACCGTGATCCTGTTCGGTGAAACCGGAGTCGGAAAAGAAGTCTTTGCGAAATATATTTATCAGCACAGCGCCAGAAAAAATAAACCATTTATCAAAGTAAACTGTGGCGCGATCCCTGCCAATCTGGTAGAAAGTGAGTTATTTGGATATGAAAAAGGTGCATTCACGGGAGCTGACAAAAATGGAAAAATGGGTCTGTTCGAGCTAGCGAACACCGGAACGATTTTCCTCGACGAGGTAGGAGAACTGCCCCTCGATATGCAGGTAAAACTTCTGCGCGTCTTACAGGAGCAGGAATTTGAGCGGATCGGCGGAAGAAAGCCGGTAAAAGTGGATGTCCGGGTCCTTGCCGCTACAAACCGTGATCTCGAGGAGATGGTAAAACAGAAGACGTTCCGCCAGGATCTCTATTACCGTCTGATGATCTTCCCGGTCCATATCCCGCCGCTCAGGGAACGTCCGGATGACATTCTTCCATTGGCGCAGCTCTTTTTACAGACTTTAAACCGAAAATATGATTTTAAAAAATACCTCTCCCCTCTTTCCGCCAAGATGATGCAGGACTACAGCTGGCCCGGAAATATCCGTGAGCTCAGAAACATTATTGAGCGGGCTGTCATCATCAGCAACGAGGATGAGATCGGTCCCGATGCTCTCCACTTATTCACAGTAGAAGATCGCCCGGAGACAAAGTCCAGAGTCCTCGACCCTGTAAAGGACCTGAAAACCGCTATGGAAGAGCTGGAGCTTGAATATATCAATCACGCCTACGAGAAATATGGAAATGTCCGTGAGGCTGCAGAGAGCCTCGGAATGACACCGTCAACGTTCGTCCGGAAGAGACAGAAATATACGAAAAATGTGGATTGATAGATGGGAAGCACAATGTTTATCTGGCTTTGAGGCTGCAGATGTGATATATTGATGATATCTAAGTAAAGGTATCATGTACCTGTGGACTGCCACAGGCAGCCCTCAAACCAATGATTCTGAAAGGGGTGTCACTATGAAAAAAATCGGCGCGATTACTGTCGGCCAGTCTCCCAGAGTTGACCTGATTCCTGAGATCCAGCCCATCCTCGGAGACTCGGTTGAGATCATTCAGGCCGGAGCTCTGGACGGACTTTCAAAGGAAGAGATCGCAAAGTTTGTTCCGCGTCCCGGTGAAAATGTCCTTGTGTCGAGACTTACAGACGGAACCTCAGCGACATTCGGAGAATCCTACATTCTTCCCCGCCTGCAGCTTTGCATTGACGATCTCGAACAGCAGGGTGTTTCCCTGATCCTTTTCCTCTGCACCGGAGAATTTCCGGCTGAATTTCGCTCTAATGTCCCCCTGATCTTCCCTGACCATATTTTAAAGGGACTGATCCCGGCCATCGGCGTGAAAAATCTGTCTGTCATCATTCCTACAAAGGAGCAGGAGGCACAGATGCCCGGAAAATGGAAAGACTGCTGTGACTCTCTCCACGTGACCTCTGTATCCCCATACGGTGATCCTCTCGCTGTTTTTGCAGCTGCAAAGGAGATCCCCGCCGATACAGATCTGATCCTTTTAGACTGCATCGGATACACCATCGAAATGAAGGAGCGCATCCAGGCTCTGACCCAAAAACCAGTCCTTCTTTCCCGTACACTCGTAGCACGGGTGATTCGTGAACTAGTCTAATGTTTTTTCCCACTTCATTTTCCAAGGGATTTTCAGTATCTCCTGTTTCCAATACTGTTCCGGTTATCGGGCCAAAACAGCCGAATATCCTGACATCTCAAGGCGCTACCTGCAATATAAGATCAAAAAGTACCATATCTCATCGCAATGTCACTATGATGAAAGCTGAATCTTTCATAAGAGTCCCAGAAATAAAGAAGTGCCTGTCCTTCTCCGGAAAATTTCCGGTAAAGGACAGGCATTCTTATATGGTCACATAATTTCTAATTCACTGCGGTTCGTTCACTGCCAATATTCTTATCTCTCCCCGGCGCGGTACTTCGCCAACAGGCGGTTGATCCTTCCTGTCGGGTTTAAGAGATCGCTCAAGGATGCGTCGTGGTTTAAGTTGTCGATGATAAGAGCAATGTACTTACTCATATCAACATTGATATAGTACGGTTTTGAGAGCAGCTCCGGTGTCTGATAAACAAGGTTCGTCGTCAGGACGCGGTCGATGATGCCATTCTCGTAGTACTCATCAAATTTCTTTAATCCGCCTGTAAAGAGACCGAATGTCGTGCAGATGAAGACCTTTCTTGCCTTCATTCTCTTTAACTCTTTTGCGGTGTCGAGCATGCTCTCGCCGGAGGAGATCATATCGTCAACGATGATCACGTCCTTGCCCTCCACGCTTGCGCCGAGGAACTCATGGGCAACGATCGGGTTGCGGCCGTTGATGATCTTTGTGTAATCACGTCTCTTGTAGAACATACCGAGATCCAGTCCGAGAACATTTGCGAAGAAGACTGCGCGTCCCATACCGCCTTCATCCGGGCTGATGACCATCATGTGGTCACTGTCGATCTCAAGCTCCTTCTCGTTCTTTAACAGGTATTTGATAAACTGGTAGATCGGCTGTACCGTCTCAAAGCCCTTTAATGGGATCGCATTCTGGACGCGCGGATCATGCGCATCGAACGTAATGATGTTCTCAACGCCCATGTCGACGAGCTCGCGGAGCGCCATCGCGCAGTCTAAGGACTCACGGCCCGTTCTCTTGTGCTGGCGGCTCTCATAGAGGAACGGCATGATCACATTGATCCTTCTGCCCTTTCCGCCTACGGCTGCGATCACACGCTTTAAATCCTGATAGTGGTCATCCGGAGACATGTGGTTCTTTAAGCCGTTCATCGTGTATGTCATGTTATAATTGCAGACATCTACCATAATATAGAGGTCATCACCGCGGACAGACTCTGTCAGCTCTCCCTTTGCCTCACCAGAGCCGAAACGCGGAGTCTTTGCGCCGATAATATAGGAATCTTTCTGGTATCCAGCAAAAGCGATCGTGGTCTTATGCTCGCTCTCTCTTTCTTTTCTCCACTCGACCAGCCAGGCATCTACCTTTTTACCCAGATCCTCACAGCTTTTCAGCGGAATCAGACCTAAAGGTCCAACCGGTATTGTCTCAATCTGCTTTTCTTCGTACAGCATTCCTGTTCCTCCCTGTTTTTTCTACTCATTATTTGATATTTTTATCCGCCGCTCTCCGGGCTGCCTGTTCTTCACGGCATTTACCCGGTTCCCCATTTTTGCAGCGTACATACATTTCATTTATAGCACCATCCACCCGCCCCGTCAACCGGATTTCCGGCCGTCTCCGACGAGATTTTCCTTTTTTCTCCGGCTATCCCGGCACGTTTTATTATCCTCTGCGCATAAATCCTCTGCGCACGAGACGGAGGTCATCCCCGATCAATGGTATGATCTTATACCGGCTCATGATCCTTGAGGTCACGCGCTCCGTGAACGCGTCCTGAAGCTCGCCAAGTGTCAGGTTTGTGGAGATGATCGTTCCCTTATTTCGGTTCAGCCGCTCATTGACACAGTAAAACATCTGGGATGCCGTGAATGTATTGATCAATTCAGTTCCAAGGTCGTCGATGATCAGAAGGTCACAATCCAGAATATAGGACGCCCGGTCCTTCGCCTCATCGTCATCGCCTCCATTGAAACGGCTTCCTGCCAGAATGTCGAACATATCCGTTGCCGTGAGATAGACCACAGAAAAATATCTTCGGATCAGCTCCCGCGCAATACAGTTGCTCAGAAATGTCTTTCCACAGCCAGTATTTCCGGTGAACAGGATACTTCCTTTCTCATTTTTGAAGTTTTCCACATATTCCCTACATTCCCTGATCACCCTGGACATATAGTCGTAAACGGTCATCCCTGTCTTTTCGTCCACATGATCCCTGTCGTAGTATGCCATGGAAAGTGTGTCGAAATTCTCCCGTTCCAGAACTTCGCGGATATTCGACTGGTCGTACAGGATCTCGATCTCCATGTGCTTGAAGCAGTGGCATTTTTTTCCGTCCGTGTATCCCGTATCCTTACAGTCCGGGCAGACATACTGGAGTTCCAGATAGTTTGTTGGGTATCCGTTCTGTTTTAAGTAGACCGCTTTCTGCTCTTTTAAAAATTCCGCGTCTTTTTTCAACTGATCCGCTGCCGTGCGGTTACCGGCGAGGATCTTTCTCGCCGCCTGAGCCATAGTCGCCGCAATCTCGTCGGACAGTGCCTCTACCTGTGGAACTTTCTCGTACACTTCCGCGATCCGCTTATCCTGCTCGCGCTTGTCCTGAAACTGTCTCTGATTGTAGACACGCATGATCGCGTCGTACTGGGAATTACTGAGTGCCATCCGCACTGCCTCCTTTTTTCCTGTATTTTTTACGAGTTTCCATTCAGAGAACTTATTCCCCGTACACAGTAACTCTTGCGGTCCATGCATCAAGGTGCGGACCGACTGACCGTTATTTTCTGTTCTTTATGTCATCCCAGACATAATCATCGTAATTGTAGGACCGCTGTTCAAAGTTGTTGAACCGGTTTGTCGATGTGTTCCGGGTCTGTCTCGATGCCGCGCCGGATTTTTTCGCCTGTTTCTCCTGACGAAGTTTATCTAAGGCCTCAACGTCCTGTAAGGTCCGCACGCCGTTTTCCTTCCAGCCTGTGAGGATCTTGTCGGCATATGGGAAGCTCGCCGCTCCCGTGGCTGTGAGCGTCCTGTTGCATGCCTCCGTGACGATCGCAGCGTCAAAGCCGAACTCTTTGAACCAGCGGCGCATAAACTCCTGCTCCGCGGTTCCGGCGTTCCGGCCCATGATGCCGAAGGCTTTCATGACTGCGGAGGTGTCTTTTGAGTATCTCGTGGAGTGCTCTCTCGCCTCGTCGCGGGTATGGATCCCGGCCTGATACCAGTTCAGCGCCACTTTTTCTATGTAACGGATGCTGGTGTGGCCGCCCTCGGCGCAGTATTCCGCCAGGTATTCCAGAAGCTCGCAGGACATGTGGAGAACGTCATAGAAATAGGCGAATTTCTCGCACTCGATGGCGCTGAACGTCTTTCCGAGATACTGTTGGACCGCGTAGAGGAGAGCAGAGAATTCTTCATCTGCCGACAGACGCTTCATTCGGTCGTAGCTGTTGCCGGCGTCCGGGATATCCGGGGTTCCGGATTGCTGCTTCGCCATGCCGCGGTCGCTGCTCTGCGGCTGTTTTCCGTTGTCCGCCATAGTCTCTTCCGGCATTCTTCCCTCCACATCAGTATCCCCGTAATTTCTCCGTGATTCCGGTGCCATGTATCCGGTGTCTGTCATGTTTTCTCTCGTAACCGCAGATTCACTCACCACCGTTTCCTCTTTCTCCGGTGCAAGCACACCGGCGCGCTCCCAGTATGCCAGGGCACGGCGGACATCTGCCTCTGTGTGGTTCAAAGCGTCCGCGATATCCGGGATCTCCACACTTTCCCCGGCGTGGCGCAGAAGATATAAGTACACCTTTACATATTCTCCGCTGGCTGTCCCCATGTATTCGTCAATAAATGTATTGGAAACGGCGGTCACTGCCGCATTTATGTTGTTTTTGTAGCCTAAACCCATTCTTTTTTCACCCTTTATGTTCACGTTCCATTTCAAATCTGCCTGATATATCCGCCTTCTGCCCTATCGGTCGTTCTCTCCATCGGCCACTTACGTCTCACATTTTCAGTTTTCCGGGCAGCACCGCACTTTCCGGCACACTCGTTATCTCTTCTCATCTTGAAATATCATAACATACCCCCACAAAAAATGAAATAGCCGGAATTATCCACTGCGCTGATTGTGGATAATGTGGATAACGTGGATAAATGCGTTACATAATTATCAATAAAACTCGAAAAATTCCCGTTTTTCCTTATTTTTCCCTACTTTCCGGCATTTTCAAATTTACAGTTATGTAAATCAAAAAATCCACAGGGTATTCAACAGGATTCTGTTGAAAACTCTGTGGATAATGTGGATAACTTACTGTCCAAGGAGCTTTTCGCCCACTTTTACAATATCTCCGGCCCCCATAGTTATCAACAGGTCGCCGTTGACGCAATTTTCAAGAAGAAATGTCTCGATCGCATCGAAACTCGGGAAATAGTGGGTATCCGTCCCCAGCGCAGCGATCTTTTCCGCCAATGTCTCAGAGCTGATTCCCAGATTGTCCGTCTCCCGGGCTGCATAGATGTCCGCGAGAACAACATGGTCCGCTGTGGATAACGCCTTCGCAAAGTCCTCCATCAGCGCCTTGGTTCTCGTATATGTATGCGGCTGGAAGACGCACCAGATCTCACGGTGTGGGTAATTTTTCGCCGCTGCCAGAGTTGCCGCGATCTCCTGCGGATGATGCGCGTAGTCATCAATGACGGTCACACCGCCGATCATGCCTTTTTTCTCGAATCTGCGGTGTGTGCCCGTAAATTTTAAGAGTCCGTTCCTGACCCCCTCGCCGCGGATTCCCAGCTCATGAGCCGCCGCGATGGCCGCCAGGGAATTGTATACATTGTGAATTCCCGGAACGCCCAGAGTAATTGTATCAATTGCTTTTCCGTCTTCTAAGAGAGTGTATGTCGCGCAGGCATTCTCGTTGAATGTCACATCCGAGGCGCTGTAGTGGCTCTTTGCCGGATCACTTCCGACGGTGATCACCTTGATCGGAAGTCCGTCACAGATCTCCTTATAGTCGTGGATATCGCTGTTGATGATCAGGATGCCGTTTTCCGGAAGAAGCTCCGCAAATTTGCGGAAAGAATGGCGGATATCTTCGATGTCTTTGAAGAAATCGAGGTGATCTGCTTCTATATTTAATATGATCTCCATGTTCGGGAAGAAGGACAGGAAGCTGTTTGTATACTCACAGGCCTCTGTCACGAAGAGCTCCGGACCGCCGACACGGATGTTGCCGCCGATAGAGTCCAGCATTCCGCCGACAGAGATCGTCGGGTTCTTCTTCTCGTCCATAAGGATCTCCGTCAGCATGGAGGTCGTCGTTGTCTTTCCGTGGGTACCGGATATGGCGATGGATTTCTCATAGTTTTTCATGAGCTGTCCGAGAAGCTCTGCTCTGGAAAGGATCGGCAGATTCTTCGCCGCTGCCGCCGCGTACTCCGGGTTATCCGGGTGGACTGCCGCTGTATATACAACAGCGTCGATATCGTCAGTAATGTTCTCCGCCCGCTGCCCGTAGACGACCTTTGCGCCGTGGGCGGTGAGCTTATCGGTGAGCTCGGATTCATGGGCATCGGAGCCGCTTACTGTGAATCCTCTCTCCAGCAGGATCTCAGCCAGTCCGCTCATGCTGATTCCGCCGATTCCGATAAAGTGAATGTGTTCTGGTTTATTAAAATCGATATGATACATCGTTGTCTCCTTTCGGATGTTTGATCTCTATTTTAAATGTTTTACACTGTATACATTTAAGCACGTATAAAATATGTGTTTAAATATACACAGTCTTTTACACATGATATCACAAAAATTAAAGAAAATCTATCCTCGAGGAAAAATTAACATGAGGCGAAATTCACGCAGATCTTTTCTTTTCTGTGCAGCACTTTCTATATAAAAGGGGCGTGTGAAAAAATGAGAAATCATTTGGCCCTTCTTTTTTATAGGCTATGTTTTTTCACAGCCCCTCGCGCGGTCACTTGCGACAATCTACATCTTCGCGCGAGTGCGCATCTTTGGCACGTTAGTGCCTTTTTATGGAACAGGGAATTTCTCGAAATTTCCTGTTCCATAAAAAATCCCGCATCTACTGGATTTTTCATCCAACAGATACGGGATCACTAATTTTACGCTGCAGCTTTTCCAAAAATCACATGCTGATACCGGATCAGAACGGATAACAGGATCTGTCCGAGAATACCGATAGCCAGGATCTCTCCGATTCCGACTGTGATCGTGGAAAACCAGATCATGTCCTCAGAACCGTATGCGAAGCGGAGCACCCACGGAACAATGATCATGTTCGCGAGGATCGGCGGAACAGATACCAGGTAACGGTTTTTCCGGAGCAGGTAAGAACCTACCGCACCGATCAGAGTCGCAATACTTCCAAAGATCACATCGAGAGCCGCCGCGCCGCCAAGGAAGTTGGCCAGCAGGCATCCGATAAAGAGTCCCGGAATTGCCGCCGGGGTAAAGTACGGAAGTACGCAGAGAAGCTCAGAGATCCGAAACTGGATCGGTCCAAAGCTGATCGGCAGGAACACCATCGTCAGCACCACATAGATCGCCGCGATAGCCGCCCCGTATACAAGTGTCAGTACCGGGCTGTTTGTTGCGTTGTTTTTCATATTCAGTTTCTCCTTTAGTTTTGTTTTAGGTGTGGAAGGTCTCGAACACACCGGTCATTGCTACAAATTTCCTTATAAATAAAGGCTTTTTGCGACCTTGGGGATTCACTGTTTGCTAAAGTAAAATGCCTGTTACACAATTTTTACACAGTTTCTGTTTTTATTGCCTCATTTTCCGTGAACTTTCTGAGTCAGCACACATTTGACCATGCAACCAAGATTCCCTTTAAGCCCATAGATTATACCATCTTTCAACAGCAATCGCAATACTTTTAGCAACTTATGCTTCCTTTTCAAAAATCTGTTCCATTTTCTCCATCTCCTTTACTTTCGTATCTGGTAACACATGCGAATATAAATCAGCAGTCATTGAAAATGTTGCGTGTCCCAAAATACACTGCATGCTCTTAAGTTCAATTCCACACTCTAAGCCGCGTGTAGCAAACGTATGCCGTAATGTGTGAAATGTAAATACTGGAATATCAATTCCCTCTTCCTGCATATTTTTCATGCATCGTTTTAAATCAGCAGTTACTCTATCACGAGTTACTGGTCTTCCTTCATTCGTCGTAAATACGAGATCTTCTAGCCCTTCCAATGGTTTTCACAACGCTCCAGCTAACTTTTTTGTCTCTTCCTGTTTTTCTCTTTGGCGTATTAGCATATCACAACATACTCCCAGCATCGGAATTGTTCTTCTCGATGTCTTTGTCTTAGGTGTATCCCTGTAATGACCATGACTTTTTATGTATTTGATGGTTCCTGTTACATGAACTTCCCTCTTTTCAAAGTCTATGTCTGCCCATGTCAGGCCTCTGACTTCTCCGTTCCTCATTCCAGTACACAAGGCCAACTGATATAATTCATAGAAGGGACTATGCTCTTTCGCATATTCTAAAAATGCCTTCTGCTGTTCCATACTTAATACCACTTTTTCTTTTCTCTCCTTTCCATTAGACAGCGTAGATAATGCCACTACATTCTCTTTTAACATTCCCAATTTTACGGCTTGCTTAAACATCCCGGATAAAATCGCAGCTACAATTTTAATAGTCCCCTTAGCAAGACCTTTGTTCGACATCACGTTGTAAATTTTTTCTATATGCTCTATACGAACACTGGTCAACCGTTTTTTTCCTATTATCGGTTTGATCTGACCATTATAATTATTCGTATAATTTTCTATCGTTCCTGCCTTTACTCTGGGTTTTTTGTACTTTTCAATCCATTCATCAAACCATCCCTGCACTGTGATTTTGCTTGGCGTTCTATACATTCCATGTGTTACTTCATAACGTAGATCTTCCAGTTTTTTCTCTACGACCTTTAAATTCGGATCATAGATTGCAGGATATGTCTCCCCTTCATACTGGAACCTTCCCATATACAATCCGTCTTTTCTTTGAACTATGCCTTTGGGCAACTTTTTTCCTTTCTGATCGTATGCCATAAAACACGCCGAGCGGGTCTCTCTTTTGAAACCCGCTCTTCTTCCTCCTTACTTTGAATTTTCTTCCACCCACAAATCAAACTTATCGATGTTGATCAACAGGCGAGAGCCTATCTTAACTCTCACCTCTGCATCCCGTGCTAAACGCAATGCAGTATTTCTTCCAATTCCGCCTGCATATTCTTGAAACTCTGGGATCGATAATAACCTCTTAGTAGACATGACAATTTCCTCCTTCATTTTTCCACGTAACTCCTCTGATTGCAGACATTGCATTTTTCCCTGTTTCATGATATCGTCTCTTTACACAGCTCTGTTCATTCGCACAAATCCACTGGATCAATGTATTCTGAGGCAACGGGTCAAACCCATAGTTGGCACAAAATTTCCGATAGCCCTCATACACTTCCGAAGTGTATATGTAATCTTTGTCATTTCCAGTTATCGCTAAACAGCTTTCCATAAATTGTTGAGCCGTTCCGCTACCGTCAAACATGCAATATCTCCAGTTTTCCTTCAGTCTGTCAGCCACACAACAAGGAGAAAACATAAAGTTATTTCGGATTAGTTTTGATACTCTTTTTAAGCACAGTGAAATAATTTGTTCTTTCTCCCGAATGAGCTCAGATATTAGATTCAAATCTGCCTGTTTTCTTGTCACACTATATAAGAATGGAACAATTACCATGCGATCCCAAAAAGAATCATCATCCTCTTCTTTTGCTACAACTACAGGAAAATTGCTCGCAAAAAGGAATTTCATATTACTGTGGATCTGTGTATAGTCTCTAAATTTTCCTTCGATGGTTACTTTATCCCCACCAGTAATGCACTTGATTTCAGAGACCGTTTCTCTGGGAATTTTGCCATTGGGAAGATCCATACAGAGATTCAGAATTTTTCCTTCTATGTCTGCAAGTCCAAATCTTCCTCCTAACTGATTTATCGATCTAGTTATCGTTAGATCTTCTCCCAATAGTTTAATCAACAGTTTTCCTATCGTACTCTTCCCGCTGTTTGGCGCATTTCCCATCACGAAAAAGCATTTTCCGTAATTTAGCGCGGTAAGCATATATCCCATCGCTTCCATTATTCTTTCTTTTGTTTCGCCGTCTCCGTCGCTTGAAGTCTCCAGGAACTTTCGGAATGTTGGTGCATCTCGATCTTCTGTCCAATTGGTTTGAAGTTCGTAGAAAGTCAGATACTCCGATGAATGCTTATGCAGTTTAAGGGTCCGTAAATCCAGTACTCCATTTCGAAAAACGACATAATACTGCCCTTCAGCAATGCGTTCCTCACAATTCTCCGGTATTCTGGTTTTATCTGATTGCATAAACTTTAGCAAGTGTCTGAACAGATCTGTTGTTGTACATCCGAACGCATCATACCTGACCCGTTCTCTGACCATACTCATCAGTTCTTCTGGGGTATGGATGATCTGATAAGTGCGATCATTGTAAAAGTACACCCGGTTCTCGTACACAATAATGTGCACTTTGGCTATGATTTCACGCTCTCTGTCTAACAGATTTTTCTTATCATCTGCTTTGCCAGCACACCTTATTGAACTTTGAAATCTTTCGCTGCTTAAGTTCTGCTGGTCTGTATTATTCACATTAACTTTTTCGCCCAGCTTCACTGGATTTCTTTTTTCAAACTCTCCCCTTTTCTTCCGTATATCTTCCACGAGTTCTCCTGCCTTAATTGATCCAATTTCCTCCGAATCTGAGACTTTCACTCTCTTTTTCTCATATACTGGCCAATTCGAAAGTCCCCATTCCTGCAACCTAGTTTTCTTGCATTTTACGGAGCTCAGCGGTCACCATTCTGTTTTAGAA
>NZ_QWGI01000027.1:41117-44372 GCF_003435125.1 Clostridium sp. AM25-23AC | reverse complement strand
TGTGTGCGCCCAGAAGTCGCCAGCGCAATATAAATTGGCGACGTGGTACTTACAGGATACCGCCTTTAGCAAGCGGTAGGCAAAAGTATCAGGTGATGAAAAATCACAGCCTATTATTCTACAACTTATCCGAGAGGGGAAACCCGAAGGGGAGTGTAGCATGTTGTTGTTCCGATTGGAACGTAAATAGGAAAGACGCTAATCCTGTGCGTCAAAATATTTAAGAATAAAAATCAGTGTATGAGGTACAAAGCTAAACTGCCTAAACGATAGCCAGAGTGGGGGAATCCGTGCCCCGCATACGAAAAGGATTGAAACGTATGCTTTTCATGTTGGTTTCATTTCGCAGTTATGAAAGCAAGCGATACTCATGAAAGAGCAACCGCAAGACAGCGGATAAATGGCGAAAGTCGGTGCCGACAACACTGAATGCTAATCCTGTATTTACTAACTGGGGATGACCTAAACCTGGTAACAGGCATGGTCACACAGCTCCCATAGTAGTCCGAGACGCTAATGACGTTCACATGGCGAAGGGGAGCAGCTTATCAGAAAATACTAAAATGAAGGAGGGTGCGAGAGGCATTGAGAAATCCAACTGAGGTATTGAAAAATTTGATGGAAAAATCAAAGAATGAAACTTACAGATTCCAAAGGTTATACAGAAATCTGTACAATTCGGAGTTTTATTGGCTTGCGTATAAGAACATTTATGCAAATGATGGCAGTATGACTGCCGGAGCTGATGGAACAACGATTGATGGCATGGGTAACGAGAGAATTGAGAGGATTATTTTAACCTTAAAAGACCGCAGTTACCAACCAAAACCTGCAAGACGAGAATATATTGCAAAGAAAAACAGCAGTAAAAAGCGTCCTCTGGGCATTCAGTCGGGGGATGATAAACTCGTGCAGGAAGTCGTTAAGATGATTTTGGAAAGTATTTATGAGCCTATGTTTAGTAACAAATCGCATGGGTTCAGACCGAACAGAAGCTGTCAGACAGCACTGAAACAGATACAGAACACCTTTACTGGTGCAAACTGGTTTGTGGAAGGAGATATTCACGCATGTTTTGACAGTTTTGACCACCATGTAGTCATTGACCTCTTGAGAAAGAGGATTGATGACGAAGCGTTTATCCAGCTTATATGGAAATTCCTAAAGGCAGGATATATGGAACAATGGACATTCAACAGAACTTACAGCGGAGTACCACAGGGTTCGGGAGTCAGTCCAGTGTTGGCAAACATTTATCTTCATGAATTGGACAAATTTATGGAAAGATATGCAGAAAACTTCAATACAGAAGCAAAAAGAAAACATTTCTCTACTGCATATAAGTCCAGTGTCGGAAAGGCATACAGATATAGAAAAAAGGGCAGAGAGATATGGGATAGTCTGTCCGAGGAAGAAAAGAAAATCAGATGTAAAAATCTTAAGGAACTGGAAAAGATTGAAAAATCTACAACTCCCTATGTCTATAACGACAGTAATTATAAAAGGGTGCAGTACACAAGATATGCGGATGATTTTATCATCGGAGTTATTGGTAGTAAAGCGGACGCAGAAGCTATCAAGAAAGACGTGAAAATATTCCTGCAAGAAACATTGAAATTAGAAATGTCAGACACTAAGACGAAGGTTACACACACTGGAGACAGAGCGAGATTCCTAGGATACGATATTACTGTATCGAGAGTACAGACGCTCAAAAAGGCTTCTAACGGAAAGGTACAGAGATGCCAGACAGGAGTTGTTAAACTGTATGTTCCACGCGAAAAGTGGGTAGGAAAGTTAATTGAATACAAAGCAATGAAAATCAAAATCAACGAAAACGGCAAAGAGAGATTCGTAGCCCTTCACAGGGGAAAACTGGTAAACCAGAGTGACATTGAAATTTTGGCAAGATACAATGCAGAAGTCCGTGGACTATATAATTATTACTCCATAGCAAATGATTCCTTTAAAATAGGGAGATTTGCCAATGTAATGAAATACAGCATGTATAAAACGTTTGCGTGCAAGTATAAGACAAATGTTCATGAGATTAAACGGAGATATTGCAGAAACGAATTATTTACAGTTGCGTATGAAACAAGGCTAGGAACGAAAACAACAACATTCTACAGGGATGGTTATAAACGGAAGGAATGTGCTACAAAGTTTGATAATGTAAGCGAGCTTCCGCAGTTTTCAAAATATGCCAAGACCAATACCCTCAAACAGAGAGTAGAACGTCATACTTGTGAATTATGTCAAAAAGACTGTAGAAATCTGGTAATACACCAAGTAAAGAAACTCAAGGATTTAAAGGGAAATGCAGAGTGGGTACTTCTTATGCGTAAAAGGAGACGGAAAACACTCGTGGTATGCCCCGAATGCCATAATTTAATTCATTCATAACACCGCAAATGATAAGCGGAAAGCCGTATACATCGAGAGGTGTACGTGCGGTTTGGGAGGGAGTGGATGCAAGTCCTTTTCGGAGGATGAGTTGAAGCTTACCTCATGATACCACCTTATTCCTTGGAGGAAAGGAAAAGACAACTTTGAAAGAGTTGGCGGAAGTATTGGGTAAAGAAACGATTGATCTCTATAATACCTCGGATACGAGAGGTACGAGCCAGTCCTACGGTCTGAATTATCAAAAGACCGGAAAAGAGCTTATGAGCCAGGATGAGATAGCGGTCATGGATGGCGGAAAATGTATCATGCAGCTTAGGGGCGTGAGACCTTTTTTCTCAGATAAGTTTGATATAACAAAGCACAAGCGGTACAAAGAGCTGTCCGATTTTGACCCGAAAAATGCCTTTGACATTGAGGACTATGTGAAGCATCTGCATCGCATGAAGGTCACACCGGACACAGAGGTAGATGATGCCTTTGATTGTGGAGAAGTTGAGGGCGATACAACGAAATAGCGACTTTTGGACAGAATGTCTAAAGGTGTAGAACTGACAACTGAATATGGAACCATTAGCCTCTGGACATTGTGTCCAGAAGTAAAAAGAGTTTTGTTGTGTATGCTGATACATCTCAAAACTCTTTCTTTTTGAAAAAATTAAGAGAAAGAACGAGGGAAAATCCTCTGCTCGTCAGAGGACATGCATTTTCCTTCGGAAAACAAGGAGGATTATTAAAATGTCATTTTTTACAACAGCAGTAACAGGATTAAAGACCGTAGTAACAGCAATCGGAGCAGGTGTAGGCGTGTGGGGAGTTATCAATCTCCTGGAGGGCTATGGTAATGAT
>NZ_QWGI01000027.1:1085-41107 GCF_003435125.1 Clostridium sp. AM25-23AC | reverse complement strand
GCAAGTCCTTTTCGGAGGATGAGTTGAAGCTTACCTCATGATCAGCCAGGCCGACTATGAGTACCTGAAAAAATGTCTTCTGCGTGACGGAAAGCCTACCTACTACTTTGCCGTGCGGATCATGGCCGCCACTGGCGTGCGGATCAGCGAACTTCTCCAGATCCGTGTGGAAGATATGATCCGCGGTCAGATGGACCTGTACTCAAAAGGTGATAAGATCCGGCGGATCTACTTCCCGCAAAATGTCCAGGAGACCTGCCTGCTGTGGCTTCAAAACGAAAAGCGCACCAGCGGCAGCTTATTTTTAAACCGTTTCGGAAATCCGATCACCACAAACGGGATCCGGGATCAGCTTAAGGTTTTTGCACTTCGATACAATCTGGATCCATCTGTCGTACATCCCCATGCATTCCGACATCTATTCGCAAAAAAATTTATAGAACAATGTGATGACATTGCGCTTCTGTCCGATATTCTTGGACATGAGAGCATTGAGACTACCCGCATTTACCTACATAAAAGCAGTACTGAACAGCAGGATCTCTTCAATCAGATCGTAAACTGGTAAAATTCCTGCTGCTCCGTTATTATTCAAAGGATATGTTATGAAAGAACTTCCAAAAGACCAGGAAAACCTGGCAGAATCATTTAGATCATATTTAAGAAAAAAGAATATGTCTGAAAATACCGGAGACGCGTATGGACGGACGATCAGGCAGCTTCTGTCCATCTATCCCATTCCAACCGAATCTCTTCTCCGGAAATACCGGAGTCTTCTGATTGCCAATTACCGCCCCGCAACGATCAATCAGCGGATCTACGCCGTAAATCATTTTCTTCTTTTCCTGGAGGAAGAACAGCCGGAACTCTATCCCGACCTCGCCAGTTTTCGACTCCATGCGGTAAAAATTTCCCGCGACACCTTCCAGGACTCCATTATCACAAACGAAGACTGTGAGACGCTCCAACGGAACCTGAAAGCAGAACACCACGACTTCTGGTATTTCATCGTCCGTTTTCTGGTGACCACCGGTGCCAGGGTCAGTGAGCTGGTGCAGATCAAGGCGGAACATTTAGCCTGCGGGTATCTTGATCTCTACTCCAAAGGTGGGAAGATCCGCCGCATCTACATCCCGGATTCCCTCTGTCAGGAGGCAAAAGCCTGGTGTGACCGCCGCGGTATCACCTCCGGCTTTCTTTTTGTGGGAAAAAATGGACGCCCCGTGACGACCAGAGGCATCCATTCCCAATTAAAACACTATGCAGTCCGGTATGGCATCGATCCTGATACCATGTACCCTCATTCTTTCCGCCACCGGTTCGCGAAGAATTTTCTGGCTCGCAGCAGCGATATCTCTCTATTGGCGGATCTTCTCGGTCATGAGAGCATCGAGACCACCCGCATCTACCTCACACGTTCCAGCAAGGAACAGAAACTCCTGCTGGACAAGATGGTGACCTGGTAGGTCCGGCGTAAAAGCGCCATTATGATCTTAGTTCCACTGGATGGAATCCCACGCGGCAGAATCCTCAAACCCCAGTTTCCAGCACGCGACTCCCGCCAGATCGTTCTGACGGACCACGTTCATCTTTTCTTTCAAGGACCGCTCCTCCTCCATCCAGAGGAACCAAGCACCGTCATTTGTCTGTTTCTCGCCATAATATTGGGCGGTATCCGCCTGCCAGGTAAGCTCCACCTGGTTATTGTCTGCCCACTTCTTCGCATCCGCGATTCCCATCGCCTTGGAGGTGATGGATCCGTCCCCGGCTTCGATCCAGAGTCTCGTGTAGAACGGAACGGCATTGATCAGCTTCTCCTTCGGGACATCCTCGAGCATTCCGGAGATTCCATTCTTCACGTAGCTGATAGAGGACACAGAGCCCGGCTCGCCGCCCGCAAAGTGCTCATCATACCCCATCATAATCACATAATCCGCAACAATTCCCTGTTCTTTCAGGTTATAGAAGCTGTTGTATCTCGCCGGAACATAGTTGTCCACGGACAGGACAATACCTTTCTGGCGGCACGGGATCGATAATTCCCGGATAAATTCGATATAATGGACGCCCGCCTCTGTTTTCAGGCTCTCAAAATCAAGATTCAGACCATCCAGGTCATATTTTTCCGCATCCGCGATCAGGCTGTCGATCAGCCTGCGGCGGGTGGCGGTGGATGCTAACAGCGTCTCCGTCTGGACATCGGCACTGAAGTTATCGATCAGCGCCCATACCTGGAGCCCCTTTGCATGGGCCTTCGCCACATAATCTTTGCTCGCCAGTGACCTATAGTTTCCGTTGTTGTCTGTCAGGGAAAACCATGTCGGGGAGATCACGTTCATCCCTTTTGTCTTTGCCACAATGCTGTCAAAGGTATTGTTTCCGTCCTGGCTTGTTACCTGGTGCCAGCCGAGAACGATCTTTCCGCTCATGCTGGTATTCTTGTATACAGGAGCTGTGAAATTTCCGGAAAATTTCTGGCTCTCCGCGGCTGCCAGGCGCTTATTTTCCACATATCCGATATTTCCGTCGGAAGATGCGACCTTGGACCATTTCTCCATCGTATCGAGAACGGTCACCGTATCGTCCTCTGCGAGGTCTGTGAGGATCTTACTCTTTACGCCGCCTTTTACTCGCAGACTTCCAGCCTTTTTCACCCGCGCTATATTTCTTGTTCCCCAGTCATTGATCAGGACACGTCTTCCATCCCCGGAGTCAAAGGTCTGGATCTGCACATCCGTATAGTTTGCGATCAAACCCAGCGTCAGATAGACCTCATCATCTTTTACAAGAAGCAGCGGAGCGCCGTTGGCCCCCTTTGTCTCCGCGTCCGCATAGACGATCTGGTCCGGGAGCGCGTATACGAGAAGGTCTTCCGTGCTGTCCCAGTAGAACCGCTCATTAATGTGGTCATTCACCCAGGAGACCGGCAGATACGTCTGTCCATTTTCATAGATTCCTGTCTGCTCCTGCCGCTCATAGTTATAGAGGATCGCGGTCTCATCCCCGGACACATCATAGACTTCCGCGAGATCCGCCCGCTCTTTCGTCGGCATATACCGGTCCAGTACCTGGAAACCGACAAATCCCACGGCGATCAGGACGATCAGACCGACAGCAACCAATACAGGAACTACTTTTCTCATTCGTTATCACTCTTTCCGCACGCCGGTTCCCAGAACTCTGCGTTCATTTCCGTCTCTCACCGGCGGCATGCTGAATCGTTATTTATTACGGATGATCCGGCAAGGTATACACAGATCGTATACTTTGCCGGATCTTCAAGATAGCTTAAGTATACCACAACGCGGAATGTCTGTCTGTTAACTTTTTGTAACGAATTGTTGTCAGCAGTCTTACGAATCATCTGGCAGAACGATCCCCCAGCTGTTGAATCTATATTACTTCGTACATATAACCTGGTTCATTTCCGTGCGATTTACTGCTATCCAGTACCGCCAGATCCATTCTATTCGGTATCCTCCGTCTTTCCTTATTTTCTCGTTCTTCTCCTCCGACCTTTCGTCTCCATGATATCCGCTTCGCTTAGATAGACCTTATCAAACCGTATCTCCTTCAGACCGCCGCCTTCCGCCTGGACATAATCTCCCATATAGAACATTCCATCCTCACGAACTTCAAACAGTTTCTCCCATTCTCTCTGCCCGGAAAGTTTTCCGTCCATGTAGATCGGGATTCCTTTTTCCGTGTACCGCTTAAGTCCATTCAGATAGCGCGTCATCTCCTCGACACTTCGATTTTCCGAGTCATACGTTCCGCTTGCTGTTTCCATACCCATATACACCTTTCTTTTCTTCGTGCCGCATATCTATGGCATGCACGGTCTTATCGATGCTCTTCATTGAACGTTCTCCCTCTGCGCTGTCGATTTTAAGTTATTAAATGCCTCTGTTCCCGGCTTTTCCGCGATGACTGAAGAAGGTTATACTGTGACATGTTTTTCCCCGCTGCTGTATTCTTAGCCGGTCAGATCTCATTTATTGTGACATTTCTGAGTATCAGGCTTTTCCCTTTATAACGGTTAGGGAAATCGTCCTTTTATGTCATTTTTACAGGATACGCTGAAAAAATTCCCCGCACTCCTTCGTGACCAAGAAGGCATCCGCTGAAAACGGAATCCGTTCTGCATTGATCCGAAATCTTCTCGAGAATTCTCTTCTGGTCTCCTCGCTTCCAAATACCGCGAGACTCTGCCAGCTTTTTTTCTGTTTCGCTCTCTGTTCCATCTCGAATTCCCGGAAACTCTCCTGCTGCCACTCCGTAAAGGAACCCACCAGGAACTTTTTATCGCATCTCCAATATAATTCGTTTGCGCCATCTTTGACCGATCCGAAATCGATCAGGATATCGTCATATCCCCTCTGAAGCACCTCCTTCACAGCCTCCGGCCCTGCATACTTATAATAATCCGCATCCAGTACCCTGTATGGATTTTTCTGTCCCATCTGCCCCGTGCAGACGTATTCAAGCTTTTCTAAGTCCCCCGACTCATTAAATTCCAGCAGTATGGCTTTCCTTCTGAGGTATCCCGCGAGATAGTTTGTCAGCATGATCGAAAAATGGGTGCACCCCACCCCGGTATTGCTCCCAGCGATTCCGATCATTCTGCATCGCTTCTCCTGAGTCTCTGTGATAATTTTTTTCTTTTCCATCTGGTTTCCCCTGTACCATCGTTCCATAGATCCCGGTAACAGGTGTTGGCAGCTTTATCTTCTCTGAATGGATTTGAAAAGAACGGAAGAAAGAAATAATGAATATCAGATAAAACTTTTGGAAGTTTCAGACGTGCTTTTTTCTCCATATGATTGAAGAGCAGGATTACATTCCCACGGCTTTTTAAGATCTTCGCCGCATTCACAGTCCTGTCGATCTCCCACCATTTTCCCCCGCATACAAGAACATAAAAATCTGCTTCCGGAAGTTTCTCTTCCGGGCGGATCACTCCCACATCCTTTATGATTACTGGAAAATAAAGATATGGCAGCTTCACAGCTTCGCCATAATAAGGCCGGATGCTTCCGCATCCGATTCGATATACGCCGGTCCGGTCCGTTTTGATTCCCATATTTTTCGCAAGTGTGCGAACCGCAGACGTATCATAAGCTTCCTGATATAAAGCCGGACACCCATTCCGGGTCAGAAAATGAGACATTCCGAGAGCCGCATGGGTTGTTCCGATCCCCGCTGCCGCCCCGGCAAAAACAACGATTCGAGATTCTGCTGCCTGTTCCTTCAGTTGATTTTGCAGCTCCTGCAGCGTTTCCTGCAGTTCATCCGCACTCTGGTAACGCGCTTCTTTCTCCTTTTCCATACACCCGCGGATGATCCGGTCAAACATCCTATATTCCGGTTCATTCCTGTATTCCGGAACACTTCCCGGCGCATCCCCACGGCTCATAAAGTAGAGCAGCGCACCGATCGCGTACACGTCCGTCCGGCAGTCCAGTGGTTCCCCTGTGTACTGTTCCGGCGCCGCAAAACCGATCGTTCCGTACCGCTCACCAAACGCAGCGGCATCTGACGCGTATTGTGCATGATCAAAATCCGTCAGACGAAGGACTCCATTGCACACCAGCAGATTTTTGGGCTGCAAGTCTAAATATAAAATAGGATTTTCTGCTGAATTCATAAACTGAATGATACGGCAGATCTGTATTCCAAGATCAGCTGCCGCCTTAACCGACAAGCTGCCCAGGCGTTTTACCAGGGCATATAAAGATTCGCCTTCCAGATATTCTTCGATCAGATAACTGTATCCGGTATCTTCCTCCACATCGTAGACGATGGGGATTCCCGGATGTCTCAGTGTTTTCAGAAAAAGTGCTTCTTTTCTAAAAGTATCATAATCCGCCAGGGATTTCGGGACTACTTTTACCGCCCTGTATTCTTCCAGCTCAACGTGATACGCCAGATATACAGTACCGGATCGCCCGTTTCCCAGCTCTCTGCACAACCGATACTTGCCAAACAGAACGCGCTCGATAAACCATCACACCTCCTTCCGGCAACACAACCTCTTGCGACTATTCTAATATACACACTCCCGCTTCAGACCATCTTGTAGATGTCAAACTGATTAAATTTTAATAAACTTCCCTCATACGATTGCAAAAGCTGAATAGGATATAGTATATTATAGATGTAAAAATGCGGTTTTCTGCCCTCTTATAATGGGAATTACAGCATACCGCGAATATTTTGATTTTAACCAGACAGGAAGTGATCCTATGAAAATAGAACGTATCAATGAAAACCAGATCCGCTGCACCCTCAGCAACTTTGACCTGAGTGTCCGGAATATGAATCTCGGCGAGCTGGCCTATGGAACCGAGAAAGCCCGTAATCTTTTCCGCGAGATGATCCAGCGCGCCGCAAATGAGGTCGGTTTCGAGGCCGAGGATATCCCGCTTATGGTCGAGGCGATCCCGATGGCGAACGAGAGTGTTATGCTGATCATCACGAAGATGGAAGATCCAGAGGAACTGGATACCCGGTTCTCCAAGTTCTCACCGGAAGAGGACGAGAATGATAACGGATGGGGAAATCTCACCGCGGAAGTGCTGGAAGGCGCTGACGGCCTGATCAATATCCTGACCCAGAGCGGAATTTTAAAGCCGGAGGGAGAAAAAGCTCCTGCGGCACCAGCTGCAACGGCAAATGGACCGCAGGGAAAGGAAGAGTCGAAGAATCCGGCTCAGTTTACAAGGATCTACCAGTTTTCTTCCCTCGATCTCGTCTGTGAAGCCGCACGGCAGACCGGTGCTGTTTTTAAAGGAAACAGTGTTCTCTACAAGAATCCGGAAAATGGGGTCTTCTACCTGATCCTCAAGAAGGAAAACGACAGTGAGAGTTCCTTCAACAGAGTCTGCAATACTCTCTCCGAATACGGAACAAGGTTAAAGGGCGATGCCGCTGCGTCCGGCGCTTACTACGCGGAACATTATGATGTGATCGTAAAGAAGGACGCGCTGAAGGTGCTGCAAAACTTATAATCTGACTTTCCAAGTGATTCAATTTAAATAGAGCATCTGTAAAAGACTGTGATCCGCAGATTTATACAGATGCTTTTTTATGCGAAAAGTCTGTTTCCAAAGTGTCCCCAGGTTTTTCAACATACAAAGCTTTTCCGGCAAGCTGCTCTATATACGTCAAAACGAAAAAAGGACTGAAGCCGGGAAAATTCTCCCTGACCACAGTCCTTCCGACCTTTCGCACAGTCAGCAAACCGAAACTCTCTCGAGCGGTCACATACATTACTGCTGCTTCTGAGCCAGATACTCGTTAATCACACTTACAAGTTTTTCTACCGGAATTCCGTGAACCATGCAAGCCTCTTCCAGAGACTCCATCTGAGAAGACGGGCATCCGATGCAGTGCATTCCAGCGCCCATTAAAATCTGAGCCATATTCTCATCAACCTGAAGAAGCTCACCAATGAGCATTTCTTTTGAAATCTGCATGATAAATCCTCCTTTCACCTTCGAAATCTGCCGCGGGCAATTTTCTACGATTGTTTCCGGCATAACAGGCATACTGCCCTTATGCCAGCATATCGAGAGTATAATACTTTTTTCGTTTCTTGGCAAGGTGGTTTTGCAAAATCTGCTGGTACAGCCGCATCATGCAGTTACAGTACACGGGCACTCCATGCCCGCGCACTGTAACAGGATTTTGCCGATGCTTCGCATTCCGAATCGGCAAAATCCGCGGTCATAACGGTATCATACGGAATTTTCAGTTCAGAAAATTCCTACCCGCGTACAGTAACCATCATGCATTCCTGTATGATATGGTATTTCCAGTTTAGAAAATGCCTGTCCGCATATGGTGACCATCATGAAATACTTTCAGCCGAATGACAGCCGGGTTGATTTTTGTCTGCAAAGGTAAGAATAGACTAACTCGAGTTGTGACTGTCTAACCGCATGTTTACTGGATTTTTGTTCCTCATTAGGTACATTTTTTCACAATTTTCCCCTTGAATAATTTAACCGTTTATTATAGAATGAAAGAAATAAACAAAGGAGGTATTTTGTTATGGCATATGTAATTAACGATAGCTGCGTTAGCTGCGGTACTTGTGCTGGTGAATGTCCGGTAAACGCTATTTCTCAGGGAGATGGACAGTACGTAATCGACGCTGATACTTGCATTAGCTGCGGTACTTGTGCTGGTGTCTGTCCGACAGGCGCAATCAACGAGGGTTGATCACAAACGCAAACCAATACATAAAAGCCGTTGTTCTATTCGAACAGCGGCTTTTTGATTTCTGTGGATTCTGATCCAGAATCCGGATCTTCGCGAAAGGAGTTCTCATTTTTGCTCTCATCAAAGCTTATTCCCATTTCTCCCAAACTTTCTCTTTCTGAAGATCGACGGCAAAAACGGCGCTTTCGCCGCCGCAGCTTCCGCCCTCCCTTTATTCTCCTTCTGATAAAGCCGGATCGTCTCATCCAGCTGCCGGAACCGCTCTTCGTCCCGCTCATCTGCCACCCGCATCAGGTAATCGATCTCCTTTAACACTTTATCGTTCACCATCCGGCTGATATCCTGGCTCAGCTTCTCGTTGTTCTCCTCGATGGCCTGTCCGATCATCTGGGTAAGAAACTCCCTGAACTGCTCCGCTTTTTCCCGGTTCATGAGTTCCGCGGCTTCCCCCGGATCCAGCTTTTCCAGATCTCTCTTCTCCTGCTCCGTACATTCCTTCAATGCCGTCATAACATCCTCCTCAAGAACATCCGTGGGCGCCACCGATTCCCCCTCCGCGTCCAGCGTTTTCGCCAGCGCTGTCTTGATCGCCTTTAACTGATACCCCTTTTCCTTCAATTCCTTGATCTGTTTAAAAAGACGGATATGAAAATCCGTATAATACCGATGTCCCATCTCGTTGCGAGGAATGTTCATCTCCAGTTCCTCCTCCCAGTACCGAAGTACATGAGATTCCACATCAACCTTTTTCGAGGCATCGGAGATCAGATAATGTGTTTCTGACATGGTCGTCCTCTTCCTTTCACATGATTTTCGTCACAGTTCGAAATTTCTGCCATGAACCGCAACGATTGTTCGACTCTGTTTGATCCAGTTTCTCAGCATGTCCACAGACTGCCGCATGCCTGCAAAACCGTTATCAGATTGCTAATAATATATGTGAAGCCATGTCCCAATATGACAAAAACGCCCGCTTCCGATGAAATTCCTTCAAATTCCATTCGAAAGCAGGCGCTTGACCATGCATTTACTGCTGCTCCTTCGCAATATTCACAAACCGGGTCAGTTCCGGTTTCCAGCCAAGATATACGGTTCCGATCGGGCCGTTACGCTGTTTCGCGATAATAACCTCCGCCGTGTTCGGGTTATCCGTATCCTTATTATAATAATCGTCACGGTACAGGAACATCACAACGTCGGCATCCTGCTCGATGGCTCCGGACTCTCGAAGATCCGAAAGCATCGGTCTGTGATCCGTTCTTGTCTCACAGGCACGGGAAAGCTGGGACAGGGCGATCACCGGGACGCTCAACTCCCTCGCGATGGCCTTTAAAGATCTTGAGATCTCAGAGATCTCCTGCTGACGGTTGTCTCCGTTCTTTCCGCTGCCCGACATTAACTGCAGGTAGTCGATCATAACGAGGTCGAGACCATGTTCCAGCTTAACCTTCCGGCATTTGGAACGAAGTTCCATGATGGAAATACCCGGCGTATCATCAATTACAAGCTTGGAGCTTCCGATCGTACCGATTCCTTCCACGACAGCGTCCCAGTCCGCATCCGTCAGGGTACCGGTACGGAGCTTCTGGGAATCCACGTTGGACTCCATGGACAGCATACGGTTTACCAGCTGCTCCTTCGACATCTCCAGACTGAAGATCAGGCAGGTCTTCTGTCTCCGGACCGCGATATAGTCCGTAATATTCAGTACGAACGCCGTCTTACCCATAGACGGGCGGGCAGCGATCAGGATCAGATCCGAAGGCTGGAGGCCGGACATCCGGTAATCGAGATCGATAAATCCGGTAGGAAGACCCGTTACCGTGGATTTTGAGCGGGTCGCCTGCTCGATCTTATCAAGGACGTTCAGCGCGACCTGACGGATCGGCACGAAATCGCCGGAAGCGCGGCTTTCCAACAGGTTGAAGATCTGCTTTTCCGTGTCAGCCAGGATCACTTCAAGGCTGTCCTTTCCGGAATAACAGTTGTTGGCGATCTCCTCGTTGATCCTGATCAGTCGGCGGAGAACCGCCTTTTCATGGACGATCGTGGCATAGGAGCGCACATTCGCGGAAGTCGGAACCGTTGCCAGGATGTCGCGGACAAAATCCAGACTGCACACCTCCGGCGGGACATCCTTTTCCTTCAGCCTGTCCTGAAGCGTGACCAGATCCACCGGTTTTCCCTCATTGAACAGCTCCACCATCGTATCAAACATGATCCCGTACTGACGCTGATAAAAGTCGTCCGCGACCACGATCTCCGATGCCGCGATGATCGCATCCCTGTCCATCAGCATGGAACCGATCACCGACTGCTCCGCCTCAACGCTGTGCGGCAAAACCCTTTTTACTAACGCTTCTTCCATCTGTCCGATTTCCTCTCTGTACGTCTGTGTCTATAACTTCGCACGGCTTCTGCATATATTTCTGCAGAAGCCGTTTTCTTTCTTACTTTGCAGGCTGGAACCTCTACCTGGTTTCCTGCCCTGAATTTCAACTATGCTGTCCGCGTATTGCACACGCGGCAGACATTCAGTCTTTACGCCTCAACGACCTTCACGCTGAGTCTTGCTGTTACTTCCTTGTGGAGCTTGATCGGAACCTCAAAGCTTCCGATGCTCTTGATCGGCTCCGGCAGAACCATCTTCTTCTTGTCGATATCAAGCTTTAACTGGTCCTTCGCCGCCTTCGCGATCTCCTTTGTGGAGACGGAACCGAACGCGCGTCCGCCCTCGCCGGCTTTGATCGAAACGGTTACGGACATCTTATCGATCTCCTCCGCAAGCTTCTTAGCCTCCGCAAGCTGCTCTGCCGCAACCTTCTCCGCGTTTGCTTTCTGGAGCTTTAAATCGTTTAAGTTCTTGGATGTCGCCTCAACACCAAGCTTTTTCGGAAGGATAAAGTTTCTCGCATATCCGTCATTTACCTTTACGACCTGGCCCTTTTTTCCAAGTGCCTTCACATCCTCTAATAATACAACTTCCATCTTAAATTTCTCCTTTCTCCAGCATCATATCAATGACGCCTTTCACCTTCTCCTTGGCCTCCTCAACGGTAGCGCCCGGGAGCTGTGCGCCTGCGATCGTTCTGTGTCCGCCTCCGCCCAGCTTTTCCATCATGACCTGGACATTGACTTCGTCGATCGATCTCGCGCTGATATAGATTTTGCCTTCATATGGGGTCAGAACGACAGATGCCTTCATTCCCACAATGTCAAGAAGCTCGTTTGCAGCCTGTGCGCCTACTACTGTCGGGCTCTCCACGCCCTCTGACGGGCACACGCTGATGGCAAAGCATTTCTTATAGACCTCTGCCTGACGGACTGCCTCGGCTCTCGCCTTGTAGTCCTCCATACTGTCACGGAACAACTTCCGTACTCTCGTCACGTCCGCTCCGTTTCTTCTAAGGAACGCCGCCGCCTCAAAGGTGCGGACGCCCGCCTGATTTGTAAAGTTGTTCGTATCGATCACGATTCCCGCGTACATAGCGTCCGCCTCCGGGGATTTGATCCGGATACTGTCAGCAACATACTGTAAAATCTCCGCAACCAGCTCACAGGCGGATGACGCGTAAGGCTCTACATAGGACAGAGTTGCGTTTGTGATGATCTCGCTGGACTGACGGTGGTGATCGATGACAACGATCGTCTTCACGAGTTTTAAAAGGTCCGGTTCTTCTGTGATACTCGGGCGGTTGACGTCAACAACGACAAGCGCCGTATTGTTATCCACGATATCCGCGGCCTCACTTCCCGTGAGGAACAGGTCCTTCGGATAATCGCCGGTCTCAAAGCGTTCCATCATCGGACGCACCGAGGAGGTCACTTCATTGATCACGATATGTGCTTTTTTGTTCAGGGCAGACGCGATCCGGTACATTCCGATCGCCGCGCCGAAGCAGTCGATATCTCCGATCTTATGTCCCATGATCAGAAGGCAGTCCTTTGTCTCAAGAAGCTCCCTGAGGGCATGGGCTTTGACGCGGGCCTTGACACGGGTCGTTTTCTCTAACTGCTGGGCCTTTCCGCCGTAATACTGGATCTTCTGGCCGCATTTTACTACCGCCTGATCACCGCCGCGGCCGAGGGCCATATCGATCGCTGTACGGGCATAATCATAGTTCTGGCTGTAGGTATCGCCGTTCATTCCGATACCGATACTTAAGGTCACCGCCATCTCGTTTCCGATATTGACGGTCTTTACCTCCTCAAGCAGTCCAAACCGCTCTTTTTCCAGACGCGGCATATAGCACTGCTTGATCGCAAAGAAATATTTGTCCTTCTCCAGCTTCTTTACGATACCGTTAACCGCAGAAATGTACTTGTTGATCTTTCGATCGATCAGGGCCGTTAAGAGCGATCTGCGGACTTCCTCGACGCTCTCCAACGCCTCATCATAGTTGTCCAGATAAATCAGGCCCGCGACCATCTTCTGGTCTGTGATCGCCTGCTTGTAGTTGTAGAGCTCTGTCTCATCATAGAGATATACCGCAAGGATCTGCTGCTCCGTCTGCTTCTCCGGGATTCCGGAGGCAAGTTCATCCGGGCGGATCGTCACGCGTTTCATACTCACGCGGTATTTCGATTCCCCATAGATCACATGGACTTCCATCGCATTTTCCATCTTCTCGAGGGATTCCACTGTGATCTCCTTGAAGAGCATTGTCAGGCTTTTCCCTGCGCTCTTCTCTTCTTTGGTCACCGCCTCAAAGGCGCGGTTCATCCAAAGGATCTTACCCTCCGTGTCCGCGATCGCGTAGGGCAGCTCCAGGGACGCCAGAAGCTGTTTCTGACTCCAGCTGTACGCCGACGCAAAGGACACCAGACTGCCGAGAGCCCGCTTCTTTCCGTACATATACAGGGTTCCGGCACACGCCGCGTAGATCACCGTAAATGCAAGCATCACGAATCCCGCCTTGCGTGAGATCAGGTTGACCGCAGCTCCCGCAAGGATTACCAGTGCCGTTAAAAATACCGGCCACTGAAGGTAAAGCTGCAGAATATGGCTGACCTTTTTATCATCTTTCATTCTTATCTCCTATCCGCCGCCCGGTAAAATGGGCATAGCAAGACCATAAAAAGAATGTGCCTTGACACATTCTCGCGCCGAGCGCAGTCGCTTGTGATAGACTCTTCTTGCGCGAGTGTGCGTTTGACACGTTAGTGCCTTTTTATGCATGGAGAAATTCAGGCAGAATTTCTCCATGTATCAGAACCGACTTTGGGGATAGTATACCATAGATACAGGCATTTGTCCATGATCCGCTTGGGGCGGACATTGCACTACGGTCTATGAAATTCCTGACGTGTATAGCAGTGGCACGGCTTCTAAAACCACCAGTAGCGTAAAATAGACTTTATAGATCAAAGAAATTGTGATAGAATAATATAGGTGCCACCATAACGGTAGGCGGTTTGGCCCTCTTCGCAGAGGGCATGTGTGACCCTCTGATACATAGTGAGAGGAGGGTGATGCCATATGGAAATCTTAGGTATTGTACTTGCAATCCTGAGCTTCGGAGCAACTTGCTTCAAGGCAGGATATTCACTTGGCAGAGACATCGAAAAAAACGCAAAAAAATAACCGCCCAGTCCTCGCAAAACTAGCGGTTATTTTTTAATCCATATTTTCGAGGGCCAAGCCGTCTATCGGTGGCACTTCTCTTATCTATAATATAACATCTCTTCTTTAAATATTCAAGAGGTCTTTCTGCGATTTTCCTGTAACACTTTCCATGCCATTTCCGTTAAAATCTTGGATATTTCAAAATCAGTTGATAAGAGGACGGGATTTGAGTATAATATAAATGAACCAGAAAGGTTTCCGTGTGGCGACACATGAAAGCTGTACTCCGGCTGGGGAGGGTAATTACCAGCACTTTATGATACTCGGCAAGGCATCGAGGCTGACAGCCAGCATAAAACACGCAATCATAAAAAAGGCGTCGGATAACTTTGGTTGTCCGGCGTTTTTGTTACCCAAATACCGTTGATAGGAAAAATCTAATGAGGAAAAAGATCGATAAGAAAGAGATTGCAAAAGAAATTTGTAAAGCCGCAAAGTTATACAAAACCTCTTTCCTGCAGGAAGTTCGCATTTGTGTTTAATGAAAAAAATAAAGTTATAAGGCAACTATCAATCAATACTTTACGAAAGGATTTTCATTTATGAAAGCAACCGTACTCAGCGACAACATCCCCGCCGAAAATCTCGGCTGTGAATGGGGATTATCAATTTTTATTGAATATCATGGGAAACATATCCTTCTAGATGCCGGGGCATCCGGGCTTTTTCTGAAGAATGCTGATGCGCTTGGACTGAACATGAAAGACGTGGATTTCGGAGTTCTCTCCCACGCGCACTACGACCATGCAGACGGAATCCCGGAATTTTTCAGGGTAAATTCGTTTGCACCGTTCTATTTTAGGGAAACCACCGGAGAAAACTGCTGCAAAGGTGTCTGGAATTACAAGAAATACATCGGTATTCCAAAGGGCATGTTAAAAAAGTATCCGGACCGGATCAAGCTCGTCTCCGGGGACTTTTCCCCATGTGACGGGGTTTATCTGATTCCGCATAAGACTCCGGGACTGGAAAAAAAAGGAATCCGGGAGCACATGTACCTGAAGGAAAAACGGCGTTGGAAGCCGGATTTCTTCTCCCACGAACAGAGTCTCGTCTTCGACACACCGGACGGCCTTGTGATCTTCAACAGCTGTTCCCACGGCGGCGCCGATACCATTATCCGTGAGGTCACCGCGACTTTCCCGGATAAAAAAGTAAAAGCCCTGATCGGCGGCTTCCACCTCTACAATAAGACCGACGCAGAGATCCTTGCCCTCGCCGAAGGGATCCGCTCCACCGGCATCTCTTCGGTCTACACCGGCCACTGCACCGGAGATCATGCCTTTGATCTCCTGAAAGAGACCTTAGGAGAATCCGTTCACAAGCTGCATGCGGGGCTTGTGATGGAGTTTTAGTATGTCCCGGTCTGCAAATGCAATGCAAGCGCTAACCTTGTGATCGCGAATTGAACAAGAAAATCTAACTGAAGAATTTGCAAACAAAAACGGCACCGTTCTAACCAGTGCCGTTTTTGCTAGTCTTGTTATTTCAGTGAATTACCCACCACTTAATTTTGAAGAAATTTGAAGTGGGGGCTTCTGGGGAATCCTTGGACTCCCGTTTAAGAAGTTTGATCTTTGAGTTTCCGCCCGCTCTCAGGCGATCCTTATTCTTACAGGCGTATCCACATCGCCTCTATCATATAGAGCCCTTAGGCTCACAATGTTACATTTACGCATGATATTTAAAGCACCATTGACATCAGCGTTGATCCGCCTTCCAGAGCGGTCCTGATACAGGCCACGGCAGATCCGGCGGCCGGAAAAGACCGGTGGCACAAGTCCTGCTTCTCCATATACGGGCATTTCATCCAGATCCCAGAAGGATGCCATGGAAGTATAGCTTTCCTCCTGTTCCACGTAGCGGATCCCATTCATTTCACACAGATATTTCAGTTTCCTGCGGAGTATCCCGAACGGAATTCCCACAAAGACCTGGTTCATCTGCCTGCCAAGGTCTGAGGAGCGCTGGAATGTGGTATTGTAGCCCACGATCAGGGTTCCGATATCGTTCCGGATGCAGTAGGTGACCACCTGTTTCGCTGCTTTACCCATGTAGTCACGGACCTGGTTGTTTCTCTTCCTCTGCAAAACGGCCTGACGTCTGGTTGTTTTCTTTCCGTAGTGCTGCTTGTCTTTGACGCTCTGCAGACAGGCGTTCCGCTTGTTGAACCACTGGTTGATGGATTTTAAGCGTTTCCCATCGATGAGGAAGCTTTCCCCTCTGTTGGAAACGGCCGTCATGAGATTGTCGATCCCGAAGTCGATCACCAGTGCATGGGTTGGATTCAGATTTCTCTGAGCCGCTTCCACCTGATAGGTGTACTGGATCTCAAAGAACCTGGCGTCTGCTTTTGGGATGATACGGATCTCCTTAATGTTTTTATCTGCCAGGACCGGCGGGATGGTAATGGTGACCGGTTTATGATGCTTCTTATACGCTGCTGAGTACGGAAGGACAAACCGGTTCCCATTCAGTCTTACAAACCCGACGATCAGGGTTGCGTAGCCGTCTTTTGGAAGGTATTTGGGCCGCCTGCAGGATGAAAACGGATACTTCCCCTGCTTTGCCAGTTTCAACAGACCGAAGAAAGACTTAAAAGATCCATCCACTTCCTTAAGGATCTGCTGGGCCATGTTGGAATTCAGCATCCGATAGTTTTCGGAAGTCTTTAAGATGGCGTAGTTTTTCTCATATGGGAGATACCGGCTATGTTCAAAGTAATGCTGCCGTACCTGGTAGATGGCCTGGTTGGTCAGGTTTTTGGCTGTGCGGCATAATTCCCGTAGAATGAGGAATTCATCTTTGGACAGATGCTTTAGCTGCTGGCATACGGTCAAATACAAAACGGTTCCTCCTTTCCTAATTGGTGTAGAACATATGTTCTGTGTTAATTATAGCACATGGTTTCACAAAAGGGAAGAGAAAGAATTGTAATTGCTTACCGTTTTACATCTGTCTGTGTATCGTTATAGTGGCATTCATCCCGCCACCTACGAGAAATGGGGGTATTCTGCCGATTTTATGATAAATTCTATTTCTGTAGCTGCTCCAATGCCAATCCGATCAGCCTATCCGCTTGATCTGCCATGAATAGTGGAATATTCAACACATCATCATCCAGTTTCAGATTGTCCAATGAGAAACGGATGCGGAGCTTGACCTTATCAGGGAACAGCTCCTTGAACTTCTTCATACTCTTGCTGGTTGTGTTGGCTTCGGATTTGACCTCCACGGGGAAGATGTCGTTCTCCCGCTGAATGAGGAAATCCACTTCGTAAGGCGGGTTGTTCTGGCTCCAATAACGGGGCATGACTTCAAGCTGAGTAATTAAAGTCTGCAACACAAAGTTTTCGGCTAATGCGCCTTTGAATTCAGTAAAAAGGCGGTTCCCTTCGCCAAAGGCAGTGGGGGCTAACTGCGCCAGACGGCGGAGCAATCCCACATCCACCAGATAAATCTTGAAAGCAGGCAGGTCATCGTAAGCTGCAATCGGCAGGCCGGGAGCTGAGCTGCGATAAATTTTATGCACCAGACGGGCATCCACCAGCCATTGCAAGGCATCCTCGTACTCACGGGCTCGTGCACCTTCCTTGACCACTTTATAGATGAACTTCTTGTTCTCTCTTGCCAGTTGAGAAGGAATGGATTTCCAGATCATTGAGATTTTCGGGAACTCGCTGAGATCAGGATGTTTGGCAAAATCACGCTCATAGGCTCCGATGATTCCGGACAAGGCTTCCTGCATGGCAGAAACATCCCGTGCCTCCGTCCACATCAATACCGGCTCCGGCATACCACCGGTAACATAGTACATCTTCAGCTTCTCATATAATGGATTAAAGAAGGCGTCAGGAATAGGTTCAAGGGTGTCCACCTGTTCCAGATACTGTGCCAGATTTTCATCACCGTTGGCAAGCAGGAATTCATTAAAGGTCATCGGGTCAATCTGCATAAAGTTGACCTTACCTACCGGAAAAGAGGAAGGTTTCGCCAGAGCAATCCCCAACAGAGAACCGGCGCAGGCAACATGGTACTGCGGTGCATTCTCACAAAAATATTTCATGGAGTTAATGACTTTCGGGCAGTCTTGTACTTCGTCAAAGATGATGAGGGTCTTTTCCGGTACTATCTTTTGACCGCTTGCCATCATAAGGTTTTGTAGAATCCGCTCCACATCCTTTGTTGTCTCAAAAAATTGCTTATATTCTTCATTTTCATCGAAGTTAAAGTAGGCTGTATTTTCATAACAGCGTCTTCCGAACTCTTTCAGAATCCAAGTCTTACCCACCTGACGTACGCCCTTCATAATTAAGGGCTTGCGGTAGGGAGAATTCTTCCAATCCAGCAGTTTTTTTAAGATAAATCGTTCCATAGAATCACTCCTCACATTTTTATTGGAGTTTTATGCTTTATAATCACACTTTTATTATATGTGAAATTCATGAAAATCACAAGCACAATCACATAATTATTTAATTTTAATGCCATACAATCACACTTTTATATAAAATAATGAAGAATAGTTTCTATAAAAATAGCCATAGCCTTCGGCAGGATTGCTTATGATGCGCAAAAGAAGTATGTCATGCTTTGCATGATGCGCATATCGCAGCAAGAATGCTTCGGCATTCTTGAATACATCTTATCATTTCTTTTCCATTACGGATAGGGAAGGAAAAAATCAGTAACACTATAATTTATTCTAACCTCCCGCAGAACAGAGCCCTGTCCTGACAAAAACAAACTCCGCACAGTTTCCCGTGCGGAGCTCTTGTACTACCCGTTTCAATTGTTGTTCTCTACCCGATCAGGCTCATTAAGTATCCTACAAATGCGCCGCCCGGTGTTCCAATAATATTGCCGAGAAGAGCCATCAGGATACCGATCGGAACCAGTGCGCTGCTGTATGCACCTGCAAGTACCGGCGCTGTCGCAGTTCCTCCGACATTCGCCAGAGAAGCAACCGCACAGGTAAAGATATCCAGTCGGATCAGCTTTGCAAGGATTACCATAACCGCTATATGGATCAGCAGGATCAGGAATCCGGCAGCCAGCCATACCGGTGCATTTCCCATAGCAGAAATATCTGCTCTGGAAGCGATCATTGCGATGACAATGTAAAGCATGATATTGGAAACTTCTTCCGTTCCCTTAATCTTTCCAAAAGGAGTCATTGCTACGATCAGACCTACAGCTGTTACAAGAAGAACTGTCCAGGTTGCCTTATCAAAAACAGGCAGAACAGACGCAACCATAACACCGGCATCCTTGGACAGAGAGGATATAAAGAAGGATACGCCGATTAAAAGAAGCATGTTTTTCCAGGTAAGAGGTCTCTTGTCCTCCCTTGCCTCTTTTTCCAGAGATGCTCCTACTTCATCGATCAGACGTACATCTGCCTTTGTCCAGGAGTTGAATTCCTTAGAGAAGTTGATCACCCACAGAAGGAACATAACATAGATTACTGCACAAACCGAATCCATTACCAGAGAATATGCCAGACTTTCTTCACTTACATCCAGAATTGCCTGAATCGCCAGCATATTACTGCCGCCGCCTAACCAGCTTCCGCACAGTGCTGCAAGTGCTTTCCAGCTTTCCGGACCCAGTAATTTATGAAAAATTCCATAGCTTACTACAAAACCAACACCGATTGAAATACTCGCTGAGAAGAAACCGATCAGCATTTTCGGTCCTAATTTAATGATCTTTTTCAGATCACAACGCAGCAGCATTAAAAACAGCATTGCGTAGAGTAACGGATTTTTGATCGATACGTAAATGGCTGACGTATCCTGCAGATCCCATACTTTCATAGTACATAAAAGCATCATGCCTAAATAGATCAGAACGATCGGCGGTGCAAATTTAAAAAAGGTCTGTGCGCCTTTTCCCCGCAGGTACACGGGAAGATTGACCAGAATTGCTGCTAACAGCATTAAAGTGGCCAGATAGATAAATCCATCATGAATCATTTGAAATGCTCCATTCCGCCACCGAATATCGGTGGGCTTTATTTTCTTATTCAGAACAAGCCATAACGAGCGGTTGAAATTTTCAGCTCCCCCTTCCTTCTCCTTTTCGATACCTTTTCACAAACCGCAAACCAATGTGGGAACAGCATAGCAGTGTACTGTTTCTCCATAGAATTTCCTCAGAAGGCTAAAAAAAGGGTCCAGAATTATGTTCTGGACCTTTCAATGACCTCTCGAATAGTGTACTGCCCTTCCACATTGCTGTTTCTTTTTTTGACTTTTCCTCTACGTAGTATAAAGGGTGTCAGCAAAAAAGTCAATTTTCAGACATAAATATCCTTAAATGTAATTTTCATGCAGCTCCTTATTGCAGCTTCTTATATTTCCCAGTTTTCGGGGAAAAATTTCTTTTTTAACAAATCACCTGACATACTAATGGATGCCTTAATGGTGAGACTTCAGGAAATTTTAAATCTCAGCGATGAACAACTGACTGTATTTACATATTATTTGACATTGATTCCGAAACCATTTTCCATATCGGCAGGGATGTAAAATGTTTGTTTGACATTTATGCCGAAAACAAATATTGCAATTCATCGAGGATCGCTGGAAAAGATAGTAGACGTAAATGGAATTATTAAGTGTTCTTATACATTATATGCCCGTAAGAACACCCACGCTGCTTTTCACACGGGATTCTGACGAATTCTCCCCTATCTATTGACATAGCGCCCTAAATTAAGTTTGAAAAACGGCACTGCCTCTTTCTCAGATGTAAATACCGATGGAGCAGTGCCGTTCCTATTTTTTATTTCATCCAGGCTCCATTCGAATCTACTTTGTATCCATCTGGAGTGACTGTATTCACGAACAAATGTCCCTTATTCTGGCCAGAAACTGGTTCTAAATAATACCATTTTCCATCAATTTTCTTCCATCCTGTTTCCATTCTGCCAAACCAGCCATCAGAAATCGGATTCAGATAGAAATAGCATCCATTCCATTTCAACCAGCCAGAAACCACATAGCCATTCTTGTCAAAATAGTACCACTCTTTTCGTCCCAAATATTCCAGTTCGCACCATTCATCATGTGGCCATGTACCATCTATTCTCTGATACCACCAGCCTTTTTCATTCTTTATCCACTTTCCTGTTACTCCTCGTTTCGGTATATAGGAGGTATCATCACTGTCGTCTGAACTATCCGATCCACTATCTGATGCCCCTCTTACCGTAAATTTGGCAGTAAAGTTCTGCTCTTCCAATACTCTGAATCGGAACTCAAGTTCTTTTGATACACAATTGCCATCTTTATCATACCAGCCGGCAAAACAATATCCACTATCTGGCTTCGCTGTTAATTTCGCAAAGTCGCCACGAATTGCAGCTTTGCTTCCTTCAACAGTTCCATGTCCTTCTGCCGAAGCATTGATCAGATAACTTGTCAATGTATCCTGATATTCGGCCAACTCAATCTCTGTATTCTCTTTCAGCAGACGATATGAATTATGCTCTTCACCATCATAGAACATTGATTCTGTAATTCCATAGAAATGATCCGCCTGGTTAAGTGTCACAGCGCGATAGTCCGTCTTTCCAATCAAACCAGAACCATCTGATGCAAACTCGGCAACAGAATAATCCATAGCTCCTGCAGCACGGGCAATAATCTCCAGTTTATATTTGCCATTCTGCGGAACGCCAACGATCTTCTGTCCCGCAGAATCAACATATACGTCGATTTCATCATCCGTCACATTTTGCACCTGATCATTTACAATTTTCCCGACCATATTGTCGTTTTCATCGTAAATAATAATATCTACCGGGCAGTTGGTTGCATAACGGATTCCGCCTTTATCATAGAACTTATGGTTTGGATCTGTATCCGTAACTTCTGAAAATCCACTTTTTTCTCTGTCGTAAGCACCATCAGGTCCATAATACCGGTAATCTTTTGGTCCAATTTCGATCCGGCTGTTTATTACTTTCCGGCCACGATTTACTCCTGAATTTGAATCATAATAATATTCTTTGCCATTGATTTCAATCGGTCCAGTCTGCATTGCTCCACGATGATCCTTATTATATTCTGAGCCATCACCTGTGCTGAAGTAATATTCCCCTTCTCCGGTTTCATCCATGATCTTCTGTGCTCCGACTAAAACCCGACCATTCTGATCAAAATAGTACCGTTTGCCATCAATGTAGGCCCATCTGTTTTCTATGTAAAATCTCTCATCTCCATTCGTTCCATAGTAATATTTTTCTCCCGATTCATCCCATGAACCGGCAAATGTCAGAGGACTGAACTCGTTTTCATAATAGTTTAACGGCGAGATTCTCTGAAGCTTATTAATTTCTTTCTGCAGGAAATCTACTTTAACTTGTTTCAGATTATCTCTATTGTATATAGATGCATACACTGCTTTCATATTCTGATATCTCAAAAGCGTTATGCATCTCATAAATTCAAAGGCATTTAAATAGTCCGCTAAATTCTCTGAATTTCCGTCTATTAAAAACTTGTCCTCTTTTTCCCGAAGAACGTCATACGCCACCGTATAAAGCATTTGCGACTGGGCAATCGTATTAACAGCCTCCGGTCTTCCATCAATTGTCTGGATCGTAGTAATGGCCTGACTGAATGTCTTGAGTAAAGGGAGACCTCCCTCCACAGATTTTTTTATAACATCTGTTGCAATCTTGGCCACATTATATTTCGGATTTTCTTTCGGGTCTTCTGTAAAAGTCCAGTCTGCTAATGGATTTTTTTCTCCGGTCACAACTTCATCCCACAAATTTGCCTGTTCTATTAGTGCAAAGCTGGTCTCAAGTACCTGGAATTTTATCTGTTTTTTATAATTACTCTTTAATTCCGAAACTGCATTCTTCAGCTTCTGAATGTTTTGTACCTTTCTGGAGTCGATCTTATTAATTGACTCTTCCAGAGCATTCAGATAGCTTATTTTTTCTGAACAATCCTTAAGCGCGTCTGACCAGCCATTCGCCTGTTCCATAATTACTTTAAATGTTTCATAACTCTGTTTTCCAACACCCTCCAAAATTTTCTTTTTATTATTCTCTCCACTATCTTCTTTTTTCTTGACCTCCTTCATCAATTTCTTAAATGAATTCGAATATTTTTTTTCATTTTTCGATGCGTCGGCAATTTTTTCTGCTATGAATTCGGCATATTCTACTTCATCTATTACTTCATCCCAAGCATTAACCACTGCCTCCGGGGTTGGCTTTGCTTCCGTATTTTCCTGTTCCGGGAATTTTAAATCCATCATCTGAGCCAGGATTTTTCTGTTATTTGACTCTTCCATTAAATACTCAACGTTTATATCATCAATATCCACATATCCACGCTGTTTTCTCAATGTCTGGAATACATACCCGGTCAATCTCATCCAGCCATCATCGATCTTGGCAGAAAGAATATACGATAAATAATTCATATCGTCCATATATGTTGAGATGAACGAATATCTGCTCATTACTGTCGATGGACGGATATGGAACTGATCGTACTCCTCTTTCAGAATTTCATCCACTTCTTTATCCGGAACACACATTCCATATGGATACACTCCGTCTTCTTTGTCATAATAATACAGTCCTTTATCTATACCTGTTATAGCATAGCCATTTTCGTCAAATTTCCATTTACCAGTGAAAATCACGCCGTTTCCATCCGTGTAATTTAATTCACGTACACATGATTTCAGCAGATGGCACTGATTATTCTCAGAAATATAATATCCAACTTTACCATTTTCAAATTTTACCCAGCCCAACTGCTCATCGCTGTCTGACGTATCGGGAATATCCGGTTGAGATGGCATATAATCCTGGAATTGTAGAACTGGATATGGATAGTCATCCAGTCCCATTTTCCATGTGTCATCAAAATCAAAATTTTGATAGGTATTCCGCTGTTTCATTTCACTGGCACTGCATCTTTTTACATTCGTAAGATATATATTTCTCTCGCTTTTAGCATACGCATTTTCTGCTGTGTTAATATAATAACAGTTTTTTACGTCTACATTTCCCCGCCTATCATAAGAAGTACACCTGACTATTCCATAATCTGCTTTTCCCAAATTATAAGAGTTTTCAATTTTAGTTGTTATGTACACTGGTGTTACAACACCTGCACGACCTACTATGCCTGCAGTTCCTTGGTCTTCCAATTGTCCATTATTGTAGCAGTCAATAATATCTCCACCTTCATGATATCCGGCAATTCCTCCTATACAACTTTCAAATTTATAATTATTTCCAACACTTATGTTTCCCATATTTGCGCACTGTTCCATTACTGTTTCCTCAGAATTAGATCCAGCATTTCCGCTAATTCCTCCAACCTCTATCTCATATGGAGAAGCGCCATTCGTGTATTCAACAGAAATATTTCCATAATTTAAGCACTTTGTTATATTCCCGTAAAGTGAATCTCCAAAAAGTCCCCCTACATTATGAAATAATTCTTTACTTTTTATAGATTTTATATTCAATTCTCCTTGATAGGAGCAATTATTGGCCTGTATATTTATTGCAGCTCCGACTATTCCTCCTATGCTGACAGATGATGCTGTTTCAATATCTATTATTGAATTTTTTATGTGACAGTTTTCTATTTTTCCATTACATGAACCGGCTAATATACCACACCGTGACGATCCAGAATCTATAGTTCCGACAATCGAAGCAGAGTCTATATTTAGATTTTTAATAGTTCCAGTACCCACTACTCCAAATAAACCAATGCCAAAAGTACGAGGCTCATTTGGTTTGATTTTAAAATTTGATATCGTATGATTTTGCCCATCAAAATTACCATAAAAAGTCATACTCTCGGCGAGCGACCCTGCTGGGGTATTACCTAATGGTGTCCATTTCACCCCTAACAGATCAATATCATTCATTAACCTATAGTTTGCAGATAAGTTATTCTGTATATTCTGCAAATCTCCTGCCGTATAAATCGAAATCCATTCCTCTGCCTGCACCACAGCGATTCCATAAACCGAAAATCCTACCGATTGGCAGCTAATCTCCTGATCTCCTTCTACTGTCTTCGGAACAAATTCAGCAACATCTTCCCCATCTTTCACATGGAAAATTTCTGATTCATCGACTTGTTCTCCAGTCATGGTATCCGGGAGTTTAAATGTTACCTTCACTCCATCAGACGGTTCAAACTCTTCCCCATCATTCCAGAATGAAATATCATAGGCATAAATCTGTTCAAGTTCTTTTTGATTTTCCTGCATTGATGAGCGCACAGAATCTGTGATCTCAGATCCTAAATCGACCTTTTTCACCTGGATCTGTGTGTTTTCCGGCAGAATGACATCCTGTGAGTCTATCTCAACAATAATTCCATCTTCTGTCGTAAACTGTTTTTTTAATCCTGTTGTTTCAGTTGGTTTATTTGTTGTATTTTCTGTTGCCGCATTGCTTGATGTCATAAGTTCTGTCGCATTGCTGGGCGTCAATAATCCCAACTCATCCCACAAGCTGCTCTCTTCCTTCTCCACATTGGCTGTTTTGTCCTGATTCGTATTTTCAAACGCCCAGGAAACTCCGCTGTTTCCAAATATGGTTCCTATGGACAAGCTTATTGCCAGTCCCCATGCCAGATATTGTTTCTTCATACAATTCCTCCCTGTGGTCCACTTTTTTCGTTTAGACACAAATTGTAATGTAACAATTGAAGAAACTAAAAAGCAGGGGTGCAAAGATTCCACTTCACACTCCTGCTGTCATTTTCTGTACAACAAATAAACTCCTACCCCATTTCCATCTTGTCTATTATTATTATTTCGACTATAATGGAATGGCATAGTAGTGGCGCAACCATTGTGAGAAGTGTCCCTTAAACACTTTTCACATCTGCAAGGGTATTACCAGTACCCTTGCAGATGCTATGCTTTTTAGTTTTCTATGTTCATTCTAACACGGACGTAAAACATATTCAACTATATTTATCTATGTTGCTTTCCCGATTATTTATGCAATTTATGCTAAATTGGCGATGCTGGAAACGAAATGTCCCATACGAAATACGCCAATAGAAAAAAGCCCCTGTGTGATCTCTCACATAGGGGCTCGAATGATGCTTCAAATTAATTAGATAAAACCTTACTTTATCCGTGAAAATCCTTATTCTAAGGAATTATTCACATGTGTACGGCATAAGAGCGATATGACGTGCTCTCTTGATAGCTACTGTTAAAGCTCTCTGGTGCTTTGCGCAGTTGCCTGTGATTCTTCTCGGGAGGATTTTTCCTCTCTCGGATACGTATCTCTTTAACTTGTTTACGTCCTTGTAATCGATCTCGCCGTTCTTATCGCCGCAGAATACGCAAACTTTTTTTCTTCTATGCATGCCGCCTCTTCTTACTCTGGAAGAATCGGACTTGTCACCTTTATTGAATGCCATTTTAAATTACCTCCTGTTAGTTTCGTTGTCTGTAACCGTCCAACGCTTGTCCGGTCACGTGCAAACTCAGTCTACTCACAGCGAATTAGGAGTAACGCACTGTATTGTCTCAGACTGGTATTTAGTTGAATGGAAGTCCTTCGTCCTCGACTCCATCCGGAATATTCATAAATCCATCGCCGATCGCACTGGACGGAGCAGGTCTTGTTGCCTGCTGGTAGCCGCCGCGATTACCGCCGCCGTAGCTGTTTCCGCCGCCAAAGCTGCTGTTGTCGCCGCCCTGACCCTTACTGTCAGCGAATTCCTGGTCATCTACAATGATATCCGTTGTATAGACCTTCTGGCCATCCTTATTTACATAGCTTCCGGTCTGGATTCTTCCGGAAACCAGTACACGCATGCCCTGGCGGAAATATTTCTCCGCGAACTCACCTGCGCGGTCAAAAGCTACGATGTTGATAAAATCGGCCGTCTGGCCCTGATCGCCGTCCTGGTTTCTTCTGCCTCTTCTGTCAACTGCAAGCGTATATCTTGCGATCGCCATAGAGCGCTCGCCCTGGGAATAGCGTACTTCCGGGTCTCTGGTTAATCTACCCATAAGGATAACTCTGTTCATATTCTCACTCTTTCTTTATTAAGCGTCCTGTCTTACGCAAAGATAACGGACAACCGGCTCCATAATACGGATATGAGCCTCTACCTCGTTCGGGCAGTTTGCCTCGCCCTCGAAGTGGATGAAGTAGTAGAATCCCTCTTTGCTCTTCTGGATCTCATATGCAAGTCTCTTCTTGCCCCATTCGTCCACATCAACGACATTGCCGCCGAAACGTGTGATATAGCCTTTCACCTTTTCAAGTGCGGCTGCTCTTTCGTCATCCTCAAGTTTTGCGCTAAGAACAACTGCTAACTCGTATTTGTTCATAGTTTCATAAACCTCCTTCTGGTCTTCCGGCCCCCGATTTTCAGTATCAGGAGCAAGGATTTTTTACATGTCACAGATAATAATCTTAGCAAAAAAGAGCAGGAAATGCAAGCACTTTTTGCCTGATTTCCTGCTCTTTTTATACTTTTTTCATTTCCTACCGTCTTTCACACCGGCGGGAAATCCTGCGCCGGTCGAAATTTGGTGATCCGGCCTGTTTTTCAGAAGTTTTATCTGAAATTACGCCGTTTTTCTCGAAAAGATCCCTTTTACTTTATCGATATACGGCTTCGTCCACGGAATATTTCCAAGCAGGACGAATAATGTACAAATCGAAAGAACGATCGTGATCAGATGTCCGAACATCGCCATAAACGGGTTGTCGGAGGACGATGCCAGGGACACGGCCTGACGGAAGTTGGAATCCATCATCTTTCCGAGTACCATCGCAAGGATCAGCGGGGCAACCGGATAATCGAACCGGCGCATCATGAATCCCATCAGTCCGAAGAAGAACATGAGTCCCACATCAAACAGACGGTTGTTGCACGCGAAGGAACCGATCACACAGAGGCTCGTTACCACCGGGATCATGATGTTCTTCGGGATCGTAATGACCTTACAGATCCTCGGGGCAACAATCAGTCCTAACAGTAAAAGCGCAAAGCACGCGATGATTCCCGCTACTACAATCGAGTAGAAGGATTCTTTGTTCTGGGTGATAAATAACGGACCCGGCTGTAATCCATGGACATAGAATACGGAAAGGATGATCGCGGTAACTGCGTCGCCCGGAACCGCTAACGTCAGCATCGGGATCAGTGCACCGCCGATACATGCGTTGTTGGAGGACTCACTGGCCACGATTCCTTCCACCGCACCCTCACCGAAGGGAACCTCCGGCTTCTTTACGAGGCGCTTCGCCTCATTGTACGCGATAAAGGATGCCACCGGTCCGCCTGCTCCCGGAAGAGCGCCGACTAAAAGACCGATCGTGGATGTATATAAGGAAAGCTTCCAGCTCTTTAAGATCTCTTTCAGGCTGACCTTCGCCTTTTCCATCGCAAGGACATTCTGCTCCTGCTTCATGTTGTATACAACAGAGAGCACTTCTGCAAAGCCGAAGAAGCCGACAAGCGCCGGGACTGTGCTGACACCGCCCGCGAGGTTCTGGATCCCGAAGGTCAGGCGCTTTGTTCCCATCAGCGGATCCAGTCCGATCATGCTGATCACAAGACCGATCATAACGCTGATAAGACCCTTCGCGTAGTTCTTCGTGCTGACGGAACCGACTGTCGCAAGTCCGAAGAGAGCCAGAAGGAAATAGTCCATCTTTGTAAATTTGATCGCAACTCTCGATACCGGCTCCGCTAAGAGTCCCAGAGCCAGAAGGCCAAATAAGCTTCCGATAAACGAGTAGATCGTTGCGGTAAAGAGTGCCTTGTAGGACTGACCCTTTTTCGACATCGGGTAGCCGTCCAGTGTCGTTACGACCGATGAAGGCGCGCCGGGGATATTGATCAGGATCGCCGATACCGCACCGGAGAAGACTCCGACTACATAGACACCCATGATCATCGCCAGGGCGTCTGAATGTTCCCAGGTATAAGTAATGGATACAAGAAGCGCGGTCGCCATGGACACGGAAAGTCCCGGGATCGCTCCTACGAACAGACCAGCCACAGAACCAAGGAGAACCATAAGAATAAACCGCGGATCGACCACGGATAACATCTGCATCATTTTCCTTTCTCCTTTCTATGGCAGAAGCACATGTAAGAATGTGCGGAATGCGAGGCTTAAGAACAAGGTGGTTCCGATCGGCACGAAGACAAGGACCGGAATTTTTCTGACACCCATGAAAATCATCATGGCGATCAGGAATACCACCGTCACAACCTCAAATGTCGAAAACGTATACGCAAAAGATAAAATTCCGATGGTGATATACGGAATTTTAATGAAGGCGAGAGCCGCATAGTAGATCGCACAGAGGATCAGGGCGATCACGACCCAGCGCCTCTTTTCTGTTTTTCCTGCCTTTTCCGGCTTCTTGTCATCCGAATTTGCGGCAGCCTTTTTCATCGCCGTAACTCCCTCTCCGACGATCCATAAGGACAGACCGATCATGGCGATCGCCACGATCAGCGGAAACAGGTACGGGGACTGTGCCCAGCTTTTGTTAAACCCTTTCGCGTAGGATAAAAGAGAATACGAGAGCAGCACAAGGCCGCTCCCGCAAAATACAATTCCTTCGACGATCAGCGAATGAATCTTATTCTTCATTGATTATTCTCCAATTCTCTTGATGCCGAACTCTTCCGGACTCTTCTCGGCAACACCGTTGTCATACTGTAACCAGCAGATTACGGATTTCCAGTTGTCATAGAATGCCTGGATCGATGCGTCATCTTTGTACTCGTCATATACCGGATCCGCTGCGTTCTGTTTTACGAACTCGGTCCACTCCGGATCTGCGAATACCTTCTCAGATGCTGCCTTTAATACATCAACGACCTCCTGCGGTGTATCGTTGTTTACAACGAAGGAAAGGAGTGTGTACGGGATATTTAAGTACTTTTCAGCTTCCGGAACTGTCTCTGTAAACGCCGGGATATCCGGGTAAGCGTCCATTCTCTTATCGGAGAATACTGCTAACGGTTTCACATCACCGCTCTCAATATAGCCGCCGAGTGTAGAGATATTCGGGTTCGTGAAGTCAACCTGTCCGCCGATGACACCGAGAAGTGCATCGTTTCCGGAGTCAAAGCTTGTCATAGCAACTTCATAGCCGAGCTCTTTTAATACAAGTCCCTGATTGTGTCCGCTTCCTCCAGGACCGGAGTGGGACATTGTGATCTTTCCCGGGTTTTCCTTGATCGCATCAAGAAGCTCCTGAAGTGTGTTGTACTTGGAGTCTTTTCCGACTACAAGAACCTTCGGATCACCAACTAACGGAGAGATAACGGTGAAATCATCGTATCCAAGGTCGCAGATATTCATGGTTCTGTAGGTTCCCATCGTCTCCGCACAAACAAGAAGTGTGTAGCCATCAGACGGCTGCTCTTTTACGAACTGGCTTCCGATGGATCCGGACGCGCCGCCCTGATTTGTAACGGTGATCGGCTGTCCTAAATATTTCTCAAGCAGGACTGCAAGCTTTCTGCCCCAGGTATCGGTTGTTCCGCCTGCACCGTAAGGAATGATCATTGTGATCGGTTTTGTCGGATAATCTGCGGTCGCAACAAGATCGCCGGCAGCCTCTGTGGTTGTCTCGCTGTCTTTTGCTGCTTCTGCAGTTGTCTCAGCTGCTTTTGTTGCTGCTGCGGTCGTCTCGGTCTTGGAAGATGTGGAGACACTGCATGCAGTCATGGACAGGCACATGATAGCGGCCATGCCCAGTGCAATCATCTTTTTCATTGTGGTACTCTCCTCTTTTTTGTATTTGCGATGATTATTATAACACAGGTCATTTCGATATTCAATACAAAAACTTTTACGCTTTAAAGTTTTTATGTGCATATCGCATTAAACCGGTAAGTTTTTCATGAATTCCTGTCTTTTTATGAAATCCGGTAACTGTTCGGTACACAGTTACGAAACCCGTGCATATCGGAGAGTCTGTTATCCGATCAGCCCCTGGATCAGGATCACCAAAATCAGCACCGGAAGAACATACCGGAAATAGATCTTCGCCCAGTTCGCACCCGGCATCTTAAGTCCCGCTCCTTTGTTTGCCTCCGCGAGATACTTATCATATCCCCAGCCCCACTTGCTCACACAGAATAACAGATAAACAAGGGATCCAAGCGGTAAAAGCAGGTTGCTGACTAAGAAATCCTCAGAATCCAGAACATCTCTCGTGCCGATGATGTGGAGATTACTCCATACATTGTAGCCCAGAACACAGGGCAGGCTGGCGATCAGCACGAAAATACAGTTGATCACGGAAGCCTTCCTTCTGCTCCATCCGATGTTATCCATGCAGCTGGAAAGCAGATTTTCGAACACGGCGATAACGGTTGAGAAGCTTGCCGCCGACATAAACAAGAAGAACAGCATGCCCCAGATCCGTCCGCCTGCCATGTTGGCAAACACGTTCGGAAGTGTGATAAAGATCAGCTGCGGGCCGGCATCCGGCTGTACGCCAAAGGAAAAGCATGCCGGGAAAATAATCAGTCCGGCGGAAAGGGCTACCAGCGTATCAAGGCCGCAGATCCGTACCGCCTCACCTGCAAGCGTATGCTCCTCGGACATGTAGCTTCCGAAGATCTCCATTGCCGCAATGCCAAGGCTTAATGTAAAGAAGGACTGGTTCATGGCAGCCATGATCACCGATCCGAGTCCGACATCCGACGCGCGTCTGAAATCCGGGAGAAGGTAAAAGCTCAGTCCCTCTTTCGCACCCGGAAGGATCAGGCTATGTCCCGCAAGCACCAGGATCAGCAATAACAGCGCCGCCATCATCCATTTTGTGATCTTCTCAAGGCCATTCTGAAGACCTCTGCTGCAGATAAAGAATCCGACAACAACGGTCACAGCCATCCAGAATCCCATCTCACCGGGATTGCTGAGCATATCCCCAAATACTCCTGCGACTTGATCCGCATTCATTCCGGTAAATGTTCCCGTCGCGAACTTCACGAAATAGCTGAGCATCCAGCCGGATACGGTCGTGTAATACATCATTAACAGATAACAGCCGAGGATACAGAACCAGCCGTGTACATGCCATTTACTGCCCGGCTTTTCCAGCGCCCGATACGCACCGACCGCGCTCTTTCGTCCCGCACGTCCCACCGCAAGCTCCATCGTGAGGACCGGAACGCCCATACACAACAGGAACAGCAGATAGAACAGGACAAACACGCCGCCGCCATTCTGTCCCGCTACATACGGAAACCGCCACACATTTCCAATTCCGATCGCACAGCCCGCGCTTACCAGTAAAAAACCTAAACGTGAGCCAAAATTTTCTCGTTTCATAAGTATAACTCCCCTCTTACGGCTGCGGTCCGCGTCTGTCTTATCCGCAGCTCTTATCCTGCTGGCGTCACTGTATTCGGTATTGTACAGTATGTTCCGTTTGGGTAACTGTTTGGAACGTATCTGCCCTTGTACCGCCATCCAGCATCAGTAGTCTTATGATACCGCCCGGTAAAAGGATTTGCAACCGCGCATTTTGTATGATATCATAAGAAAAACTTATGTTTTACGAAGAGTAACGATGCTTCCCACAGAGTGGGGCGATTTATTCCTATTTTTTAGGAGGAGCTTATGAACACAAACCAGCTGCGCTACTTCGTGACCGCCGCTGAATGCCGCAGCTTCACGAAAGCCGCAGACCAGTTTTATATTACCCAGACTGCCATCACCCAGCAGATCCGCGCGTTAGAAGACAGCCTCGGCGTCCCGCTCTTTGACCGGTCGAGCCGCCCGATCTCCCTGACTCCGGCCGGAAGCGCATTTCTAAGTGATGCAAGGTCGATCCTCGGCCGCATTGATCAGGCGGTAAACCGGATTCAGGAGGTTTCAACCGGTATGGTAGGAACCCTGCGGATCGGATATACAAAAGGCTTTGAGCGAAGCAATTTTTCCAACTCCCTGCGTTTCTTCCATAATAAATATCCAAATATTCTTGTTTCCTGTTACCGCCGAAACACCGATCTTCTCGCCGCGGGGCTATTGAAGGACGAATATGATATTATTTTTACCTGGGACAGCACGGAGCTCGTGAAAAACGAGTCCATTGAATACCGGCTCATTGAACGCAGTCCTCTGATGGTCGCTGTTTACAGCAATCATCCACTTTCCAGGCGGGAATCCCTTCAGCGGTCAGAGCTCCACGGCGAACGCCTGCTGTTCATGACCCCGTCCAGCACCGGTGATTCCGTCAGTGACCTCCGCTTCTACGAGATGTATGAGCAGGCCGGATATCATCCGGACATCTTCTTCCGTTCCAACGATGTGGAGAGTATTCTCATGATGGTATCCATCGAGGAAGGGATCTCCATTATTCCCTCCTATGTGACGCATAAGCTGACAAATGCGGAAAACCTTGTGTTTATCCCGCTGATCGGCGAAGAGGAGGTCGTTGAGATCATTGCGGCGTGGAAAAGATCCTCCGGGAATCTGGCGCTGCAGCAGTTTTTGGGGCATTATCCATTGTTGAAGTCGGAGTAAAATATGTGTCGGCAGACTCGCCCGCCCATGTTTTAGGAAACCGCTTCTGCTATTCCCGGAAACTTTGTCCTCACTCTTATTGCCTTTCTTCTATATTTATGGTATTTTATATGTGCTTTTCATTTACAGACCGACATTGCCGGCTCATTTGATACCCGGTGCGGTATTATCAAAAACGCAGAATACTTTCGCCAGAATCAGCAGACCTTTCGAGAGGAACCAGACATGACACCAGAACATCCAATTATTTTATGCGGCTTCACAAGCAGCGGAAAGACCACCATCGGAAAACTTCTCTCCGAACAGCTCGGTCTCCCGTTTTACGATACGGATCAGATGCTGATCGAGCATTACAAGATGACAATCCCGGAGATCTTCGCAAAAGGCGGGGAGTCTTTGTTCCGGGACTATGAACATGAGATCGCCCGTCAGGTATGCGGCCTCGGCCCGTCCGTGGTCTCTACCGGAGGCGGAATGCTGACCTTTGACCGGAACGGAGAGATCCTCGAAAAGAGCGGCACGATCTTCTATATTGACCGCCCGTTTGAGGGCTGCTACCGGAATCTTGCGTTGCATCCGGAACGACCGTTATTTAAGAACCATGCAAAAGAGGAAATCGAGAATACCTATCTCACGCGACGCGGGTTATATAAGAAATATGCAAAGTACGATATCCCGAATACCAAGGGGCCGCAGGACGCGGTTGAGAAGATCTGTGCGCTTTTATAGTTGCCTCCGAACTCAAAAACCAGCCACATGTTTTCCATTACGCTTCCCGCTCTAATGGATCCCATGTGGCTGGTTTTTGTTTTTCAAGTTTCCTTTATTTTACTTCCGTCCCATCCGGCTTTCTGAGTCCTCTGGTATTCTTCTCCACCAGCCGTCTCGTCACCATGACCATATGGCCGCAGCCCATACATTTTAAGCGGAAGTCCGCGCCCACGCGCAGGATTTCCCATTCCTGACTGCCGCAGGGATGCGGTTTCTTTAATTTTACGATATCGCCTACTTCATATACCATTCTCTATGTCTCCTGTTGCCTGAAACCTGTCTTCTCAAACGATCTCTTATTTCTTACAAATTTTCACGATCCATACGGTTTCTGCGTGTTGATCTGTTCTAAACTCTTTTATGCCAGGATCTCGTCGATCTTTTTCAGCTCATCCTCCGAAAATCCCGTGCACTCAAGCGCCGCAAGACTGTCATCCAGCTGCGAAACCCTGCTGGCGCCCACCAGGACCGTTGTCACCTCCGGGCGGCGTAAGATCCAGGCGATAGCCATCTGCGCCAGCGTCTGTCCGCGTTCTTCCGCAAGTTGGTTTAATTGTTTGATTTTTTCTAATTGTTCATCAGAAAGATACCGCTGTGCCACCGTCGTTCCCTCACGGGATGCGCGGGAACCTGCCGGAATCCCCTTCAGGTATTTATCTGTCAGTGCGCCCTGAGCGAGCGGGGAAAAGCAGATACAGCCCACTCCGTTTTCATCAAGCGCGGAGAGAAGTCCGTCTTCCACCCAACGCTCCAGCATATTATAGCGCGGCTGGTGGATCAGGCACGGCGTTCCGTTTTCCTTTAGGATCTTTACTGCTTTTCTCGTCTCTTCCTCTTTATAATTGGAAAGTCCGACATAAAGCGCTTTTCCGCTGCGGACGATATCGCTCAGTGCTCCCATCGTCTCCTCGATCGGTGTCTCCGGGTCCGGTCTGTGATGGTAGAAAATATCGACATAATCAAGCCCCAAGCGCTTCAAACTCTGGTCGAGGCTCGCCATCAAATACTTTCTGGAACCCCAGTTTCCGTAAGGTCCCGGCCACATATCATATCCGGCTTTTGTTGAGATCACAAGCTCATCCCGGTATGTACCAAGACAATCCTTAAGCGCCTGACCGAAATTTTTCTCCGCAAGGCCGTTTGCCGGATGTCCGTAGTTGTTCGCAAGATCAAAGTGTGTGATCCCGCGGTCGAATGCATGGCACAGGATCTCCTCCTGATCTGTAATCGTCTTTTCCAGTCCGAAATTCTGCCATAATCCCAGCGCGACCCGCGGAAGCTTTAAACCGCTTCTTCCACAGCGTTTATACTCCATAGTCTCATAACGATTCTCTGCTGCCTGATACATAGTTTCTGCCTCCTGTTTTCTGCGCTTTTGCCGCGCGCTTTATATGTGCGCCCATTCCAGCCTATGTATGATGTTCAAACTTACTGCGGCATTCATCGATCATTCTAAACAATATTTGTTTATACTCCGACTGCGTCCCCGAGAACCTCCCCGATCGGCCCGCTGATCACGAGATCCGCGCGGTTATCCATCGGTGTCACGGATTTATTGATGAGGACCAGCTTATGTCCCCGGTAATAATCGATGAGCCCCGCTGCAGGATATACCGTGAGGGACGTTCCGCCGATGATCAGCACATCCGCATTCGCGATATATTTCACGGATTTTTCGATGGTCTCCTGATCCAGACCTTCCTCATAGAGGACTACATCCGGCTTGATCGTTCCGCCGCAGGTACATTTCGGAACTCCCGTAGAATTTAAGATTGCATCCAGTCCATAGAACTTTCCACAGCGTGTGCAGTAATTCCGCAGTACAGAACCATGGAGTTCCAAAACCTCCCTGCTGCCCGCTTTCTGATGCAGTCCGTCGATATTCTGTGTTACGACTGCCTTTAATTTTCCCATTTTCTCTAACTTTGCAAGTGCCTTATGAGCTCTGTTCGGCTCCGCGTTCGGAAACAGCATCTTGTTCCGGTAGAATCGGTAAAATTCCTCCGGCTTTCTCATATAGAATGAATGGCTTAAGATCGTCTCCGGCGGATAATCATACTGCTGGTTGTACAGTCCGTCCGTACTCCTGAAATCCGGAATATGGCTCTCCGTGGACACGCCAGCCCCGCCAAAAAATACGATATTGCTGCTCTCATCCAGCCACTTTTTTAATGTTTCCCGCTCTGTCATGACAGATCTCTCCTTTCTGTATTCAAGAACGTCTCGGCATTCTTGCTGCTCGTCACCTAAAGAGGTGGGAGTCATCTCACATCTGATATCATGCGCTTTTCTGCTTTGCTGTCAGCGGATCATGCACCGTTTGACCCTGATATCATTTACACAACTTCATCTAAGAACACTCCGCGAAACGGCTCAATATACTCCCCATACGGAATCTTCGCCACCTGCGCCGGTGTCCGGTATCCAAACAGCCACTCGGTAAGCTCCGAGATCGTCAGGACCTCCATTTTCCCCTTTGCGATAAACCGGGATTCCTGGATCATCCTCGAGCCTTCCTTTGTCAGCTGCCACAGCCATGCACCCTGATTCTGCGGTACGAAGAGATCGTTGATCCCGATCTCCACCGTCACTTCATCCTGCGGACAGTTCTCCGCTAACCGGATCGTCTTTACGAACTCCGGCATGCAGACGATACGCGCCATGATCGCCGGCTTCCGTCCCGCCTCGCTCCGGTAATGTTCTCCGGTGTAGAGATAACGCATCTCCCGTTCCTTTAAGCCCCACTCACTCTGCATTCCGATAAACCAGTCATCGTCATAGAGCAGTGTGCAGGTTCCATTTTCGCTGGCAAGCTCCTTCTCCATCCGCTGTAAATATGCCTCATCGCGGATCGCAAAGACCTCATATTTTCTCTTTAACCAGGCAGTCTGCCACTCCGCCAGATCTGCACCCAGCGTCTTCAGGTTACAGGGCTCTCTGTGGATGTGGGGATTATATTTGAGGACCCAGCGCGGCTGATCATAAATATACCGGAAATCGTAGGGACGGTACAGGGACTCTCTTGCGGGCATCAGAAACGTAAACGGCATCCGTTCTTCCTGCATGTCCCGCAGCATCGCCAGCATGAGACTTCTCATGTATCCCTTGTGGCGCCCAGCAACCAGTGTGGAAACGCCGACGATATAGTCGCACACAGCCTCACTTCCCCGCATATAGATCCTGTACGGGTTCCGGTGGAGCATGGATACAATCTCACCGTTCTCCTCCCGGACAAGTACCTTGTTGTCCTTCATTTTTTCCTTAAAATAATAATCACAAAATTCCGTGGAATCTTCCGGGAACGCCTCTCTCCAGAGCTCCAGGCATCTTCCCTTTTCTTCTGTCTCCAAATACCGTATCATACTTTACTCCGCGCTCTGTGCCTCAAAATCTAACTGTTTAATCCGATACTTTCTCGCGAAATCCATCGGCGCATAGGACATCTTCGCCTGACGGAGTCCCGGGAGTCCCATATCATCCTCACGGTTTACGATCTCCGCCTCGGGGAATTCATGGATCAGGAACTGCTGGTTGATCATCTGGTAAAGTCCGCGCATCTCCGGGTTCGCCTTTTCGATGTGGATGATCGCCATCTTTTCCTTACTATTATAGCTTCCGATGGAGAACGCCTCCAACCGGTCATCCACATAGATCCCTCCCATGCGGACTGACAGCATCGAGCAGTTCCTTAAGATCTCGTGGATTCCTTCCACTTCATAATCCAAGTGTCCCTCGACCTCCTGGCCTTTTCCCTCTCTCCATTGATCCAGAAACTTCCAGATCTCGCAGCCGTCCGAACAGCAGAGCGTCCGGTACTCATATCTTCCTTCATATGCTTTTTTGAACGCGTTCAGGTTGTTTTTCTTCTTGTGGAGCGCCTTTCCGGCCAATGTCTTCAACGCCTCCGCGCTGTAAAGGTAGTCCTTTGCATCCGGAAGCTCCGTTACGGAGTAGCGGTCCGCCGGGAGATTTAAACAGTCCACCGCCTCCTGATCCGCCAGATAGATCTCAAGCGGCAGATGAAGATTATCGTTGAAATACTGTTCGATCTCTTTAAAGTAGTGGGGCATATCTTCGATGGCGCACACAGGAAGAGAGGCATACATCTTTCCTAAAATCTTCATGATCCAGAGAACTGCCTTGTCATCTCTCTCGCAAAAGTGGACATGATAGTAATCCGCCCAGAGGAAATTATCAAGCATCACACTGTCACAGGTATTGTCGTGGCGCCTTCCATAATACTTACTGAGTTCCGCAAAATTCTCGGCGCCCAGCTTCTGAAACTGTATATCCATATAATTGTTTTTTCCCTTTCTAACTGCCGCTCATCTCCGGCAGCCGTTCCCGGTCTTTCACAGGAAATATTTTTCTGTTCTTATGGTTCCCTTGTTTTTTACTTTTTATAGTTTACCACACTTCCATAATAAAATGAAGCAATTTGTTTTTCGGCAGTTTTACTCAGAAAATCCAGTAAAATTAGGCTTTTTCGCTATTGACAATTCGAATCTCATGAGTATAATCTAATTTAGATGATACCGCAATGCGAAACTTAGTTCCGTATTATGAAACTCGGTATTAAGACTCAATATGACTTGATTATTGACTAAAACTGAATTTCCTAAATTTATAAAGCAAAAAAGGAGACAGGAATCATGAACGAAGTTTTAGAGAAAATCCAGAAAATTGGTATTGTTCCGGTTGTTGTACTTGACGATGCAAAGGATGCAGCACCGCTTGCAAGGGCACTTTGCGAGGGCGGTCTTCCGTGCGCTGAGGTTACATTCCGTACAGCTGCAGCAGAAGAGTCCATCCGTATTATGGCAAAAGAATTCCCGGAGATGTTAGTTGGCGCAGGTACTGTTCTTACAACTGAGCAGGTTGACCGTGCAGTAAACGCAGGCGCAAAATTCATCGTAAGCCCGGGCTTAAACCCGACCGTTGTTAAATACTGTGTAGATAAGGGAATTCCGGTAACTCCGGGTACTTCCAATCCGAGCGATGTTGAGATGGCGATCTCCCTTGGCCTTGATGTTGTTAAATTCTTCCCGGCTGAGCAGGCTGGCGGAATCAACATGATCAAAGCTATGGCAGCTCCGTACACACAGATGAAGTTCATGCCGACAGGCGGAATCAACGCTAAGAACATCAACTCCTACCTTGCATTTGACAAGATCCTTGCTTGCGGCGGAAGCTGGATGGTTAAGAAAGACCTCGTAGCTGCCGGTGAGTTCGATAAGATCCGCGACCTCACAAAGGAAGCTGTTCAGACAATGCTCGGTTTTGAGCTCGCTCATATCGGAATTAACTGCGACAGTGAGACAGAAGCTGAAAAAACTGCTGACGCATTCGACGGTCTGTTCGGATTCACAAAGAAGGTCGGCAACAGCTCCGTATTTGCAGGAACCGCTGTTGAGGCTATGAAGTCCAAGGGACTTGGCTCCAAGGGTCATATCGCCGTTGCTACAAACTCTGTAGTAAGAGCTAAAAACTACCTTGAGATGATGGGCTACAAGTTCAACGAAGAGTCCGCTAAGTTCAAAGGCGACAAGATGACAGCAATCTATCTCGCAGACGAGATCGGCGGCTTCGCAGTACACCTTGTACAGAAATAAGTAAAATTGCACAACATGCAATTTTACGCTACGCAAACGTAGCGTAGCGGAGTTCGCGGTTCCCGTTACGCTGTGCAAACGAAACGAAGTGAAGTTCGCACTTCCCGTCACGCTACGCAAACGTAGCGCAGCGGAGTTCGCGGTTCCCGTTACGCTGTGCAAACGAAACGAAGTGAAGTTCGCACTTCCCGTTTACGTGCATTACTTGATCATAAATTAACCTGTTGTGCTAGATAAAATAA
>NZ_QWGI01000027.1:0-1075 GCF_003435125.1 Clostridium sp. AM25-23AC | reverse complement strand
TTAACCTGTTGTGCTAGATAAAATAATATAAAGAAACTTCAACAAAATGTGCTATCCTATTTGTAGGCAATACAACGAAAGGAGGCATCATTATGTTGAAGTTCCAAAATAATAATACCACTGTTATTGCAACTTTTGAAGACTTTATTTTAACCACTTACGTTATTATTGACGAATTGTATCATCAGTTTGCACTTCCTGAGGTTGCCAAGCGACGGCATGTTTTAGATGCAAAACTATCTGATTCGGAAATCATTACCATTAGTCTTTGTGGTGAGTTGCTTGGCGTTGATTCTGAAAATGCCTGGTTTTCTTTCGTGAAAAAGAATTACAGACATCTTTTTCCGAAGCTTTGCAGCAGAAGTCGTTTTAACAGAACGAGGCGTGCTCTGATGCAGACAACCGAATTATTAAGACAAAAGATGCTCTCTGTTTTTCCGGTTCCGGTCAGTTCTTATTGCATTATTGATAGTTTTCCGCTTGCAGTCTGCAAATTTGGACGTGCACGATACTGCAAAACATTTCGCAGCCAGGGTGCTGATTACGGAAAGTGCCCTTCTAAAAAGGAAACTTACTTCGGCTATAAAGTGCATGCCCTGGTCACATTAGAAGGTTACATTACTGCATTTGAGATTACGCCGGCATCCACAGATGACCGTGAAGGATTACGGGATCTGGTGGATAATTGTTCAAATATTACAATTTTAGCAGATAAAGGATATGTTGGCGAAAAACTCATGCAGGAAATGCAGGAACAAACGATCTGTCTTTTTGCACTCAAGCGTTCCAACAGTAAAGAAAACTGGCCAAAATCGGTGCGTCAGCTGATCTTCAAATTGAGAAGACGGGTAGAAACTGTCTTTTCACAGTTAAGCGGTCAGTTAAATGCAGAAAGAGTACTTGCCAAAAGCTTTCAGGGCTTATGCACCCGTTTGGTTAATAAAGTATTGGCATACAACCTCTGCATTGCATTAAACAGTATTTTCGGTGAAACCTGCGAACTTGGAAAAATCAAAGAACTGATATTCTAAAAAATTTGGTAACTGTTCAGTAGGTCTGCGCACTTGCTGCGCTG
>NZ_QWGI01000026.1:31977-44618 GCF_003435125.1 Clostridium sp. AM25-23AC | reverse complement strand
TGGTGTTGTTCGCTCGTTCTTCCGAAGAAAAAGTCACAGCGTACCCGCCGCCCAGCTCCCCGGACTATGCCCGGGGCCGCCGCTGTTTATCTGCGAAAAGAAGAATATCTTCTTTCATAAACCGAGACATTTTTTCATCATTTCCAAGTGGGGAAAATGAAAAAATCAAAAAGTTTTTTTCATGCGCTCCAGGCCACGCTTGATCGACTGGCGGACAGACTCCTCGTGTACGCCCTCGGCCTCGGCAATTTCCTTGATGCTCTTTCCGAGAATGATGTGGGCATCAATCCTGCGGCCCTGGATCTCCGGTAAAGAGTTGAGTGCGTTCCACAGACGGATGAACAGCTCCATGCGCTCCAGAAGCTCCTGGGGCGTTGGCTCATGCAGGCAGGCGGAATATTCGATCCCGTCATCGCAGTCCAGAGAATACTGCGCCTTATGCCGGGAGAGCCGCCGCTGGTAGGCCATTTCGTGCCGGGCATCGGACACAAATACTTCGGCTACCTCGTCAGAAACCTCGATAAACTGATCCTGTGTGTACCAATAATAAAAATTCTTCAGATTGATTGTAGTCATAAATAAACCTCCGTTTCGGTGTTGGGTGGATGAGTGCCCGAAACGGGGCTCGGCGGGGAGCGGCACCCCGGGGAGCCGCCCCGCACCTCGGGACAATTTGTCTCGAAGTACAAAAAAGCGCCCGGGCGGCATGAAGCCACACGGACGCGTGAAGTTACATATTCATTTATGTACTGTCTAATTTCACATTCATAACCAGACTGTCCCGGAAGGGGAGCTGCGCTTTTTTTAGCTGGTGTAGATCATGGGTACTGTGAAAAAAGGCAAAAATGGACACGGCGATACCTCCAAGATACCGCCGTGTCCTTAAAAAAGGGCGACTTTAATACGCCCTCCGTATTCTCATTTTTCAAAAGAAAACGGCGGTCTGAAATTTGTTATTTCAAAACCGCCGTAAGGCTACTTGTATTTTGTTTAGGCGCACAGATAGCCAGCCGCCAAAACAACGGTTTTTTTATTATCCCGTTGGGCGGTTGTTTCTATTTAGATTGCTTTGAGTTCTCGGTTAAAATAAGTAACACCCGAAATTATAATAAGCGCAATACCCGATCCAATCATAATCCACTGCAAAGGAAGAATATCCGCCAATGGGCCAAATATAGCCATACCAATCGGCAAAAAGCCGGAGTACATTGTTCCGAGTAATCCAAAGACACGCCCTTGCATAGAGGTGTTTGTTTTCTCTTGCAGCATAGTGGTAATTGCCGTTTGCACCATCGTCAATGCAACTCCGTAAAATACCATCAAGCCAAGGTAGAGAATAAAATTCTGTGAGAGGCCCATTCCGATTGCAAAGGAACCAAACGCCAAAAGTCCGACTGATAGAGTTTTCCCCCGGCTCTTAAATCCTCCCCAGGTGCTCATAACAACTCCGCCTGCCATCATGCCTGCAAACCCGACTACTTCTACTGCGGTAAGATACCAGTAAGTATCACCGAATACCCGCCGAACAAGAAGTCCTGCAAGATAGCCTGCTGGAACACAAAAGAAAGTGAATAGTCCGTAGATGATTAAAAGATTTCCAATTAGTTTGTCTGCAAAAGCGTATTTGACGCCAATTTTCATGTCAGAAAAGACGCTGGCCTTCTCAATGGAAGTATTTTGTTTCGGAAGTGCTAAGCAGGACAATAGGCCCGTTCCCAAGATCGCCGTTACAATGTCTATCATAAGCGTAGTTCTCAATGTGCTGATTGCAAAAACTGCACCTGCCGCCGCCGGAGCCGCGAAATTGACAATAGACTGCATGGTTGCATTGATGCCGTTGTACCGCATAAGCTGATCCTCCGGGACAAGCTGTGGAATAACAGCGTTGACCGCTGGAGTTTGTATTCCTGCCCCTAAAGATCGAATGACCGACATAACAAGCAGACCGCCAAGCAGAGCGGGCTCTGATGAAATATGCGGAATCGCCAAAACCATTATGAACGTGGCAAAAGCAATCAGCATATCTGCGCCTATAATCAATCTTTTTCTATGGTACCGGTCTGCCCATACGCCGCCTACAAACGAAATGAGAAATTGCGGCAGATAGGAACAGACTGTAAATGCGGCAACCCACGCCCCACTGGATGTTTGCATGGTCGCATACCAGACAAGCGCCATCTGAACAAGCGTAGAGCCAAAGAGTGTGATACATTGACTGGTCAAGAAAAGAAGTATTCTTTTCTGCCAGCCGGTGCGCTGTGTGTCATCCATTTTACATATCCTCCTGTTTTTTAGGAGGGAGCACAAAGCGTTGCGTTGGATAGCCAAACTCTGTCAGCAATTCTTTTTCGGCAAAACCAAGTTGCAATAGCATATCTCGATGCCCTGTATCGGCCTTGTCCTGTTCTCGAAAGGTTGTTGTGCTGATTTCCTGCCCTGGAAGATATGTTTCCAATAAGGCATCCAAGAATAACTTTTGAAGTCCGCGATTTCGATATTGCGGATGTACGCCAAGAAATTCTATACTGCTTGGAGAATAGGTAAATGCCATCGCTCCAATGAGAATATCTCCCTCCCTTAGCACAAGCGCACGCTTTTCGTCAATACTTTCTTCCAGCTTAGCTAAGTAGTCATCTTCATCCATTACAGGATACCCATCAATAACAAGCCGCATTAAGTTCATCCAATCGACAATATCTTTCTTTTCTGCTAACCGAATATCCTGTATTGTAAATTCCATAGCCGTCGTTCTTCGATGTAAAATGAACCGCAACTGCAAAGGATAAAAGCTCCGTTCTTCACGATACTCCGCAGGCGGCGATTTATACATGGCCTTAAAAGCTAATGAAAACGATTGCTGGCTCTCGTATCCGCAGATAAACGCAATTTCGATAATAGGCTTATCCGAAAAAACCAGGAGTTTTGCCGCCTCTGTAAGTTGTCGGCGTTGCACATAATCATGGATTGTCATTCCTACGGTGTCGGTAAATAGTCGGTGCAAATGATATTTTGAATAGTGAACAGCCTCCGCAACCGTTTCTAATTCCAGTTTACCGTCAAGATGATTTTCGATATAGTCAATGACTGCCGCTATACTGATGACTGATTGATTGCCCATTTGTGTTCCCTCCTTTCCATTGAACATAATAACAAAATGGATCAATAATGTTTTAATAATTCTTGCGTGTTTTGAAAGTAGTTCTGAATACAGATGCTATTATAACTCCGCCTCATAAGGACAACAAGAATGGCTCTGCCTTGGGACACTTTGTCTCAAAGTAAGGTGGGACTATTATTAGCTCCGAGTAAAAATTATCGTTCTAATTTTATTGTCTTGAATTTGGTTTGTGCTTTTCCGTACTGAATATTATTATCAATCTCGTTACTTTGATGAGTCAGGTGTGCCAAAATTTTATCAAGATACAGAACTAGTGTTTGCCGTACATTGAGAGATATGGTAGAATGTAAACAAGGAAAAGATATGTTTGCATCGCAGAAGAAATCAGCTATAATAGAAATACTGGACAATCAAAAAAATATATGAGGAATTTGGGGTATGGAAGGAAATTTAACAAAGGGACCTATCATGAAGACCCTGGTGAAGCTCGCTGTCCCGATCATGGCATCGGCATTTCTGGGGACGCTTTACAACATTACGGACATGGCGTGGATCGGTCTTCTGGGATCAAAGGCAGTAGCGGGAGTCGGCGTCGGGGGAATGTTTACCTGGCTTTCGCAGGGGCTGGCGTCCATGGCGAGAATGGGCGGACAGGTTCAGGTGGCACAGTGTATCGGGCGCGGGGACCGGGAAAAAGCCCACGGATTTGCCCAGGCTGCAGTGCAGCTTTCAGCGGCAATGGGAATCGCGTATGCGGTCCTCTGTCTCATATTTGTCAATCAGATGGTGGGATTTTTCAGACTTGAGGATGCGGAGGCCCAGGCGGCAGCACTGGCTTACACAAAGATCGCCTGCGGACTGATCGTATTTTCATTTTTGACATTGACACTCACTGGACTCTATACGGCACAGGGAGACTCAAAAACGCCGTTTATGGCAAATCTGATCGGACTCATGACAAACATGATCCTGGATCCGGTCCTGATCCTCGGACCGGGGCCATTTCCGAGACTGGGTGTAACCGGGGCGGCGATCGCTACGGTGACGGCCCAGGCGATCGTGATGAGTATCATGATCCTTGGGATCATTGCGCGGAAGAAGGAGAATGTGTTAAAAGGAACCCGGCTCTTTGCGAAGATCCCTGCTGAATTTTTAAGGGGGATCTGCAGGATCGGGATCCCGACCGCGCTTCAGGGAATGGCGTACTGCGGGATTTCCATGATCTTAACACGGATGGTGTCCGGGTACGGCGCAGAGGCGGTCGCCACGCAGAGAGTCGGCGGACAGATCGAGTCGATCTCCTGGAACACCGCGGATGGTTTTGCGGCGGCGTTAAACGCGTTTGTGGCGCAGAACTACGGGGCAGGTGAGAGAGAACGCGTGCGGAAAGGATATCAGGTATCCCTGTGGACGGTCGGAATCTGGGGAGTGCTGGTCTCCGCCGTATTTATCTGTTTCCCAAATGCGATCGCGGATATCTTCTTCCATGAGCCGAAGGCGGTTGCGACAGCTGTGGGCTATCTCGTGATCATTGGATTCAGCGAGGCATTTATGTGCGTGGAGCTGACGACGATCGGAGCGCTGTCGGGACTCGGAAGAACGAGACTCTGCAGTGTGATCAGTATTGTGCTCACGAGTGCCAGAATTCCGCTTGCCATCGTTCTTAGCGGTATCATGGGGCTTGATGGAATCTGGTGGGCGCTTACGTCCACGTCGATCGTAAAGGGAATTATATTTACGTGCACGTTTTTCTGGATCATGAGAGAAAAAAGCGTGTGAGCAGGCAGTGCGGCAGGATGATCTGGGGCATGATATAGAAAAGTTTCCTTTGCAGTGCCTGACCGGATGAGGAGACAGAAGTCCTGGAAAGTTCTGGTATGAGGAAAACAGTATGGAACGGTTGATATTTCATGTGGATGTGAACAGCGCCTTCCTCTCCTGGGAGGCGGCGAAGCGCGTAAAGGAGGGACTGCCGGATCTTCGGGAGATCCCGTCCTGTATCGGTGGGGATCCGAAGTTAAGGCGCAGCATCGTTGTGGCGAAATCGATCCCGGCGAAAAAATATGGGGTGACGACAGGGGAACCTGTGGCTTTGGCGTTGCGGAAATGTCCGGATCTTGTGTGCGTACCGGGTGATTTCGCACTGTATCAGAGGTGTTCCCGGGCGTTTAAGGAAATCTGCGCATCCTATGCGCCTGCGATGGAATCGTTTTCGATCGACGAGGTGTTTCTCGATATGACCGGTACCCATCTGATCTATCCGGATCCGGTGGCGGTGGCCCACGAGATCAAGGATAAGATCCGGGATGAGCTGGGCTTTACGGTGAATGTCGGGATCGGAACGAATAAGCTGTTGGCGAAGATGGCATCGGATTTTGAAAAACCGGATAAGGTACATACATTGTTTCCGTCTGAGATCCCGGAAAAGCTGTGGCCACTTCCGGTGCGGGATCTTTTGTTTCTTGGAAAGGCGTCGGAGCAGAGACTTTTACAGGAAGGGATCAGGAGCATCGGAGATATGGCGCGGAGCGGGGAAGCTGAGCTTAAGCGGATTCTGGGAGAAAAGGCCGGGCATCAGCTTTACCGGTATGCCAACGGCATCGACGATTCCCCGGTTCGGGCAGAGCGGGAGGAAGCGAAGGGCTACAGTGCGGAGACGACCGTGGAAGAGGATCTTGTGACGTATGAGCAGGCACTGGCGCTTCTGCTTGCCCAGTGTGATGTGGTGGCTGCAAGGATGCGCAGGGACGGGAAAAAGTGCAGCTGTGTGGCGGTGACCTATCGGACACTGGATTTTAAGACAAGATCACATCAGAGAGCGTTTGAGGATCCCACGGATGTGACGGAGGAGATCTTTGCGCAGGTGAAAAAGCTGTTATATGAATGTTGGAAGTGTGAGCCTTTGCGGCTGATCGGAATGGCGTTGACGGATCTTACAACGGATGACTTCAGACAGATCTCCCTGTTTGAGAATCCCAAGGAGCGGGAAAAACAGAAGAAAGCAGATGAGGCGTTCGACGATATCCGCAGGCGTTTTGGGAATGGAATGATCGTCCGGGGCAGTACGATGAGTACGGCCGGGAAGGTTGCGAGAAAGGCGAAAGCGCAGATGGATCAGGATGTGCGGATAAAGAAGGAAAAAGAAAAATAGAAAATTCTTTACTTGCAAATTTTCAAAGATGCGCTATAATAAGTCTTACAAAAAACAGGGGAGCTCGTTGGCGGGCTGAGAGGAAGTGCTCAAACTTCGACCCTTTAACCTGATGCGGATAATGCCGCCGTAGGAAGTCATGATATGAATTTTTACAGGGGACGTGCCGCGAGGGGTGTCCCCTGTTTTGCTGTCATCTGACTTAAAAAGTCAGGAGCATTGTGTTTCCGGAACAGGTGGCAGAAAATACCAGTTACTGTTCACGCTTTGCGCAAACAGTAACAAAAACCATACTTTGAGAAAGGAGGAAACGGGATCCGCCAGCAGGCGGCGGGCCGAGGGGGAGCGCCCTGGGCCATGTATGAGATCAGCGATGGGAAGCCGTGTTCCGGCGTGAGAGGATGCCAGTAAGCATCGACCGCCTTCCATACAGTGATCCGGAGAGGGGAACTGTATATTTTTATGTGGAGTACATGGTACTTCGCCTGTGGAAGCGCTGTTGTCGTACAGACGTTTCCTAAAAATGCGGTCGCACAGGGAAGCTTTGCGGCTGCGGAAAATTTTCAAAGGAGGAATGTGTGACGGTCCGAAGGAAGGAGCGGTCACGCAGAATAAAACATGAAACAGACAAATACGAAAAAATTAGCGGTGGCAGCCGTTTTCTGTGCTGTCGCAGTGGCAGGAAGTTTATTTTCATTTCCGGTATTCGGGAGCAAGTGTTCTCCGGTACAGCATATGGTGAATATTCTCTGTGCGGTTCTCTTGGGGCCGGGATACGGACTGGGTGCGGCATTCGCGGCGGCGCTGATCCGGAATCTTCTGGGACTTGGAAGCCTGATGGCATTTCCTGGCAGTATGTTCGGCGCGCTGATCTGCGGACTTGTGTATAAGAAGACGCAGAATATTCCGGCGACACTGATCGGTGAGGTATTTGGAACATCGGTTCTTGGCGGACTCACGGCCTATCCGGTAGCGATCTTCCTTATGGGAAAGAGTGCGGCAGGTCTGGCATTTTACGCATATGTGATCCCGTTCCTTGTTTCAACTGCCGGAGGCGCGGTGATCAGCGGCGTGCTGATCTACAGCTTAAAGAAAGCCAATATCCTTGCAGGTATGCAGGAAGCAATGGGACAGTAGAGGAGAGAAGCATGTTAAAACAGATGTTTGATCAGGTGCGGGAGAAGAGCCCGCTGATCCATAATATTACGAACTATGTGACGGTCAATGACTGTGCGAACATGGTTCTGGCCTGCGGGGCTTCCCCGATCATGGCGGACGATAAAGAGGAGGTCGCGGAGATCCAGACGATCTGCGCAGGCCTCAATATCAATATCGGTACGCTGAACAGCCGTACCATCGAGTCCATGAAGATCGCGGGAATGCGGGCCAATGAGCTGGGACACCCGGCAGTGCTGGATCCGGTGGGCGTCGGGGCATCGACACTCCGGACATCGACAGCTAACGAACTCTTAAAAACGGTAAAATTCACCGTGATCCGCGGGAATATTTCCGAGATCAAGACGCTTGCGGTGGGAACAGGGACCACAAAGGGTGTGGATGCGGATATCGCAGACCGTGTAACCGAAGAGAACCTTGACGAGGCGGTGGCATTCGTGAAGAAATTTGCGGAGAGGACAGGGTCAGTGATCGCGGTCACAGGCGCTATTGATATCGTGGCGGACGCAAAAAAAGCGTACTGCATCTACAATGGCCATCCGATGATGTCCTCCATCACGGGAACCGGCTGCCAGCTTTCTGCTCTTACAGCAGCATTTGTGACTGCAAATCAGGAGCATCCGCTTGAGGCGGCAGCAGCGGCAGTCTGCGCTATGGGACTCGCAGGGGAGATCGCCCATAAACGGCTGACACCGCAGGATGGGAACGCAACGTACCGGAATTATATTATTGACGCGATCTATCATATGGATGGGGATGAGCTGGAGCGCGGGGCGAAGTTTGAAGTAAAATAGGACTTGAAATTATGCCGATGCCCACATATACTGTGTATAGTATTTCAGACAGAAGGAAATGAACAGCATGGTCATTGATGAAGAACTTTACAGGCAGTATCTGCGCGGCGATGAAGCAGGACTTGAGGCTTTAATGAGAAAATACGGTAACCCGCTGACCCTATACATCAATGGCTATCTGCATGATGTCCACGAAGCGGAGGACCTGATGATCGAAGTCTTTTCCTATCTGTTCACAAAAAAGCCACGCATCCGGGACGGTGGTCTTAAGGCTTACCTGTATAAAGCAGCGCGGCACATGGCTCTGCGCCATAAAAGCAGACATCGGCTTTTCTTCAGCCTCGATGACCTGACGGAAGAACCGGATGGAAAGACGTTGGTGGAAGAGGTCATTCGGACTAAGGAACGGGATCAGATCCTGCATATCTGTATGGATGAGCTGAAGGCGGATTATCGGGAAGCTCTTTATCTGACCTATTTTGAGGGTATGAGCTACCGGCAGGCCGCTGAGGTCATGGGAAAAAGTGAGAAGCAGATCACCAATATGGTATACCGGGGAAAAGCGCGTCTGCGTGGATTACTGGAGCGGGAGGGAATTACCAATGCGAAGTAATGAGGAACGGATCGTGGAAGTAAAACGTCGTATTGCGGAAAAAGAATACAAAAAAAGACTGCGGAGAGAATGGGCTGCAGCAGTTTGCTGCGTGGCCGCATGTCTTGCGGTGATCGTAGGTGTTTCCCTTTCCATGCCTGATACTGTCAGCCGGATTGAGATGGGAACTTCCTCTGGCTTTGAAACAGCGGCGACGATGTTAGGCGGCAGCACCGCACTTGGATATATCGTGGTCGGACTGCTCGCTTTTGTTCTCGGCGTGTGCGTGACGGTGCTATGTTTCCGCATCCGTAGACTGAACGAAGAAGAACAGACAGGGGAGCAAAAGGGGGAAAATACAGATGGAAGTCATCAGTAACCTCTTGCAAGCCGCGGTTACCCTGTTAGGCTTTTTTCTGGGCGGTATCCGGTATCTGAAAAGCCGGAAACAGGAGTATTTCCTGCTGACCTGCTTTTATGGCTGTTTCTTCCTTGGATCCTTCTACTGGACGCTGTATCTGCTCTTATTTTCCAAAACGCCGCAGGTCTTTTATGTGTCAGAGTTCGGCTGGGTTGCAAGTGTCATTTTCCTTTCCATGCTGCAATACACGCTTTCTTCGGAAGAAGAAAGGAGATTTCCGTGCAGGAAGGCCTTAAGTGCTGTCCTGATCGGTGTTCCGCTGTGCATGTTTTACTGCACATTTGGAGACATCCTCTCCAATCTGCTCTGGTGCGGTATGATGATCATTGTTTCCTGTTTTTCTATCCGGGGACTTGCCTATGCCAGAAGGCAGAGGGGAACTGCAAATAATATGAAATATTTTCATACCTGGGTCCTTTGCTATGCGACATTAGAATATGCCCTCTGGACTTCTGGCTGCTTCTGGCCGGGAGATTCCATTTTCAGCCCATACTGCTGGTTTGATCTTCTGCTGGCTGGCTGCCTGCTCGCTTTGCTGCCGGCAATGGGAAAGGCGGTGCAGGAATGACGTATATTGAAAATGTTTTTATCTGTATGGCATCGCCGTTACTGATCGCCGCCCTGTGCATGGGAAAACGGCAGACAAAATTCTTTCTGTTCTGCCTTGCAGGAATGGGGGCGTGTCTTCTTTCCGCTTATATCAATACCTTTTTCGCTGCACTTTATGGTGCGGATACCTTTGCCGCCACTGCGGAGATCGCCCCGGTGGTGGAGGAAGTCATGAAGCTTCTGCCTCTGCTCTTTTATCTTCTGATATTTGAGCCAAAGACGGAACAGATCAAAATCTCTGCTGTGATCACAGCTCTTTCCTTTGCCACCTTTGAAAATATCTGCTACCTGATTCAAAATGGAGCCGGACATTTTTCCTTTATTTTTTTCCGGGGGATCGGAACAGGAGCGATGCACGTGATCTGCGGAGCTATTGTAGGCGGAGGCCTCGCGTATGTGTGGCAGCGGACCTGGCTGAAGATTGCCGGAACCTGCGGTCTGTTGGGAGCAGCCATCACGTTTCACGCGCTCTATAATCTGCTGATCGCTTACGGCGGAGCAGTGCAGTATGCTGCCTATGTTCTGCCTGTAGTGATTTTGGCAGCGGGAAAGCTGATTGCCCGCCGTCTGACACTGTAATATAATTTTATTTTGTGATTTTTGGGAGCTGTTTTTAAGCAGCTCTCATTTTTTTTTGAAAAATCTGCTTTTGGGGTGAGAGTTTTTCTGGATTTTTGTACCTATATAAGTGAAAGGCCTTTAAGCTGAGTGTTCAGAAAGGAGGTTTTGCGTGCATGTACGATACACAAAAGCGTGTTGCACTGGCAAAGGAGTGGATAGCGAAATCTCGCCGCCGACAGGCGCGGCGAAGCATTCGCAGTCTGTCGGCACTGTGCGCTCTGCTGTTTTTGTCTCTTCTGGGAACGGTAGGGACGGTGCAGAGCCAGCCGATGGATGCCGTGGGAATGTACGGGGCGATCCTGCTGCATGAGGGTGTTGGCGGATATGTGCTGGAAGCGGTCATTTCCTTTACCGCGGCAGTTGTGCTCACTGCTTTCTATATCAAGTTCAGAAAAAGGAAACAGATACCATAGGAATGGGGGAAAATCAATGAGAAAGCCAGAAAAACAAAAGAAACAAAGAGAACGGATCTATGCGGCACTGCTCTGCATCTGTACGATGCTTTCTTTAGTTTCTGTGCCTGTATTGGCGGCAGAAATGAGAAAAGGAGCGGGCAGCCATAAACATACCCCGGAGTGTTATACGTGGATGGAAAAATGTGTCCATGAACATACGCTGGAATGTTATCCGCAGAAGGAGATAACGGAATCTGCCTCCACCTCATCTGATGCGGTGGAGCCCACCGAATGCGGCCATGTATGCAGTGAGGAAAGCGGCTGCATCACAAAAGAATTAAATTGTCAATATGACAGCGAAAGCACTCCAATCACAGCGAAAGCGCTTATGAAAAATAAAGCGATCGCCACCCGGTCCAATGCGCGGAAAGTCTCTTCTATCGATCGCGCACAGGATATGATCGATGCTTTGCCGGACGTAACGGATATCAATAACGATAACATCGAGGAGGTAAGGCTTCAGTTTAAGGCTGTTGAGGACGCAATGATACAGCTTTCCGTTGAGGACGAGGTCGTACTTGATATCGCTCGCTATCTGAAGGTTGCCGCGGTGCTGTATGGACCGTTTCCTGACATCCAGAATCCTATCCTCGGCACAGATATTAAATGGACGATCAGCAGAGACAATAAGACCATTACGATATCCGGTAAAGGGGAAATGCCTGATTTCGACAATACTAGTTCCGGTAAAAGGTGTCCCTGGGAGGACAAAAAGTCTAAGATTGACAAGGTGATCATAGAGGAAGGAGTGACAACGATTGGAAAAAATGCATTTAGTGGATGCATAAGACTCAGTGAGGTGCAAATTCCAAAAACAGTCAAAACAATAGGGACTGCCGCTTTTCAGGACTGTAACACCCTCAGGCAGATTGATATTCCAAATAGTGTTAAAAATGTGATGCCCTTCGCGTTTCATAAATGCCCGCAACTTGGGCAAGTTCACACCCATTGGAAAGATCCGGATGAAGCAGAGTTGTCATTGGCATTTTATCTGCCCGGTGAATCATGGCCGGAGAATCTGAAGATATACGTTCCTGACGCGTATAAAGAAATATTTGCAGCTGAATGGAAAAATTGGAAAGTAAAGGGCGAAACTTACACAGTCTCTTTTGATGGAGGCGTAGCACCGGGGTATATGGAGTCAGTGGAAGGCATATCGGGGGATTACGTTCTTCCAGAGTCTGGTTTTACATATCAATCAGCGATCCTTGATTACTGGGCGCTGGATAATCCTGATGGAGAGAAAGCGGGATGCCCGGGAGAGACCTTTCCTGTTACGGAGAATGTGGTGTTTTATGCCAGCTGGAGACTTGTGATCGTGATACCGGAGCCCGAAAATCCGGATGTGTGTATTCACGCATGGGGCGAATGGCAGAGCAATGCCGATCAACATTGGAAGAAATGCATCCACTGTGAGGCAAGTGACATCAGGGAAGATCACTCCGGCGGAACAGCCACCTGCAAAGATCAGGCGGTGTGTTCTGTCTGCGGCGCGGCTTATGGGGAACTGAATCCAGATCATCACACGGGCGGCACCGAGGTGCGCGGCAGAGTTGAGGCCACCGCCAGCGCAGATGGCTATACGGGGGACACCTATTGTAAGGGCTGTGGTATCAGAATTGCGGCAGGACGGGCTATTCCGAAGGATCCGACGACACCGACGAACCCGACGACACCGACGACACCGACGAACCCGAAGACACC
>NZ_QWGI01000026.1:0-31967 GCF_003435125.1 Clostridium sp. AM25-23AC | reverse complement strand
CCGACGACACCGACGAACCCGAAGACACCGACGACACCGACGAACCCGAAGGATCCGACGACACCGACGAACCCGACGACACCGACGAACCCGAAGGATCCGACGACACCGACGAACCCGACGACACCGACGACACCGACAATCCCGACAACCCCGACGATTCCAACGGCCCCGACGACACCGAAAAAGGACAGCAGCAGTTCCGGAAGCAGCGGCGATACCTCCAGCTATACGCTGAACTTCCATGCGAACGGTGGCGGCGGCATAAGTGCAATTGGGGGAACCTACGGTAAGACGGTCAGCCTTTCCGATTATATTCCGACCCGTGAGGGCTATGATTTTACCGGGTGGTATTCCGATCAGGCATTGACACAGAGGATCACGGAACTCAGGATGATCGGAAACAGGACGGTTTACGCCGGCTGGATAAAGAGCGATCCAGATGCAGGGACGAATCCATTTACAGATGTGTATGCGAACGATTGGTTTTATAAGGTTGTGATGTTTGTCTATGAGAAGGGATTGATGTCCGGAATCAGCGCAACGACCTTTGCACCGAACACCAATATCACCCGTGCCCAGATCGCGGTGATCTTCTACCGTATGGCGGGCAGCCCTGCCGTTGAGGGAAAGAACCACTTTACGGATGTTGAGTACGGTCCCGGCACCGTAGGGCTTTACGATGCGGTAACCTGGGCACAGCAAAACGGCATTATGGGTGACTTTGACGGCAAGAAATTTGGTCCGGATGATCCTGTTACGCGTGAACAGCTTGCATCGATCTTTTATCGCTACGCACAGGTCAGGGGCTATGATACCACACAGGGTGGCATGGCAGCCGGCAGCGATCTTCTTGATCTGAAGGGCACGGTTACCCGCGCTGAGACTGCGGAGATGCTCCATCAATTTGTAGAAAAACAGGGACTGAAACCTGTTGCTGCGTCGACAGGTGCGACAGAATGGGTGAAACCGGCGAGCTGAGACGATACATCGGGCTGACTATCCGGTAAAAGGTGGAATCTGAGCACAGGCGGCTGATGACCTGTGTGTCCGGGTCAAAAAATGAATAAAAGACCTTTTGACATCGTTTTTTATTTTGTGTCAAAAGGTCTTTTTACTATTTATAAAATCTATGTAGTTCATGCTGGACGTCAGTTGTAGAAAGCATATTTCTGGGCAGGATGGAATTTCTGCAAACAGTCCTAAAAAGAGATGAAAGAGCAAGGATTTATTTTATCTGCGTGAAGACAGAATATCCACGCCCCACACAAGCAGAATCAGTCCCAAAAGGATCGCTCCAGCCTTATTCCAGTCGTACTGGTTCATCGCGAAGATAAGCGGTGCGCCGATCCCGCCTGCGCCCACGAGTCCGAGAACGGACGCCTCACGGATATTGACGTCAAAGCGGTAGAGGACGGCGGAGCAGAATGCTGGGGCGATCTGCGGGAGAACGCTGTGGAAGACGGCTGGAACCGGGTGGACACCCATGGCGAGGAACGCCCGGTACGGGCCGGGATCGATGGCCTCCAGACATTCGGTGAAGCGCTTTGTGAGAAGTCCGATGCTGCAGACAGCTAACGTCAGGACACCTGTGAAGGCGCCGGGACCGGAGACCCGGATGAAGATCAGACCATAGATCAGAAACGGGATCGACCGGATCGCCATGATGATCAGGTTAAAGAAAAAAGCAGCCGGCGCCGGGACAAAGCGTCTTGTGTTGAGAAAGGCAAGGGGTGCGGCAAGGAAAGCACCGATGGCTGTTCCGACAATGGCAATGCAGATGGTCTCAAGAAGCAGATAGCCGAGCCCGTCTTTCTTTGCGGAGAAAAAGAAGCTCCAGTCCGGATGCGTGAGTCCGGCTGCCATACTTTTTAAGGCAGCGGCACTTGTTCTTGAAAAATCCGGCGGAGTCTGTGTCGCTAGGCAGAAGAGGAAGAGCACTGCAAAACCGAAAAGGATCATCCGTCCAGAGATACGGGTCTTTTTGGACAAGTCCTTTCTGCCTGAAAAAAGTTCTGCGATCTGTCCGCTGTGGATCACAGCTGTAAAATACCGGTTCGCGGATTCGATGACACAGACGGTGAGAAAGAGCAGCAGCAGGATCGTTCCGACCTTGTGGAACTCCCGCCAGGAGATCTTTTCATTTAAGATTAGACCGATTCCGCCTGCCCCAACGTATCCGAGAATGGAGCTGTGCCGCACATTCGTCTCAAAGAGGTACAGGGCGTTTGTCAGAAACGCGGGCAAAATCTCCGGCAGGACGGCATGGATAAATGCCGGGAAACGGGCACAGCCCATAGAGATAAGGGCCTGATAGGGAGCTGTGTCCGTATGTTCCGCATCCTCGTAGGTGAGCTTCGTCATGATCGCAAAGGTGTAGAGCGTGATCGCGAAGGTTCCAGCAAAGGTTCCGAGTCCGAAGAGAAAGGTCGCGGCGAGCGCCAGGATCAGCGCCGGAAAAGACCGGAGTATCTGGATCAGGAGACGCAGCAAACGCCTTGCCCAGGACGGAAAATGCAGGGACACAGCGCCGAAAGGGGAAACGATCAGTGCCAGAGCGGATCCTGTTACGGTACCAGTAACGGACATCTGAATCGTGTAAAAGAGCGGCAGCAGGATCTTTGGAAAATAAGAGAGATCCGGCCGCATCATGTCGGCCGCCAGATCTGAAAGATGGGAGCTCCTTGAAACAAAAAGAGCCGGATCACATCCGGTGAAGGACGCGGCGGCGTAAAAGCAGAGAAGGAAGAGGATCCAGCCGGCAGGTTTTATATAATTTTTTCGATTTCTGTACATGGATTGCTTCCTCCTCTGAAATGCTTCTCTGCAAGGATCCGTTGGGACGGATAAATGCATAAATAGCAGAGTTCTATTATTCATCACCTAAGATAGGTGGGAGTCTTCGAGACTGAGATAAATGTTTCTCAAGATTTCCTCATTCATTTCCGATGGCGTTCCATCAAAAACCACATTTCCGTCCTTCAGTCCGATGATCCGGTCGGAAAACTCCTGAGAAAATTCAAGGTTATGGCTGTTCATAAGAATCGTGACGCCATCCTTTTCCTGAATCTCCTTTAAAAGTGTCAGGATCTGCCGCCCGGTGACCGGATCCAAGGAGGCGGCGGGCTCATCAGCCAGCAGGATTTTTGGATGACGCATGAGGGCTCTCGCGATGGCGGCGCGCTGTTTCTGACCACCGGAGAGATTTTTTACCGGTTCTTCTGCTTTTTCGGGGAGTCCCACGCGGTCAAGAAATTTCAGTGCTTCTGCCCGGCGCTTTTTTCCGTAGATTCCGAACACAGCGGGGAAAAATCCCATATCCGGCAGACAGGCAGTGAGCACATTTGCAAGGCAGGTGGAATTTTCCACGAGACAGAAATCCTGGTAGATGGTGCCGATGGATCTCTTTACATTTTTTCTGGCAGTTCCGGACATGGACGATATGTCGCTGCCATCAAAAAGGACAGCCCCGTCCCCCGGCGTCTCCATGCCGTTTAAGATCCGGAACAGGGTGGTTTTTCCAGCTCCGGACGGACCGATCACGGAGACGAACTCGCCCTGAGGGATGGTAAAGGTTACATGGTCCAGGGCGCGTGTCCCGTTTTTAAATTGTTTTCCAATGTTCTGAAGAACGATTTCCATGAAGATACCTGCCTTACAAATAATGAATCAGTAAAAAACTGGAACCTGTTTAGTTCATAGACTTTAACATTTCCTGTGCGGCGCGTTCCCCGTCATAGTTCGCGTCATCGCCCCACTCGTAGCCGACCTGACTGAAGACTTTGATGATGTCTTTGCCTTCATCAGTTCCTGCGATCTCGATGAAGGAATCACCGAGAGCCTGACGGAAGTCAGCGTCCTGCATAAGGTCGGAAGTTTTGCTGTATGCGATCATATCGTTGTAGATTCCCTCTGTGACGCCGATGATGCCTGTCTGCTTTACCATATCATCAGTGCCGCCGAATTTCTCTTTCCAGTCCGGCGCATATTTTGTGCGGATATGGCCGTAGGAGACCATGAGGTCTGCCTGTCCGGAGGCGAGGCGGGCAAGGGATGTGGTGTAGGAATCAGACTGGACCGCATTCGCAAGGTCAGCGATGGTCTTTCCGTAGCGCTCGTTTAACCATAAGGACGGATAAATGTAGCCGGACGCGGAGGTCGGTCCCATGACTGCCCAGGTGGCGCTGTTTAAGTCATCCCAGGTAAGTTCCTCGCCGTTGTTGACTTTTGCCAAGAGCTCCTGACCTTTTTCACTCGGTCCTGCGAGAATGATGGAGCGGTAATATGTGCTCATTTTGTCTGTGTTTTCCTCGATGGTGCCGTCGTTCCATTCCTTCGGATCTTCGGAGTCCTTGTTGATGGCGTAGCGGAGAGCCGTGAGGAGAACGTCGCAGTCATCGGAGAACAGGACATAGTTTCCTCCGGAGATAAATCCGATATCAGCGCTTCCTGCGCTCAGTGCCTCACCGACAGCAGTGTAGCTTGTTCCGACGGTCATGTCGATGTCTTTGACATCGTAGCCTTTTTCAAGCAGTGTCTCTTTTAAAAGGTTCTCTAACGGCTCTGTTGCTGTCGTGATCGTATCTGCGTCCGCATACGGGGAGAAAGCGATCTTTAAGGAATCGATGGATTTTGTCTCTGCGGAAGCGGCTGCTTCAGAAGTGCTTTCCGCAGAAGCGGCAACTGTGGTCTCCCCTGTGGAAGCAGCCGGTGCGTCCGTTTTGGAAGAACATCCTGCAGTGAGTCCGAGGCAGAGTGCCAGGGAGAGAGCCGGTACAACAAATTTTCTCATAATATAATACCTCCATAGCCCGTCAGGGCAGAATATATTTTCTGCTGAAAGAATGGGACACCGGGAAATACGGTGAAATAGTTTCAATATCCGCTAATGGTCAGGACACTGTGAGAGCGTGATCGTTCCGAATAAGAAATAGAACGCGTTCAGCTGCCATGAATCCGGAAGAAACAGGCGGATAAAGAAAAAGGCATACTTTCTGCAGCATGCCGTAAAAATGACTTTCAGGCAGAATGCTGACAAGCCGCGGACATGGATCCGCGGCATGGGACGGTCGATCCTTTCTGGGATCCTCTCAGCCCGGAACACGGACTCCCTCGCAATCTGGTCTTCGTCATCAAGTAATTGAATTGACCGCAGCACCAGGGCGCTCCCCCTCATGCTGCATTCCGTTAACCGATTTGGATTGTAACACAGGAGATGGAAAAAGGCAAGAGAGGAAATTTCTGAAAGGTCCGCCGGGAAAAAGCGATGGGCGGGGAACACAAGGCTGTACGGAATACATGAAAAATATCGATGGATCCATGCAAAATCCGCAGTCTTAAAATCATGTACGAAACCAGGTGCAAACTTGACTTTTCCGCACAGAAAGTATATAGTAAATCTTGTCAGAAAAAAGAAAATAAACAGACCGGGGAGCCTGACGGATCAGGCTGAGAGTTGGCTGCATCGCCAAGACCCGTATACCTGATTTGGATCATGCCAACGTAGGAAGCTGCTGAAGAGAAAGAGTAGAAGTGGAGATACCTGCGGGTGTCTCCTTTTTTTACGCGAACAACGAGCCAAAGTCCGCGCTTGCGCGAGACCTTGGCGACTGTCGCGATAACAAGGGGAAACTCGCGAAGCGTGTTTTCACTTGTTATAACAGGAATTCCGAGGAATTCCCTGTTACAAAAAAGGCACTAACGTGCCAATGCTGCGCACTCGTGCGAAGATGCAGATCGTCGCAAGTGACCGCGCGGGGCGCATCCTTTTTATGATATGCATTCGAAAGAATCTGCTGATGACAGGTCGGCAGGTAAATTGAAAGGCAGAATGGCTTGAAAAATACGTCTGGTGCGTATTTCGATTTTTTAGGAGGTAAGATATGAACTGCAGACCGGAAGATATGCTGCTTTACGCGGTGACAGACCGCGCGTGGTTAAACGGAGCAACCCTGGAGAGCCAGGTGGAACAGGCATTAAAAGGCGGAGCGACCTTTGTACAGCTGAGAGAAAAAGAGCTGGACGAGGAGACTTTCCTCGAAGAGGCAAAAAAGATCAAAAAGCTCTGTGCCGAATATCATGTTCCCTTTGTGATCAACGACAACGTGGATATCGCCCTTAAGGTGGACGCGGACGGCGTCCATGTGGGACAGAGCGATATGGAAGCGGGGAAAGTGAGGGAAAAGCTGGGACCGGATAAGATCATCGGTGTTTCCTGTAAGAATGTGGAGCAGGCGCTTCTTGCGAAAAAGCACGGGGCGGATTACCTCGGTGTCGGAGCGATGTATCCGACAGGAACAAAAAAGGACGCCACAGCGGTGACAACGGAGGCGCTCTCTGAGATCTGTCAGGCGGTGGATATTCCGGTGGTAGCCATCGGCGGAATCAATAAGAACCGCCTGGAGCCCCTTAAGGGAACCGGCGTGGACGGCGTTGCGGTCGTCAGCGCGATCTTTGCGGCGGAGGATATTGAGAAGGCGACACGAGAACTGAAAGAGGCGGTAAGAGAAATCTTATAATATAATTTTTTAAACACTACATTCAAACAAGCCAATAAGCCAGAAGAAAAATACTACTTGCCTGAAAATATGAATTCTAAATTCACAGAGCAGCAATTTTCCCTCTGGGTTTTGGAATAGATTAAGCGGAAATATTCATCCGCGGCGGCACATTGGGGGCACCACCTTGCGTCGCCTAATAAAAAGTTATTGATGCCTGAAAGGAGTTTTTATGATGAAGACAGCATTAACGATCGCTGGAAGCGATTCCAGCGGAGGCGCCGGCATCCAGGCCGATTTAAAGACGATGATCGCAAACGGAGTATACGGAATGAGCGCGATCACAGCACTGACGGCCCAGAACACGACCGGCGTCCAGGGGATTTTCGAGGTAACACCGGAATTCCTGGAACAGGAGATCGACAGCGTATTTACGGACATCCGTCCGGACGCGGTAAAGATCGGAATGGTTTCTTCTGCGGGACTGATCAAGTCCATCGCAAAGAAGCTTCATGAACACAAAGCAGAAAATATCGTTGTGGACCCGGTCATGGTGGCGACAAGCGGATCAAAGCTGATCAGCGATGATGCCATCGGCACATTAAAAGAATACCTGTTTCCGATGGCGGCAGTCCTGACCCCGAATATCCCGGAGACAGAGGTTTTATCAGGGATGGAAGTAAAGTCCGCCGAGGACATGATCGCGGCGGCAAAACAGATCAGTGAGACCTATCACTGCGCGGTCCTCTGTAAGGGCGGTCATCAGTTGAATGATGCTAACGACCTGTTATACCGCGACGGCAGCTACCGCTGGTTCAACGGTAAGCGGATCGACAACCCGAACACCCACGGAACCGGATGCACCTTATCGAGCGCCATCGCCTCCAATCTGGCGAAGGGTTATGACCTCGATACGGCGGTGGAACGCGCAAAGGCTTACATCTCCGGAGCGCTGGCAGCCATGCTGGATCTCGGACATGGATCCGGACCGATGGATCACGGATTTGATTTTCGCGGAAAAGGATTTGCGGAGGAACAGGCATGACGATGACAGAACGCCTTTTAGAGGCAACAAAGGAGATCTGGGACGGCTATAACGAGACGCCTTTTGTAAAGGGAATCGCGGACGGCAGTCTGGATCATGAAAAATTCAAATATTATATGATACAGGATTATCTGTATCTTCTTGACTATACAAAGGTATTTTCCATCGGAACGGCGAAGGCGAAAAACCTCGACGCTATGCGCCTGTTCGCGGGTTATACCCATTCGATCCTGGACGGTGAGATGGATATCCACCGCGCGTACATGACGAGACTTGGAATCGCGAAGGAGGAGGCGGAGCAGACACCGGTCGCTCTTGATAATCTGTCCTATACCTCTTATATGCTTCGTGTCGCTTACGAGGAAGGAGAGGCGGAGGTCATGGCGGCGATCCTTTCCTGCGCGTTGAGCTATGAGTTTATCGCGAAGAAGATCCTTGCGGAGTATCCGGCTGCAGATAAGCATGAGTTCTATGGGGAATGGGTCAGCGGATATGCGTCCGATTCCTACCACGAGGACAATGAGGTGCTGGCAGACCTGATGAACCGCCTGACGGAGGACTATTCCGAGAAGCGGAAACAGCATCTCGTGGACATCTTTACAGCATGCTCCCGCTACGAGGCGGCATTCTGGGATATGGCATGGGAAATGAGGCAGTAGGATGCTGAAATTTGACAATGTAAGCTTTCAATATGATGTGGAAGATTTCTCTATCATTGACCACCTTTCCTTCGATGTACAGGACGGGGAATTCGTGTCCGTCATCGGCGCTTCCGGCTGTGGTAAGAGTACGATCTTCCGACTTGTGAACAAGCTTCTTCTGCCGGCTTCCGGCGAGATCCTGGTGGACGGAGAGTCCATTGAGAGGAAGAGAAACTACTGTGGATACATGCCGCAGCAGGATCTTTTATTTCCATGGCGGACCGTGAGGGAGAATCTCCTGCTGCCGATGGAGATCCGGGGCGGATATTCGAAAACGGAGATGAGAGAGAAAGCGGACGCGGCGCTGGAATCGGTTGGTCTTAAGGACTGGGGTGACAAGATGCCGAAGGAGCTTTCCGGCGGCATGCGCCAGAGAGCGGCGTTTGCGAGAACGGTGCTCACGGGTTCCGACCTTCTGCTTCTCGATGAGCCATTTTCAGCCCTCGATTACCTGACGAGGATCTCCATGCGGGAATGGCTTTTAGAGCAGTGGGAGAGGGAGAAAAAGACAGTCCTTTTTATCACGCACGATGTGGAGGAAGCGGTCTTTTTGTCCAGCCGGATCCTGGTTGTAGAGGAATCACCGATCACCCATCTGCGGGCCATTGATGTTCCGGCAGAATATCCGAGATCCAGGGACGAGCTTCGGAAACCGGAGATCCTGTCCCTGAAGGAGGAGCTGATCGGTATGCTGAGGAAGGAGACGTCATGAGTAAGAAGATGAAGAAGGATCATGCGCGGGTTCCTTCCGGGGCTTCGCACGGACAGACCCATAATTTTCTGAGTACGAATCTTCCGGCGGCGATTCTGGTGGCAGCTCTGCTGATCTTCTGGCAGGCGGCGGCTATGGGGATCGACGCGGCGTATATCCTGCCGTCACCGACTCAGGTGGTGGTACGGCTCTGGGAGCTTAGAGGTCCGTTATTTAAGGCACACCTTCCGGCAACGATGTCGGTGGTGGGGATCGGACTTCTGATCTCCATTATTCTTGGCCTTGGTCTGGCCGTTCTGATGGATGCCAGCGAGACAGCGGAAAAGGCACTTTATCCGCTTATCATCGCGTCCCAGACGATCCCGACGACAGCTCTGGCACCGCTTTTTGTACTCTGGTTCGGATATACGATCTGGAGCAAGGTGCTTGTGACGGTGCTGATCACATTTTTCCCGATCACGATCACGGTATTCGACGGATTTAAGTCGGTGAAGACGGAGATGGAAGAGCTGCTCTTTACCTTTGGCGCGGATAAACGTCAGATTTTTATGAAGTTAAAGGTTCCGGCTGTCCTGCCCTGTTTTTTCTCGGCGATCAAGATGGCGGTTCCGTTATCGATCATCGGAGCAGCTATTGGTGAATGGCTGGGAGCACAGAGCGGACTTGGATACTTCAGTAGGAGAATGATGACACAGCTTGATGGAGCCGGAGTGTTCGCACCGATCTTATTGTTATCGGTGGCGGCGATGGCGGCTGTCTGGGTAGTCACACTGCTTGAAAAACGGATTATTCACTGGAGAAATGAGTAGAAAATGACAGAAGTTGTCTTTCGGTCTGGAAAGCGGAAGTTCAAGCTCCTGGCAGAATTTTGCGATTATATGGAAATGAGTTGGGCAGAATCAGTATCTATGGAATGCATAACATGAAATTCTGGCCGACCAGTGAAAGAACTGGACAAATTATTTTGATAACGAAAGGAAATGACATGAAAAAAGGAATGAGAATCGCTGCAGCGGTGATGGCTGCGGCTTTCAGTATGACAGTACTTGCAGGTTGCGGTAAGAGTGAGACAAAGACAGCGGAGACGACGGCAGCGGCAGCCGCTTCAGCGGAAAACAGCAGCGCGGCAGAGACAGCAGCTGCTTCTGATGAGAAAAAGGATCTCCGTGAGGTCAATGTGGTATTGGACTGGTATCCGAACGCGATCCACACCTTTATCTACACCGCCATCGAGCGCGGATATTATGCGGAAGAAGGACTTGATGTGAAGGTCCGCTTCCCGGCGAACGCAAATGACGCGCTGGCACTTGTCGCTGCCGGCAAGGCGGAGATCGGAATGTATTATCAGCAGGATGTGATCCAGGCGGTTGCAAATCAGGGAACGAAGATCAAGTCCATCGGTGCGATCGTGCAGTCTCCGTTGAGCATTGTACTTTCTTTAAAGGATAAGAACATTACAAGCCCGTCCGATCTTGTCGGAAAGACAGTTGGATACGGCGGAACAGCTCTCAGTGAGTCTATTGTGAAGACCATGATGGAGTATGTGGGCGCGGACGCGTCAGATGTAAATCTGATCGACGTTGGATTTGACCTGATGAGCTCCATGACTACCGGCAACGTGGATGCCACCATCGGCTGTCTTGTGAACCACGAGGTTCCGCAGATGGAGGAAGAGGGCTTTGACGTCAACTATTTCATGGCAAACGGGTATGGCATTCCGAATTATTATGAGGAAGTGTTCCTCGCGAACAATGATCTGATCGAGAAGGAACCGGAGGTCTTAAAGGGTTTCCTTCGAGCTTCCGCAAAGGGCTTCGAGGATTTCAAGAAGGATCCGGACGGCTGCCTCGCGATCCTCATGAACAACCAGAATGAGGAGAATTTCCCGCTGACACAGAGCGTTGAGGAGAAATCCTGTGAGACTCTGCTGCCGCTTATGGAGACGGAGGATGTTCCGTTCCTGACACAGACGGAGGAGTGCTGGCAGGAGAACATCGACTGGATGCTTGAGAGTGGATTGATCGATCAGAAGGTTGAGGTTTCTGATGTGATGGTGGACCTCGGGGAGTAGGTTCCTTGGGGAAATCTTATAGGAATTGAGAGATACCGGGATGGCGGGGAGACTGCTGTTCCGGTATTTTTGTTGGCTTGAGTCAGGAAAAGAGAGGTTGAGTCAACTTGGCGGAAGTACGCGCAGGCCAGCTTCCGGCTCCTGGGGCTGTCGATTTCCAGGCGGTTCCTCTATGCTTGCAGAAAAATGCTAAGGGCGGAGAAAATGGGACGCAACTCGCTTCGCTCAGACAAGCGCCCCATTTCCTCCAACGCATTTTCCTGCGAGCCAAGAGGAAGCCAGGCCTGTAAATCAGGCACCAGGTTCTGGAGACTGACCTGCGCTGGGGATTGGAGGCGTAAGGATAGACCTGGAGGATGTATGATCTGGTTGTTACTGTGGGAAAGAACGCTTGTTCATATGAGAGATATGTATTATAATTGAGGTTAGATAATGTTTTTTCGAAGAAAAAAAGAGATGTCTGGATGGAGGAAAACTGTACTGTTTCGGTTTTTGAAAATCAGGCATCGCGTCCAGAGGCAGTCCTGTGCTGGATATTGACGAGATTAAATGGGAGGAAGGTTATGGCGGAACAGATGAAGAAGGAGAGGGCAAGGCGGCTGTTTTTGATCGCTTTCGTCCTGTTTACGTTTGCGAACGGATTTGGCGGCAGTATTATCTCGAATTATTTTAAGGGCGTGTATCAGGTGGACTCAGTGCAGAGGGGGCTTTTGGAGATCCCGAGGGAGCTGCCGGGAGTTGTGGGAGTGTTTGTGATCACGGCGCTGTCGGGATGTGGAAATCTGACGTTGGCGATGATCAGTTTCTGCCTGTATGCGGTGGGAATGTTTGTCCTTGGTCTTTTATCTCCGGGATATCTCTTAATGCAGCTGTTTGTGTTTACCTATTCTCTCGGGGATCATATTGTCATGCCGGTCCGGGATGCGATCGCGATGGATCTCGCGGATGAGGGAAAGACAGGGACCTTTCTCGGAAAATACCGGGGATATGCGACGATGGGGTCCATGGCGGCATCGCTGCTTGTATTTATCGGGTTCCGGTACGGGGCGTTCTGGTTCCAGGCGGACAGATCGGTCGTTCCGTCGTTCTGCGTGTCACTTGTAGTCGTTGCGGCGGCGTTATTCTTCCTGTGGAGACTGAGAAGAGAGGTTCCGGCCCTTGATGTGCGGAAGCATGATGAGAAGAAAAAAGGACTGCCGCTTAAGAAGAAATACATTCCTTATTATATCGTTACGGGGGTTTATGGTTTCCAGAAACGGATGCGTCTGGTGTTTGCACCGTGGATCATTATCGAGCTCCTTGCGATGGGGGCAGATACGGTGGCGCTTCTTGGAATCGTGGCGCATTTTGGCAGCAGTATGTTTGCTCCGCAGATCGGAAAATTTCTCGATCGGTATGGTGTGAAAAAGGGACTTGTTCTGGAGAGTGTGACGATCGGGGCGATCTTTCTGTATGCGGCCTGGGCAGTCCATGGGATCACGTCAGGTGTGTTTACGGGGAGAGTGGAGCAGATCTTTGCGTTCACGGCATATATTTTTATTATGATCGCGGATCATTTTAACGCGGTCCATGTGATGTTAATGAAAAAACTCAGCGACTCTCCGGCGGACGTGATGGAGAACCTGTCCTTCGGCCTGAGTGTGGATCATGTGCTGGCAGTGACGGTCTCCGGGCTTTTAGGAGCTGTCTGGAAGTTTGTCGGTCCGGAGTGGGTGTTTGTATTGGGGGCAGCGGTCTGCCTGGTGCATTTCGGGGTGGCTGTGTGGCTTGGAAAGAGAGCAAATTAGATTTCCATTTTTGCAAAGAAGTTTTGGGAGAACGTGGTATGATAGATTCAGAAACTTGGAAATCATGTGACAGGTAAAGAAACTGCGGAATGACTGCTGCAGAGGATATATTTGGGAGGAACGAGGATATGATCTTTGTATCACACTATGATTCACCGCTTGGAATGATCTATATGGCGGCGGATGATGACGTATTAAAAGGAGTCTGGTTTGAGGGGCAGAAGTACTTTGCTTCTGGATTGGATAAGAAAGAGACGGAAGATAAGGAGACGCCTGTTTTGAAGCAGACGAAAGAGTGGCTGGATCTTTATTTTGTCGGGAAAGAACCGGAGTTTCTTCCGCCGCTGGCGCCGGAGGGCTCAGAGTTCCAGAAAAAGGTATGGAAGATCCTGCTTATGATCCCGTATGGAAAGACCATGACATACGGGGAGATCGGCAGGAAAGTCGCTGAGATGTCGGGGAAAAAGACCATGTCTGCCCAGGCTGTTGGGGGCGCGGTCGGTCATAATCCAATCTCGATCCTGATTCCGTGCCATCGGGTGGTCGGAACGAACGGCAGCCTCACTGGGTATGCGGGCGGAATCGAGAAGAAGATCGGGCTGCTGAAACTGGAACGGACGGATATGTCTGGGATGTTTGTGCCGAAGAAAGGGACGGCGCTGTAGCGGGAAAATATGAATAAACAGCAGGGCTGTCGTTGCGGCAATTTTTTGCGGAACGACAGCTTTATCTATTGTAAAGATGGATAGCGATTGCTTTCATAATAAATTTCTGATAAAGTGTAATTAGCTATAAAGCAACGGAAGGAGCTGATATCATGGATGAATTTTTAAAACTGCCGGTTGGCATCGATAATTTTGAAAAGATCCGTCGAAATGGATTCTACTATGTCGATAAGACGAGCCTGATCGAGCAGCTCTTTTCGAATTGGGGGAAAGTCAATTTATTCACCCGTCCTCGCCGTTTTGGAAAAACACTTAATATGAGTATGCTAAAGTACTTTTTTGAAATCGGGACGGACCGGTCGCTTTTTGATGGGCTCCATATTTCATCAAATGAAAAGATATGTTCTGAACATATGGGAAAATATCCGGTGATCTTTCTTTCATTAAAAAATGCAGAGGGATTGAATTTTGATACAGCGAAATATCAGATGGTCGAACTCATTGCGAGGGAGGCAGAGAGGTTTCCTTTTTTGGCAAAGGACACAAATTTATCGGACCGTGACAGGGAAAAGTACAGAGTGTTGACAGCATTTGCAGATGGACATTATCAGATGAGTGATGATGTACTGTACGGCTCTCTGCAGACGCTTTCCGAACTTCTGTATAAGCATTTTAATCAGAAGACGGTTATTCTGATCGATGAATATGATGTACCGCTTGATAAGGCCTTTCAGCATGGTTATTATCGGGAGATGGTCGCTCTGATCCGGGCGATGTTCGGAAGGGCACTGAAAACAAATGAGGCTTTAGCCTTTGCAGTATTGACTGGATGTCTCAGGGTTTCTAAAGAGAGTATTTTTACGGGATTAAATAATTTTAAGATCCTGTCGATTACGGATTCGCGGTTTGATGAACAGTTTGGTTTTACGGACGAAGAAGTACAGAAGATTCTCACAGATTATCATCTGGAAGCGAGATTTTCGGAAACGAAGGAATGGTACGACGGTTATCGTTTTGGCAATGTTGACGTGTACTGTCCGTGGGATGTCATTAATCATATCGACCGAATTAAGGACGATCCGAATGCAAGACCGGAAGCATACTGGATCAATACCAGCGGAAATGACCTTGTAAAGCGCTTTGTAGACAAGGCAAACAGAACAACCCGGAATGAGATCGAACAGTTGATTGCCGGGAATGCAATTGAAAAAATGCTCCGTCTTGATCTCACTTATGATGAGATCGATAACAGCATCGAAAATCTCTGGAGTGTTCTATTTACCACTGGATATCTCACACAGACGGGAATGACAGAGGATGGCGCGTACAGGCTCGTGATTCCAAACCGGGAGATCCGTGAAGTGTTTAAATTGCAGATCCAGGAGTGGTTTAAAAAATCAATTTTCAGCAATACGAAGCAGCTAACTGCTTTCTGGAAAGCTTTTGAAGAGGGAAATACGGATGGAGTTGAGATGTATCTTAATCGGATCATGAGCAATTCCATCAGTGTTTTTGACATAAAAACTGGAGAAGAAAAAAAAGAAATCTCATACCATAATCTTCTCGTGGGTATTTTAACGGGGAACGCAGACTGGCTTGTGAAATCTAATATTGAGGCAGGAGAGGGATTTGCGGATATTATCGTGGAAACGGAAGATCCGAATGCAGGCATTGTTGTGGAACTGAAATACACGAAGGATTACGATGAGATGGAGCAGGCCTGCAAGGCGGCGCTGGATCAGATCAATGACCGGCGTTATCAGGAATATCTTTTAAATGATGGTCGAAAAGATATCACTCTTTACGGAATTGCCTTCTGTAAGAAACGTTGTAAAGCGATGGTTTCCGGAAACTGTTCTCGGTGAAGATGCAGGGGGTTACAAACAACCGTGTAAGACGTCCGAATGTGTCAAAGTATATTCTTTTTTATAATTGATTGGTGTTAATGATGGATGGGTGTAGTGTAGAAATGTGAAAATTTTGCATTACACCTGTTTTTTATGATATTATGGTAGCGGAAGAATTTAGATTGCGTTGAGGTGCGGCATGAAGATACAGAAAAAATGGCTCTATATACTGCTGACTGCAGCAGGTGTGTTCGGTGTGGTCACAATTCTCTTTTTTTCAGGCGAAAAATGGCTGCGTGATGGCTGGTATTATATCCCTGACAGGGCGATCGCCATTGCACTTGGGCTCTGCGCGTTCTGGCAGATCGTGCTGACAGCGGGGACATTTTTTTTGCTGGCGTGGAACAGAAAGAAATTCGACGGCTGGATGAGAAGGATTATCAGGATACTGGTGATCGTGGCGGCAGTTTTTTTGTTCCTGTTTTTTGCATGGAACTGGTTTCTTTACAGTCTTGGATTTGAGCAGAAAGTGGAACAGTATGATGAACACATTGCCCTGTATGTAACGAATACATTTGTGAGAACGAGATTCCGGTATCCGCATTATATGTATGAGGAAAACTGGCTGTTTATGAGGAGTCTGAGTGATGAGGAGCAGCAGGAAGCTGTTTTACAGTACGGAGATCCGGATGATTATTACAGGGAATATCATTAACGGCAGACGCAGATATGCGACGGAAGAAAAGCTGCAGTTGGAGAGTTATGTGATTCAGAAAGGAAAATAAACGATGCGATATTTAAAACCACATTTTTACGATAAATTTGTCTGTACAGCCGGAGATTGCCCGGATACCTGCTGCGCGGGATGGCAGATCATGATCGATGAGGATTCTCTTGAGAAGTATAAAAGCGTGCAGGGGGAGTTTGGAAAACGTCTGCATAATTCGATCAACTGGGAAGAGGAGTGCTTCTGTCAGAATGACAGGCGGTGCGCGTTTTTGAATGATGAGAATCTGTGTGATCTCTATAAGGCACTGGGACCGGACGCGCTCTGCGATACCTGCCGCCTTTATCCGAGACACACGGAGGAATTTGAGGGACTAAGGGAATTATCCCTGTCCCTTTCCTGCCCGGAGGCGGCGAAGATCATTCTTTCCTGCAAGGAGCCGGTGCGGTTCATAGAGGAGGAGACGGACGAGGAAGATGATTTTGACGAGTTTGATTTTATGATGTTTTCGAGACTGGAAGACACCAGAGATGTTCTTTTCTCTGTTTTACAGGATCGAAATCTGCCGCTGACACTGCGTATGGCAGCGTGCGAGCAGCTGGCGGAGAGATACCAGATCTGTATGGAGGAAGGAAGAGAGTTTGAGATCGATGATCTGCTTCAGGAATGCGAACGCCATCACAGGGAGGGAACCTTGCGGGAGTTTATATCGGAAAGTCTCTCAGAAAAGGGCGTGGATGCGGCATCTTTTCATCAGTGGGAGTGGCAGAAGGAAGAACTTCAGGTGCTTTACGGTCTGGAACGTCTGCGCCCGGAGTGGGATCAGGTGCTTGACGGAGCGGAAAAGTGGCTGTATCAGGGAAGCAAAGAGGAATATTTTAAGATCTGCGAGGAATTTCACCGGATGTATGGGGCGATGAGCAGCCATAAAGAAGAGTGGGAAAATCTGGGTGAGCAGCTTTTAATGTTCTTTGTCTATACATATTTCTGCGGGGCAGTCTATGACGATATGGTCTGTTCCAAGATGGAGCTGGCGCTGTTCTCCGCCCGGTGGATCCAGGAATTTTTGATCGTCCGGTGGCTGGAAAATGGAAAAAAACTGTCCATGCAGGATGTGGAGGAGATCTCCTGGCGGTACGCGAGGGAGATCGAGCACTCCGATGATAACCTGAATGTGCTGGAGGACTGGCTGTTTGGGATGTATGCGCCGGAAGGATGTATGTTGGAGGAGGAATAAAGCTCATTTATTCTTTTCTGGAGTAATGCAGTTTGTAATTATAAGGTGTAACTGATATTTTGGGCTGAAATTTGTATTTTATCAGTTATAACTTATAAAATTGTAAATTTGCTTTTGAATATCATCCGTTCTTTTCGCCTGGTGTTATAATAAGGGTATTGTTTGTTAAGAAAATGAGGATAAAACTATGCAGGAAAAACAAAAGAAAATGATACTGCGGATCAGCATGTATCTGATCGGTATTGTAATTTTGGCGTGTGGAATCACGATGAACACCAAGACGAAGCTCGGTGTCTCTCCGATTATTTCGATGCCCTATGCGGTGGCACAGATCTGGGGATTTGAGACGGGAAAGGCGGTGTTTGCCGCCGTATTTGATCTTTATTTTGCTGCAGATCATCCTGTTAAAAGGGAAGTTTCCGCCGTTTCAGCTTTTACAGATAGCGGCAAGTTACCTGACCAGCGCCTTTATCACGATTTTTGACGGAATCCTGCCGTCTCCGGATCAGCTCGGAATGCGCCTGGCGCTCCTGGTTCTGGCAATCATCCTGACTGGAATCGGAGCGGCTATCACCGTCGATGTCAACATCGTTCCGAACCCGGCAGATGGTCTGGCGAGAGTACTCGGGGAAAAGTGCGGAAAGAACATGGGATTTGGAAAGAATCTGTTTGATTTTTCTGCGATTGTGATCTCTATTGTTATTGGTATGATCGGAGCCGGACATATCGTGGGGATCGGGATCGGAACGGTTGTGGCTATGATATGTACGGGGAGAGTGATTGCGGTGTTTAATCATTTTTTGAAGAAGAAAATTGAGATGAGTGTGATGTGAAAGGATTGGGGATATGGCATCGAGTAAAGCGTATTTAGATTTTATACTGGAACAGTTATCTGGTCTGGAAGAAGTAACTTACCGGGCTATGATGGGGGAATATATTCTCTATTATCGCGGGAAGATCGTCGGTGGGATCTATGATGACAGGCTCCTTGTGAAGCCGGTGAAATCGGCAGTTTCTTATATGCCGGATGCCCGGTATGAATTGCCTTATGATGGGGCGAAGGAGATGCTGCTGGTGGAAGAGGTTGATGACCGGGAGTTTTGACTGGGCTGTTTGAGGCGATGTATGAGGAGTTGCTGGCGCCGAAGGTGAAGAAAAAGAATTAGGTAAAAATTAAATCGAGAGGTACGCACAGAACTGCCTCCGGCCTCGGGTGCCGGGGATTTCCGGGCGGTTCCTCTAAGCTTGCGGAAGAATGCTAAGGGCGGAGAAAATGGGACACAACTCGCTTCGCTCAGACAAGTGTCCCATTTCCTCCAACGCATTCTCCCACGAGCCAAGAGGAAGCCATGCCCGAAAATCCATGCACCCGTGTCCGGAGGCAGTTCTGCGCTGGGAGGTGGCTGAATGGAAGGAATGCGGTGGGAGTGTACCTCGAAAGAGAGAATTTTTTTGGCAGAGGGGATAGGGGGAGATTGATGAGAAGGTCTTATGGGGATGTCAGGGGATAATTTACAGATAATTAACTAAAATATAAATAATATATTACGAATTATAAAGATAAATTGAAATATATTGAAAAAAACTGGAATTGCAATATAATTTAAATAAGAGAAGACTGCCAGATAGAGCGTACCGGGAGAGGAGGACATCAATGAAGAAACGTGAGAAAGTTATGTTGGCATTATTTGTGATTGATCTGTTCCTTTTACTGTTCTACAAGCAGGTCCGTGAGGGTGTGCGGACAACTTTTACTTATGAGAAGATCGTATTTTGGTGGTTCTATTTTTATCCAATCGCTTATTTTCTGGGAGGATATTTCCTGAGTTATTTTATTCTTGCGAAGAGTAAAATTGTTCTTGATAAGAAAGTGCAGAAGATGCTGTTAGTTTTAATTGCTGCTGTCGCAGTAGTGTATGTATTTGGAACGGGTACGATGGTCATACATCAATTTCTGCAATGCGTACCATATTCGCTTGCCACAACAATTATGTATGCCTTTTTTACGATATATCCCAAACATGTTTATCTATTTTCAATCGTCGGTTTTCTGACAGCCATATGTCTGTTTAGTCACCCGGATAGGAGGCAGTATGAGTAAAAGAAAAATTAAAATAAGATATATCGTTATCCTGCCGGTGCTCATATGTGCATTGATTTTCATTAGGAAGCTAATGAAGCTTAATGATCTGGATGCAAAAGAAGTCGCAGAGATCATACTTGTGTCCCCGCCTTATAAAAAGCGAATAACGGATCAGCAGGAAATTGAAGAATTTACGAGAATGTTTAATAACAAAAAAAAGAGATTTGTGTTCTCGATCATCAATTCGAGCGGATGGAGTAAAAGAGCCATTATATCAATGGGAACACGCCAATATGACATCATTTTCTGTGGGGAGAATATTACGGTGAACAGGTTAAAATATGTCACGGACGAATCGATAGATTCTGAACTCGATCAGTTTTATCGGTCACTGAATGAGACGGAAGAAGAATATAATTAGCAGTGTATGATTGTGACAATGGACTCTTAGAGAACAGGAGGTTCCTGCAATGAGTAAATTAGTAAAAACATGGCGAGTTTTTCTGTTCGGAATGTGCTGTATTTTGGTGAGTCTGTATCTAAAAAGAATTTTACTCTCATTTGAAATAATAAAAGGAGATTTTTTATCTAACTGTATTGTCCTGATTGCGGTGATCTGGTTTATAGCCGGTATTTTTCGTTTATATCATTTAAATAAGATATATCCTGGAAATAAGAATGTTTGTTCTAAAGATAAATGGTGCAGGATAGAAACTGGTATCATCTTTATACTGGCAGCAGGATTATCATTAACATGATACAGAGCAAGCAACGCCCAGGAACTCTTTGATGTATGGAGGTGACGGCTATGAGGAAAATAAAGGAAATCATATTTTCTGAGAATGGCATGAAGGCGGTTAATACTCTGTTCTTTTTGTCAATGCTTTTTTATAGGAGCGGCTTGCTGTTTGTCGCTTATATTGTATGGATCTGTTATCTAGTGTATTGTATTAAAAACACGGAATCCAGGGGAAATAAGGTGATTTATTCACTGTTTGCTGGACTTGCAGTGGTTATGATAGGAGTGAATCTGTACGGTTATAGTTATTATCTCAACGAACACATATACATATGATATCATTTTTTCGGGAAAATGTATTACGATTAATCATACAAAATATATACTGGATTCATCCATAGATTCAGAACTAGCAGAATATTATAATTCTTTGGATTATCCAGAAATGAATTATAATTGAAACAGTGCAGATGATTTTATGGAAGAGTTACCGCCGCATTAAGAGCAAATTAATCTTTAATGCGGCGGTTCTATGATTCTAAGTCAGTGAGCTTAGAGAATTGTTAGTATTAACCCTGATAAGCATTCTCAGCTGCAAAGTTTTCTATAACCCGATATTTGCGGTCATGTGTGGTGGTATCATACTGGTAATAGGTATTGCTGGGGTAACCCTCATCCATGCCGAAGCAATAGTCCTTTCCGGCAATGGTTTTCCACGCAACAACAGGATATTTGTAACCCTTTTCCACATGCCACCATCGATTATTATCGTTGTGATCCTTTACCCAGCTCTGAACATAGTTGTCGCTGATCCATCCATCACTGAAATGGAATCAAAGATCTACGTTAATCAGTACACGATCGGTGGTCTGAATTACCGTACCTGTATTGAGTGTTTTGACAACGAATCAGTCTGGGGGCAGTTCTGACATTTACATTAGTTCCTTGTAACTCCGAGTAAATATTGACTGCCAAGTCAGATAATTCTTGCTTGAAAAGACGAATAGGTTATGATGCTATAACTTTGGGTATTATATTAAACAACTGCAATTTTGTCACTTTTTTGTCACTGGTACAAAATATTAAATGGCTTTATAATTATAGAAAACTGGGAGGATGAGCTGGAATGAAGAAATTGATAATTGTAGCTTTAGGAGTGTGTATACTTGGAACTGCATGTTCGAGAGATAATAATTTGGCAGAGAAAAATACTTTACAGCAGCCTCTGGAACAATCGGTAATGCTCCAAACAGAAGAAATTGAGATTCAGTCTACAAAAGAATCAAGTTCAGAACAAGAAATAATTTTATTGTCAGAAGAACCAGCTGAAACAGTAAGTTTGTCAGAGCCGGAGCATATGGAAGGATCAGCAGCAGCTTCTGTAGAAGAAAGAGATCGTACAAAAACCGATGCACTTCATAAAAATGACACGGCAAATAATTCATCTGAGGTTACATCTGAAAATACATATGAGATGAGACTATATACAAAAGCACCAAATCAGAATAGTACCATTAAAATCCAATATCCAGCTTTCTATGGAAGTAAAGCTGAAGAAATAAATTCACTGATTTTGGCCAAAGTACAGGATATGGCATCCCTCGACCCTTCGCTCTTTCCAGAAAACCCGAGGATAGACGTAAACTATCAATCCGCTGTTACCTTACAAAATTCAAAAATAATTAGTGTTGTTTTTTGGGGGAATACTGACATAGAGGTAAGTCAATTTCCAACTACTGACTTATATGCTCTCAATATAGATCTAACATCGTTAGAATTAATTACCCTAAAGGATTTATATACAGTCAATGCGGAATTTGAGAAGGTATTTTTTGAGAAAGCTTTTTTTCCCTCTGATCCAATTACTTCATACAGTGAGGAAAAATTTTCAGAGATGCTGAAATTACAAACTTCAGAATATACATTACCAAGTCCCTTTACTAATGCTGACAGTATGAGGTGCTTTTTAAAACCTGAGGGAATTGTTCTTAGCATGCCTGCGATACATGCGTCTGGGAGCGACCATTTTGAAGCTGAACTTTTGTACAGTGACATACAGGATTATTATTTGCCAGAGCAAATTTACTGGAATGAATAAATACGATTCCTCTTAAAGAAGAGAGACCGGATGATCCGGTCTCTCTTCTCCATTTTAAGATAACGCGTTAAACCATTCAGTTGCCTGGGCTCCTCGCGTTGCATCCTGCTGAGAATTCTTTGGTTTTTCATAGCAATGCAAGAACGCACAAGCAAGGTCGTAAGGCGTTTGTGTTGACTTAGTAAACTGTTGGAACGTAAGAGGATACTGTGGGGACTTAGGCGTATACTGTATCTCATTGGGATCGGTTGTAGTTACCTCAAATAAAATACGCTTTAACTGAGTATCCATGTCGAGCGGATACAGATTATTCTTAGCAGCCCAATCGTATAATTTTGTTGCTTTTGTCCACTGAGTTAAGCCAACCCCCAAATTCATATTGCCTGCGTCACCATCCTGCCAACGGCCGGGACTGATTGTGCTCTCAGACTGCATATTTCCAAGCATACCGCAAACAGCATTCTTTGTCCACCCTTTAGCTCTCAGGTAATTCAAAATATACTGAGCATTTACTTTCATCTGGCTTTCAGTTTGATAGTCATTACGGGCATAGACTTTATCGGCCGATGGAGCAGCTCCTGAGTATGCATTTTCTGTGGCATAGTTCTCAACAACTCTGTATTTATTGCGGTCAGGTGTTTTTGTAGTATATTCGGGCATGTAGACACCATCATCATCTACCCAGTAATAATTTACGCCATCTGCTGCTTTAATATAGCAGTAAACAAACAGATAAGCGTCTTTTCCAAAGCAGTAATCCTTCCCGCCAATGGTTCTCCAAGTGGCAGACGGATATCCGTAATTTTTTTCTACATACCACCAGCTATTATTGTTATTGTTATCTTTTACCCAACCCTCAACATACTTACCACTAATCCAGCCGTCACTGATATGAAACCAGGGATCTCCGCTGATCAAGGCGCGTTCGGTTGCCTGAACTACTTCACCGGCTTTCACCGATTTAACAAAGTCATACAGCTGTGGGCCTGAGCGAACATTAAGGCTATCCGCTCGAACTGTTAACTTTGCACTTGCATTAATCTTATACCAAGTTGCCATTTTTATTTCCTCCTAATTTGTTTTTGCTTTGTACGCGTACATCTGGTAATAAGGGGAAAATTAAGAAAATGGAAACTGACACACAAAAAATCCTTTAAATCTTGAAAATGAGATTTAAAGGATTTTGCATCAGATCATTTATTTATGAAAAACTCAAGCGTACTGCCAAAGTCAATGAAACGTAAAGGTTCTGTACCATCTGTTTTAAGTTCTGGGCAGGCAGATATTCCTAAATCTGAGCAAATATTGACTACCAAGTCAGATAATTTTTGCTTGAAGAGACAAATAAGTTATGATACTATAACTTTAAGTATTATATTAACAACTGAAATTTTGTCATTATTTTGTCACTGGTGCAATAAACTAAATGGTTTTATAATAATAAAAAATGAGAGGATGAGATAAAATGAAGAAATTATTAATTGTATCTTTAGGAGTTTGTATGCTTGGAACTGCATGTTCGAGAGATACGAATCGGATCGAGGAAAACACCTTACAACAGTCTCAGGAACAATCAGTAATACTCCAAACGGAAACAGAAGAATTTGATATTCCCGCTACAAAAGAATCGAGTTTAGAACAAGAGGTTCTTTTAGCATTAGAAGAACCATCTGAAACAGCGGGTTTATCAGAAGCGGAGTATATGGAAGAACCAACTGAAGCATCAGAAGAAAGAATAGAACAGTTATTGAAACAGGCAGAAACTGATGCAGATCAAGACCGTTATTATATTGTGGAAGCAATCGATAACGAGGAAGCAAACAAAAGGGATACAGATGCAAAATTATTTATAAAGGAACAATATCCGGATTACTTTTCCAGCACAGAGCTGCTGGAAAGAGGAATAAAATATGGACATTATGAGGAGACAATCTATTCAGAATTTGCCGATAAAAATAACGGATATGGAAAATACTACCAGATGGGAAAAATTTTATCTGATACAACACAGAGGATTTACATGGGAACATCCAGTTTAGATGATGACGATGTTATGGAGCAGTTAACTCAGTTGGAAGAACTGCTTCGGTTCTTTTATAGAGATTATTACGGAAATAATAGCAAAAAATAGATTTATGTAGTTTCTGTTTTGAGCAAAAGCTCCTTATTAGTTGATGTAACCGGTTATAAAAATAACATATCGATGAAAGGAGCTTTTATTATGTCATTAATTGATACTATTATTAGCAAAGCATTAGAATTTGAAGGAGTTAGTGAATCGCCGCCTGGAAGTAATAATGTTATTTTTAATACAGATTATTATGGAGAGGAAGTTGAAGGAGAGGCATATCCATGGTGCGTTACTTTTTTGTGGGATGTCTTCCGGATGTGTAATGCCTCCTCTGTATTTTGCGATGGTCAAAAGACCGCATCTACAGAATTTGTTTATTCTCATTACAACGATGGGCGCCTGTTTTCACAGGGACAGGCAGGCGATATTGTCTTGATTAAGACATCCAGCGCAGCAAGCAACCGTAATGTAAATCATGCTGGTCTGGTAATTAAGCGTAATAACGATGGCTCTTATGATACGGTTGAGGGGAACACAGGCGGGAATATTGCAGATGGCGGTGCGGTTATGCGCAGAACGCGTAGCATGAATGGAAGCGGTTATAAAATTGTTGCCTTTGCACGTCCGACTTATGGGGCAATCGAACCGATGGAAGAGATTGCAATCTCTGCGAAATTGACCGTACAGGGAACGAATGTAAATGTCAGAACCTCTCCCAACACTAATGCATCCATTGTAAAAAAGTTAAATACTGGTGCGGAGATTCAGGCATCCAGCCGTGTATTGATTAACGGAGATTCTTGGTTCCATTTCAGCGATGGATGGATCAGCGGCAATTATGTTCAGGGCTGGGTAAAGGACTATAACGATAACAATAGATGGTGGTATGTTGAGAAAGGTTACATATATCCAAAAAGCGAATGGAAAACCATTGCTGGAAAGGATTATTGTTTCGGCCCGGATGGTTATCTGTTTGTGGAGTGTTATATTAAGTCTGAAGTCAATAGTAATTACTATTGGGTAGATGATGACGGAGTGTATATGAGCCAGTATGACACAACAACACCTGACCGCAAATACCGGGTTGTGGAGAATTATAAGACCGAAAATGCCTATCAGGGATATAGCGGTTACGTGTTTAGCCATTGAAGAAATATAATACCATTTGGTCCGTTGTTTCGATATGTGAATTAATTCGGTAAAAAGAGAAAGGCACTTCCAGTGAACTGAAAGTGTCTTTCTTTTGCAGCATGAAACTTTCTAAGTTTTTTTAATAAGAACTGGTATTAGAGATGGTAATAGATTCACTGCCTGTGGCAGTGTATACAGTTCCGACAAACTCGATCTTGTAACTTCCAGAGCCGCTGGATGTTAAATGTCCCTTGTAACTGACAGAGCTTCCGCGAAAACTAAGTTCTTCTGAATCGATTTTTACATAATTCCCGGAGGAATTTTTCTTATACAAAGTGGCTGTACCGGATACGGAAGTAACAGTTTCTATTCCGCTTATGTCCAAAGTATACACGGTTTCTGATTTGTTCGGGTGTACAGCAATGGTTGCACTTTGAATAAAGCGATATCGTGGGCTTACATTTTCCGCGTTTATAGACGCGTTGAACGTAGGGATGGAAGAACTTCCGGCAAATGCTGTCATTGTGGGAAATGCCGATAACAGGGATATGGCAGTTAAACCTGCAGTTAAAAATGCTTTTGTTTTCATAATAATAAACACCATAACAGCATTATCTTCTACAGATTATTTTATGTTTTCTGCAATTTTTATCATAATATCCTTTTCTAGTGAAGAGGACAGGCGAAAAGCGCCTTGTTCTGTATGCCATGTAATCTGGTTCATGAAGTAAGCATCCGTGGATTCAAAAAACTTCCCAGGATTTTCCTTGATTTGAATATCGCTTACCTTGTAATGCTCATTATCAATATGGGTTGTAGAATTGTAAAAATAAACAAATAATTCAATCGTATCTTCAGAACCATTTTTATATTTTAGCTGCAATCCATATTCATCTTTTTTTGATTCGAACAGGTAATATCCATCCGGGAGATAGGTGCATTCTAAGTCTTCAACGGTTTCTGAATTGCTTGATACATAATCAAATTGTATGTATTTTTCATATATATTTACAATTACATTTCGGCAAGCAGCCCGCACATCTTCAGAGAATAGCATGGCAGTAAAACTAATCCCTAAAATTAAAAGGATGATAGAAGCTATTTTTCTTCCATACCGTAAGGAAATTTTTATATTTTTGCGGAAACGGTATCGTTTAATGACTTTGCGCATTCTTAAATCATAATGCACAGGAAGGGAGATACCGTTTATCTCTTGTTCAGATGGATAGTCTTTTATCTCATTCAGGCTGTTCTCAATAACAGCAGCCTTTAAAAAGGATTCCCAAATTTCATCTTCAAATTCATTATACATCTCCTTGCTCCTTTAATCTTTCACGTAGGATTAGATTTGCACGATAAAGCCGCATTTCTACAGTCTTTTTCTTGATTTTCATAAATGACGCGATTTCATCATTAGAAAATTCGTTGATATATTTCAGTTCCAACACGGATTTGTAAATATCATCTAGTTTATTGACTTCCTCAATTAACCGGTTGTTCCGATCCTTGGTGATAAGATAATCCAATATCCCATCTTCATCTGTCTGTGGTTCTGGAATTTCATCCAGAAAATCTTCCGGGTGCCTGTTCGTGTTGCGCAGATAATTTTTACAGTAATTGCGTGTAATCGTAATGATGTAGTTTTGTGTTTTCTTATGGTTAGTTATATCAATGTTATCCAGATGTACAGCAAGAATTATGTAAATATCCTGGGATAAATCCTCTTTTGTGTGTTCATCAAAATTATAGCGGCTCAATGTATAGTAAATCGTTTTGCCGTATGTCTCATACAAAATGACGAATTTATCCCTGTCTTCTGATGTGTCAAATACTAAAATCAACATTTTTTCTGCAGCCCCTTTTCGTTATGGTAGCTTAGTTCGACAGCGACTACAGAATCCATAATATCCAGTACTTTCTGCTGTTCTAAAGAAGGGAGGTTTTTAAGCTGGCTTTCAATGTATTTTAACTTTTCTGAGGTGTAGTTTTTCAATTCTTTCCCAAAAAGAATATCAACAGAGATATCAAGGGCATTTGCCAGTTTGACCAGCGTGTCCAGGCTGGGAGATTTTTCACCGCGTTCAATATAGGAAATGAAAATGGTGCTGCACTCGATCTGTTCCGCCAGTGCCTCCTGGCTGTATCCGGCACGTTCTCGGTAGAGTTGTAATTGTTTCCCAAAGGCTTTTTTGTCCATCATGTAACTCCTGTTTGTTAAAGATATAATACTTTTAGTTGTGCCCTTAAAGTATACAGAAATTACATTTTATGTTGAAACAACTAATGATTATACAAATAATACTATTTGTTGTGATTGAAGAAAAATTTTTGCACTGCGGTTTCCATAATTTGGACAGTTTTCTTATTAACACATATCTAATAAAAGAAGGAGGTGGTCCAAAATGGAGGCAGTTCTGACTCAGTTGATACAGTCGCAAGGGGTATGGGCTGTCCTGTTTGTTTTCCTGCTGCTCTATACAATCAAGAAAAATGACAAGCTGGATGAGTTACAGGACGCAAGGGAGAAAGAGTACCGCGAGTTGCTGCTGGAACTGACAGAGAAATTTTCTATTGTCAATGAGATAAACAGCAAGCTGGATACCTTATGTACCCAATGTGCTTCGCAGCCCAGAGAATAATTTTTCAGAAAGCCGCCTTTGAGCGGCTTATCTGGGAGAATCCATATTCCAGATACGCTTTTTAATACGGTTTATGTATTGTTTTGTGTATCCAAGCCGGGCAGCAATTTCCTTGTTGCTGTAGCCCTGAATAAGCAGAGATAGAATTTTCCGTTCTATTGGCAATTTGCTTTTCAGGGAATTTTCTAAGTCAACGAGGGAAATGCAGTTATCAGCCTCATAATCGTGTTGGTAATCATGGCCATCGGAATCATCCAAAGGAACAGAATGGGCCTGCATATTCTGGATCTCTACGCTGTTATGGTAAAGTTTCGTAAACTTGTTGACAACTGACCTGTTTATGTAAGAAATGCAGCCATGTTCATCATCTGCTGATGGTATCTTTCTGACAGCTTCGTACAAAGCAAGGCTTAATTCCTGTAAGCTATCATCGTATTCCAGATAATACAGTTTCCTTGCGTATGCTTTTATCAATGGAGAAAAACGCTCCAACAATTCTTCAAAATATTTCTCTTCTCCAGTGTCTAAATACCCTTTGACGAGAGCAGATATAGTAGTTCCCATTTTTACTCCTTTTTTAATGTAAAAAGGAATAAAAGTGGAAATCAGAAACTGAAATTAGAAATTTTTCTTTCTTTTACTATAGCGTTCTTCTGGAGGTTTTGTAAGTGACAAAAAAGGGACATTTTTGTGTCACTTGTAGAAAAATGGCGGGAAAAGGTGTTTATCATAAAAAAGGGAAAGGAATATGTTGAGGAAAATGACAGAAATACAGCTAAAAAAACTACTGCGCCAGCTTCATGCAGCACAAATACAGGATTCTTTGTTGGAGGAATATTCAGAAATATCAAAAGATAGTTCTGAAAATCATTCATACAAGGGAAATGCTCAATTCAGGATCATCGAAGAAACATTAAATATTTTAAGTCGGAATGAGAGATTCGTAATAGAAACCCATCTGGTTTATCATCACACATGGTCGGAAACTATGATGTTTTTTGCTGAAAAAAGCGGACCAGGATGCGAAAGATCCGAACGGACGTTAAAACGTATTCAAAGCAGTGCATTAAAGAAAATGGTCAATTTTATTAACCTTTCCGCACTAAAAGAGTACTTTCATGAAACATAGAATCTACATAGGGAAAATAACGAAACTCAATGATCTGCGTGCAGAAAAAAGCGATATGTATTATCGATCGCCCATTCAAATGGCTGGAGTAAAAGAACTATTATATCAACAAAAACACACCAATATGACATCGTTTTTCAGGGGGAAATGTTACGGTGAACAGACAAAAATATGTCATGGATGAATCGATGGATTCTGTGTTAGATCAATTTTATCGATCATTGAATGAGACGGAGGGAAAATATAATTAGCAGTGCATTGTTGAGATAATGCCCCTGGGAGAATAGGAGTTTTTATGACAAATAAATCAGTAAAAACATGGCGAGTTTTTCTCTTCGGACTGGGCTGTATTTTAGCAGGTATATATTTAAGAATAGCTTTAACTTATTTTCGGGTAATTAGAGGAAATCTTTTATCGAATAGCATTGTCTTAGTTGCTGTGATTTGGTTTGTGGCGGGGATTGTTCGTTTATACCGTTTACATCGCCTATATATTATCTTTATCCTGGCAGCAGGCTTAACATTAACAGGCTGCGGAGCACGCAATGTACAGGAGCCATCCGAAACACTTCAAAGTGGTGAAGATGAGAATATCACAGAATCCATAGAAAACACGGAGTATGATTCCATCGTGGATTTTTTTGCAAACAACAGCACGCCTGTCTTTGTGCTTGATCCTAATAAGGAAAGTAATTCAGGTAATGAATCATTCAGCGCTTTGGATAAAAAAGCTTCCGTGGCAAAGAGTTATTTAGCAGTAACATATGAATGCGAGATAGACAGCAATAAGCTCCAGGTAAAGCTGGCGACATGCAATTCAGACAACGGGAAGAACAGCTGAACGCTGTAATAGAAAGCAATCCGAACATATTCACTAAAAAAGATATTGGAGGGAATTCTGTATATTATTGTCCTGGATCAGAACATGACTGGTTTGACTGTTATGCAATACATATTCCGGCGGGTGATGGATCATTTCCTAAGTATCCTGTTTGCTTTTGAGCACAGACCTGGACGCTAATCTGAGAGTATAAGAAATTCTGAATATTGCATATCCAGAGAGTGGAAACACTTTGATGTACATACAACAAAAATGGGGGGGACAAAATGAAAAAACATTGTATACTATGGACGGTAGTAATAACTCTTATTGTTTCCTGGTTTTTATTTTTTCCATGGAGTAAACAAGTATTTGAGGATGGCGGGACTATTGTCTATTCCAGTTTCACATACAAAATTTATATATGGAACTCAATAGGAGGAAAAAACACGACTGAGATATATTATTTCCCATTTAATTTTAAGTATAGAAGTGGGATATTAGATAAATGATCAAAAGTTAATGACAGCACTTTGATTATTGTTTATGAGTCTAACAACGCACATTTTAACTGTCGAAAGTCCAGAACACGGTTGATCATAGATGGATCTTGAACTGGAGCGGTTTTATCGATTATTGAATGAAACTTTGGTAAAGAGAGGATACATCGGCAAAATTTATGGAGGCGAGGGCTATGAGGAAAATAAAAGAGATCCTTTTTTCTGAGAATGGCATGAAGGTGGTTAATACTCTGTTCTTTTTGGCGATGTTTTTTTATATGAGCGGCCTGTTGTTTGTCGCTTATATTGTCTGGATCTGTTATCTTGTGTTTTGCATTAGAAATACGGAATCCAGGGGAAGCAAGGTGGTTTATTCGGTGTTTGTTGGACTTGCAGTGGTTATGATCGGAGTGAGTCTGTATGGTTTGATACAAGGAGAGCCTGTGAAACTTTTTCTGTAAAATAACCATCATAAGGTCCTTCTATGATAAAATAAATATCATTAGGAGGGCCTTTTATTATGGCAAGACAAAAGAAACCTGTACACAGAGTACAAATGACCGATGGAAAAAGAAATATCATTCGTCAGCTTCTCGAAGAATACGATATTGAGACTGCTGAAGATATCCAGGATGCTCTTAAAGATCTCCTTGGCGGCACCCTCAAGGAAATGATGGAGGCAGAAATGGATGACCATCTCGGATATGAGAAATCCGAGCGTTCTGACAACGACGATTATCGAAACGGCTATAAACGCAAGCAGGTAAACAGTGGTATGGTTCTATGGAAATCGAAGTACCACAAGATCGAAAGTCCACCTTTGAACCACAGGTTGTCAAAAAGCGTCAGAAGGATATTTCTGACATTGACCAGAAGATTATCTCCATGTATGCCAAAGGAATGACTACACGCCAAATTTCGGAAACGATTGAAGATATCTATGGCTTTGAAACATCTGAGAGTTTTATTTCTGATGTAACAGATAAGATACTTCCGCAGATTGAAGACTGGCAGAATCGACCGTTAGACAACGTGTATCCGATTCTTTACATTGATGCTATCCACTATTCTGTGCGGGACAACGGAGTGATTCGTAAACTTGCAGCCTATGTAATTCTGGGCATTAACACAGAGGGCAAAAAGGAAGTATTGACCATCACGATTGGTGACAATAAAAGTGCGAAATACTGGCTTTCTGTCTTAAATGAACTAAAAAATCGAGGGGTTAAAGATATCCTGATTATCTATGCAGACGGCCTTACAGGCATTAAAGAAGCGATTTCGGCGGCATTTCCAAAGACAGAATATCAGAGGTGTATTGTCCATCAGGTAAGAAATACGCTGAAATACGTTCCGGATAAAGACAAGAAAGCTTTCGCTACAGATTTAAAAACCATCTATCAGGCTGCTGATGAGCAGAAGGCTCTGGCTGCTTTAGACCGTGTGACAGAAAAATGGAGTCCGAAAT
>NZ_QWGI01000025.1:36580-44628 GCF_003435125.1 Clostridium sp. AM25-23AC | reverse complement strand
ACAAGCATCCTTCTCTTTCAGCTCGGTCAATTCCGATTTGTTACTCACATAATATCATGTTTTTTCTTCAATTACATCTACATAATTTTAATAAACCGCCATTCGGTTTGCTTCTGTAACCAGCGTCCGGTTAATCTTCTCCTGCATTGTTTCCCTTGCATCTTCGTTGAAATGATAACGGATGACAGAGACTGTCCAACTCATCGATACGCTCTTTTGGAATACAAGGCTGTTCGGATATATCCTCAATGTATTAGATATCATCCGCAAAATGGGATTCCAGTATTACTTCCCGCATCGTACATCCCATCCCGGCGCATTGCATTTGACGATTAAACTGCCGGACGAACAATCCTGCCCTCCGCCCTTAGCATTCTTCTGCAAGCTTAGAGGAAACCTCCCGGAATTCCTCAAGACCCGGGACCGGAGGGGTACCGGCGCGTCCCCCGCCACAATGAATCAACCCACAGAACCTGCCCTCACATATTCTTCCATATACATAGCTACAAAAAAGCCTGCCCCACCAGCATTCTATTTGCCAGTGCAGCAGGCCCTTTAAAATACGTTCTAAATTACATTCCAAGTCAACATCTAAGCTGAAATCTACAGGCTAAGAGCCATCATTCCAACTCAAACGCCCCAGTATATAACTGATAATACACACCCTTCTGCGCGATCAACGTATCATGATCCCCGCGCTCAATGATATGCCCGTGATCTAAAACCATGATCGCCTTACTGTTGCGTACCGTAGAAAGTCTGTGGGCGATCACAAACACCGTGCGTCCCATCATCAGGTTGTCCATGCCCTCCTGAACCAGCGCCTCCGTTCTCGTATCGATCGAGCTCGTCGCCTCGTCTAAGATCATCACGGGTGGATCCGCGACAGCTGCTCTCGCGATGGAAATGAGCTGTCTCTGTCCCTGGGAAAGGCTGGCACCGTTGCCGGTCAGCATCGTATTGTAACCTTCCGGAAGTCTCTGGATAAAATCATCCGCATTTGCAAGTCTTGCAGCCGCCATACATTCTTCATCGGTGGCATCCAGCCGTCCATAACGGATATTCTCCATAACCGTACCCGTAAAGAGATTCACGTCCTGAAGGACAACGCCGAGAGACCGCCTGAGATCCGGTTTCCGGATCTTTGTGATATTGATCCCATCGTACCGGATCTTGCCGTCCGGAATATCATAAAACCGGTTGATCAGGTTCGTGATGGTCGTCTTACCGGCACCTGTGGCGCCGACGAAGGCGATCTTCTGACCGGGCTTCGCGTAGAGTGTGATGTCATGAAGCACAAGCTTCTCCGGCGTGTATCCGAAATCCACATCCTCTAAACGGATATCGCCCTTTAAAGGAGTATAAGTGACGGTTCCGTCCGCCTTATGCGGGTGTTTCCATGCCCAGATTCCGCTCTTGTCGTTTGTCTCTTTTAAGACGCCGTCAGCGCCCCATTCCGCGCGTACAAGAGTCACATAACCCTCATCTTCCTCCGGCTCCTCGTCGATCAGCGCGAACACACGGGAAGCGCCCGCAAGACCCATGGCGATCATGGAGACCTGCATGGAGGCCTGACCGATGGTCTGGGAGAGCTGTCTTGCCATACCGAGGAAGGAGACGATCACACCGATGGTGACAACACCGGAACCGCTGAGACTTAAGTTCGGGGCTTTGAGATATACGAGGAGTCCGCCGACGATGGCGAGGACCACATACATCAGGTTTCCCACGTTATTTAAGATCGGCATCAGGGAGTTGCCATAACGGTTTGCCATCTCACCGTCGGAGAATAGCTGTTCATTTAATTTGTCGAAATCTTTTTTACATTCTTCCTCGTGGCAGAAAACCTTTACGACCTTCTGTCCCTGGATCATCTCTTCGATAAAGCCCTCTTCTCTGGCAAGAGATTTCTGCTGTGCCATCATGTAGCGGGAGCTTGCACCGCCGAATTTCTTCGTGACGGTCAGCATGAGAGCGGAGAAAAGGCACACAATGATCGTCATCCAGACGCTGTAATAGATCATCATAAGGAACATGACGGTGATCGTGAGAGAAGACTGGAAGACCATCGGAAGCGACTGGCCGATCAGCTGGCGGATCGCGTCCGTATCGTTTGTGTAGGTACTCATGATATCGCCGTGGGCGTGGGTGTCAAAATACTTGATCGGCAGGGACTGCATCTTATCGAACATGTCCACACGCAGGTGCTTTAATGTCCCCTGTGTTACGGTCGCCATGAGGTGGGTGTAGGTGAAGGCAGCCGCGACACCGAACACATACAGGGTGACCATTGAGAGGATCGTCTGCATGAACGGCTGCCGGATGCTCTCAAATCCGTTCTCCAGTCCCGGAAGAATGCAGGTATCGATGAGCCGCTGTAAAAATACGGTCTGGACCACGGAGGCAGCTGCGGCGATGATGATGCAGATGATCACGGTGATCATGTACACCCGGTAGTTCTTGTAAATGTAGCGGAGCAGGCGGCCGAAGGTGCCATTTTTCTTATTCTGTTTTTCCATGATCATGCCTCCTTGCTCTTTGTCTGGGAATCATTGACTTCTCTGTAAATACCGTTTAAGGCGAGAAGCTCTTCGTGGGTTCCGGATTCCACGATCCGCCCGCCATCCATGACGAGGATGCGGTCTGCATCCTGAACGGAGGAAACACGCTGGGCGATGATGATCTTTGTGGTGTCCGGAAGCTCATGTTTAAATGCCTGACGGATCAGGGCATCAGTCTTTGTATCGACTGCGGAAGTCGAGTCGTCCAGGATCAGGATTTTCGGCTTTTTTAAGATCGCTCTCGCGATGCAGAGACGCTGTTTCTGGCCGCCGGAGACGTTCGTTCCGCCCTGTTCGATGTAGGTGTCATATCCATCCGGGAATTGTGTGACGAACTCGTCCGCCTGCGCTAATCGGCACGCGTGGATCAGCTCCTCGTCTGTGGCGCTCTTATTGCCCCAGCGGAGGTTTTCCTTGATCGTTCCGGAGAAGAGGACGTTCTTCTGGAGAACGACAGCCACAGCGTCACGAAGGGACTGAAGATCGTACTCACCCACATCGCGTCCGCCGACCTTCACCGCGCCCTCCGTCACATCGTAGAGACGTGGGATCAGCTGGATCAAGGTTGTCTTTGCGGAGCCGGTACCGCCGATGATACCGATGGTGGAACCGGACGGAATCTTAAGATCAATGTCAGTCAGGGCAAATTTTTTGTTCTTTCCGGAATAACGGAAGGAAACATGGTCGAACTCGACGCTGCCGTCTTTTACGTCTGTTGCTCCGTTTTCCGGGGATCGTAAAACGCTCTCATGATTCAGAACTTCGGCAATACGGTCGCCGGATTCCTGGGCCATGCTGCACATAACGAATACCATGGACAGCATCATCATGGACGTGAGGATCTGAACGCCGTAGCTGATCAGGGAAGAAAGTTCACCGGTGGAAAGCTCGCTGCCTCCGGTGCCGATGATGAGCTTCGCGCCGAAAAAGCTTACTAAAAGCATTGAAACATAGATGCAGAAGGTCATCACCGGGTTATTTAAGGCGAGGATCTTTTCTGCCATCGTGAAGTCTTTTCGTACCTCCTCGGCAGCGTTTTCGAATTTCTCCTTCTCGTAACCTTCGCGGACGAAGGATTTTACGACACGGATGCCGCCGACGTTCTCCTGTACGGAGTTATTTAAAGCATCGTATTTCTTGAAGATCCGCTTAAAGATCGGGTGGACATAGAAGAAGATGCCAAACAGTGCCGCTGCAAGAACCGGGAGAAGTGCCAGAAAGATGAAGGACATCCGGACGTTGATGCTCATGCTCATGATGACCGAAAAGACTGTCATAAGAGGAGCACGGACTGCCATACGGATCAGCATCTGGTAGGCGTTCTGAACGTTCGTGACATCTGTTGTCATCCTCGTAACAAGAGAGGAGGAGGAGAACTTGTCGATGTCTGCGAAGGCGAAGTCCTGGGTCTTAAAGTAGAGATCTCTTCTTAAGTTCTTCGCGAGTCCGCACCCGGCTGTAGCAGCCGCTCTCGCCGAGAGAACGCCGAAGAGCAGGGAAAGGGTCGCAAGGACCAGTAAGAGGGCGCCGTATTTTAAGATCGGTGCCATGGAAGTTCCGGTCATGTCATCGATAAGCTTAGACATGATGAGAGGAATCGTACATTCCAGAATGACTTCCATGGTGACAAACAGCGGTGTCTCGATGGACACGCGTTTGTACTGGCGCACGCTTTTTAAAAGTGTTTTAACCATGAATGATTTACCTCGTTTCCATATAAAATTTGCGATCCCGCAAAAGCTCCTGATGCGGAGAACATGCAGGTTCTGCAGGTGGGACCCGTCCGGATATTCAGGACATGTTTCGGATCATCTGGTTGATGACCCTGAAAAACACGGCGAGATCCTGGGAAGATATTCCGGAGGTCAGACGATCTTCGGTTTCTTCCAGACTCTGGTGGATCAGTTCCTGATACTGCATGGCTTTTTCAGTAGCGACAATGCGTTTTAGGCGGGCATCATAAGGAACTGCCTCCCGGTAGATCAGTCCGTTTTTTTCCATATCCTTTAAGAGCTTTGTGGCGGTCGGTGGTCTGAGACTGTACTCCTCTTCGATATCTTTCTGGAAGACATCGCATTCCTGCCCGTGTGCCAGAATAAAATGAAGCGTTTTTCCCTGTGCGCCGCTTAAGGTATCATGAAAAGAAAAGGTACTGAAGTGTCTGCGGATCAGGTTGGAGAGCATCCCCACACTGCGTCCAACGGTTTCTTTCATAGATCAAGTTCCCCCTTATACCTACCACCCAAAAGAGGTGGGAGTCTTCTCGACAGAGATAAAAAGCTGTGATTTGATCGTCTGCCGGATACTTAGCAAACTAAATTATTAGCTTGCTAAGTATAATAAGGCTTTTGTGGGGGAATGTCAATGGGAAAATTGTGAAGAAACTGTGATCGATGATGAAAAAGCTGAGGTTTGCGGAAGAAAGTGGGGACAGCTTAAGAATTCCATGGACGTCACGATGGGGGACAGGATGAATGTGAATAATGAAATGCGAGAATTGGGCTAAAGTTTTGTGCAAGTATACAAAATTGGTGTTTTGTGGAAAAAAGTACTTACGAAGCGATAAAGAAATATTGTATACTGCGTTCACATAGAGATTGAGAACGCAGTGAGATGTACACGAAAAGAGCAGTGGAGTCGCAACGAGTTTTGTTGGCTTCGCTGTTTTTTTCTGTCATATGCCCGGAAGAAACGGTCAGAGACGGTTCTTACAGATGATGATCTGAGTGAAGAAGTTCTGATACGGCTTTCGGGGAAATATCCACATCGTTTTCACAGAAATTTATAGGTTGAAAAAGGAGAAAATGTATGCCAAGAAATAAGAGAGAAAGTCTGATCTACACAGTATTAATGTGTTTTACCATGGTGCTCTGGATGAGCATCTACAACGTAACACTTCATATGGGAGCGTTAAACCTCACAACAATCCGTGAGGCCTGGATCGGATTCCCGATCGCCTATGTGTTCGCGATGTGCATGGACTGGTTTGTGGTCTCCGGACCGGCGAAGGGATTCGCGTTCCGTTTTCTTGTAAAGCCGGAGAGTCCGGTGCTTCACAAGGTGATTGCGGTTTCCTGCTCCATGGTGGTTCCGATGGTTATCATCATGTCCCTCTACGGTGCCCTTGAGGGATGCGTAAAGGGCGGAAACTTCAGCCCTCTGCTGCTCATCTGGCTCACGAATATCCCAAAGAATTTTGTAATGGCACTGCCGTTCCAGCTCATCATCGCGGGACCGCTTGTCCGCAAGGTGTTCCGTGGCGCATTTCCGGAAGGGACTGTGTTAGCGTAAAGAATTCAGAAAAGAAAGCTGCGGTACAAATTGCGGCGTAGATAAGAAAAGCCGTGTGGTCTTTCTCTGTGATAGGATTATGAACCTATGGGGGAAAAAGCTCAGGCGGCTTTTTATATAGAAAATTTAAATGTATTCACTGAAAAATTTCTTTAAAACGGACTGCTTCCTATTTTAGATTGGAGAGCTGCAAGAGTGGGCTGCTTTATGATTCTGCCTAAAATTATGAAGTTTAAATGCGAATTCGTAAGCATATGGAAAATTATAAGGTAGGAGGAGCAACATGAATACAGACAAAGTAATACAGGACCTAAACCGCAGATTTGCTGCGTTCTGTGAGGAATGACACAAACCGGAAGTGTCTATCCAGTATATTGCCTATCATGCCGATGACCTTACCCATCGTAAACGCGGCGAGGATCGTTCCGATTCCAAGCCCTTTGATATGACCGAGGAAACAGAAAGTCAGTCCCGCGGTCACGGCGAGACAGGTCACGTCGAAGGTGATCTTGACTCTGGAGTATGGAACCTTCAGAATATCGGCCATTTCTCGAGGAAAGAGGTCTGTCGGGATGATCGGAAGTCCGCAGCGGTTGGAGAGGGCAATTCCGAGGCAGATGACGAGATAGCTCACGATAAAATAGACGATCTGGTATCCGATCCCCATCGTGAGGCCCGCGAGGGCGGTCTTATATACATCTAACATCTTACTGAAGGCGAAGCCTACAACGAAGCTGAAGAGGTATGTAGGAACAAACTTTTTCCGTAAGATCATGAGGGCAGCTACGAGAATCCCCTGAAAGATATAAGTCCAGGTTCCGAGCGTCAGAGCCGGGAAGGATTCAGAAAAAGCGTACGGAACGCTGGAGATCGCCGAAATTCCGGCACCGGAGTCCAGCATTAAGACAACACCGAAACTGTTGATCAAAATCACAATAAGAAGAGCAAGTTCACCGCGCCAGACAGGGCGCTTGTCAGTTCGTTCATTCGTATTCATGTCACATCTCCTGTAAGCTTATATTATGTCAAAATCGAACGTTTACCATTGTAGCGTGCTAAAACAAGATGTGCAAGTCCTTTTTTTCATCTAACCAGTATATAGTGCAGAGAAGACTCCAGATATAGATCACATGAATGAAAAGTGTTTGTAATTACGTTCTTTATCCAGTTAATTCTCAGTATGGAGAAAGCAATTAAGCACAGGACACAAAAGCAGAGAGAGTCAGTAATTTCTTTCTTAATTCAGCCAATACACAGCGCAGGGAAGACCTGGGGCACGGACCGCCTGGGTGAAGGGAGCTGGTTTCCTCTTGGCTCGCCGGAGAATGCGTTGGAGGACATGTGCCGCTTGTCTGAGCGAAGCGAGTTGTGGCACATGTCCTCCGTCCTTAGCATTCTTCGGCAAGCTTAGAGGAATCCTCCCGGAATCCCTCAAGTGTCCGCGCCCCAGGCCCTCCCTGCGCGTACCTCTCGCCATATTATTCGTTATAGGAATATGGCTTTACCGCCGCCTGATCCGATGTATGTTCCCCAATAATCTTTTCCATCCAGATCATATCGTACCACCGGTTAAACTTATACCCGCAGTTCTCGAAAGTCCCGCAAAGCCGGAACCCAAGATGCTCATGGAACCGGGCACTGTTCTTATTTAAATACTCGTCCTCAACCTTCGGGTATCCGATGCAGGCGTAAAGATTCAGAACTCCCATGTCTTTGAGCCGCTCAGCCAGAGCTTCATAGAGTTTTCTGCCAAGCCCGCATTTCTTCGCGTTGTGATCCAGATAGATCGTGAGCTCACTGGCCCAGTCGTAGGCGGCGCGCCCGACGAAAGGATGGGCGTAAGCGTAGCCTTCGATCCTGCCGTCACGTTCGATGACGAGATAAGGATATTTTTTCATGATATCGATCATGCGGTTCTCGAATTCTTCAAGGGAAGGGACATCGTATTCAAAGGTGATTACGGTGTTCTCTACATAATAGGTGTAGATCTCAAGGATTCTCGGAGCGTCGGATAATTTCGCGTTTCTTACTTTGATGTTGGTTTCCATGTTGGGACCTCCTTTGTGAGATGGTATAAATTGGGGTTATTGTACCACTGATAGGGAACGGTGACAAGATTTTATATCCGGACGGGCAGGCAGAAGGGAGATGGATTGGTTACTGTACACGGGTAGGAATTTTCTGAACTGAAAATTC
>NZ_QWGI01000025.1:0-36570 GCF_003435125.1 Clostridium sp. AM25-23AC | reverse complement strand
CACGGGTAGGAATTTTCTGAACTGAAAATTCCGTACAATACAGTGGTAGTAGTGGATTTTGCCGATTTGGAATGCGAAGCATCGGCAAAATCAGTTACTGTTTGCGCAAGGCGTGAACAGTAACATAGATTGGTGAAAGTGAAGAGATTGACAAAATCGGAGGGGAAGCAGTACAATAACGCCAGTTTGTAATAAAGGAGTACGTGATGGATTTTACAAGTTTGTTTAATATGCAGGGAATGATGTTCTGCATCCTTGCGCTGGGATGGTATCTCAGGAAGAGCGGGATGATCGATAAGAGCGGGAAGGCGCTGCTCAGCAGTCTCGTGATGAATGTGACGCTTCCCGCGAGCATCGTGAAGTCGTTCCAGATGGAGTTCAGCGCGGATATTCTGAAGCTGACGCTGGAAGTGATCGTGATCTCGTTTTTGATCCAGATCTTTTCGAATCTTTTAAGCCGTGTGCTGTATCCGGGCTGGAGTGAGGAGAGCAAAAAGGTTTTGCAGTACGCGACGATCGTCTCAAATGCTGGCATCCTCGGAAACGCCATCGCTGAGGGAATCTTCGGAGATCTGGGAATCATGTATGCGGCGGTCTACACGATCCCGACGAGAATCTTTATGTGGTCGGTGGGGCTCACTTATTTTACGGAGGCGCCGACGAAGAAAGAGCTTTTAAAGAAGGTCGTGACACATCCGTGCATCATCGGAATCTTTACCGGCATGGTACTTCTGGTATCCCAGTTCCAGCTTCCCGGATTTGTAAACCAGACAGTCCGGACGATCGCCGGGGCGAATACGTTCTGCGCGATGCTTCTGATCGGGTGTACGCTCGCGGAAATCCCGTTTAAAGAGGTGTTCACGAAAGAAGTTTATTACTACACGTTTATCAGGCTGTTCCTGATTCCTGTCATCGTTCTGGCGGGCTGCCGCCTGTTTCACATTGATCAGCTGATCACAGCGGTCTGTGTGATCCTGTCCGCGATGCCGGCAGCGAGCACGAGCGTCGTTCTCGCAGTCAAATATGGAAAAGACGACCGCCTTGCAACGAAGATCGTTGTCTTTTCGACGGTCGTCTCACTGATCACACTTCCGGTCTGGTGCTATATTCTTACGGTATGACGCAGAAATTTTCTCCGGCAGGACCGGAGAGATAGTACCAGAGGTTCATTCGGATAAATTCATACATGTTGAGCCGGAAATCACGTTTTTTATATGGGATTCCGGCTATTTTCATAGCCTCCAGCATAACCGGATTGGAGTGGCAGCTTCCACATAGACCGGCAGCATGGTACAGGACAGATAGGAAGACTTCACTGGCATCATGGGAGCTAAGGCCGAGACGGACTTCCATGAGCCTGACAAAGGTATCCCGGCGTGCATGGTAGCTTGTTTTGAAGCTGGCAAGGCGGCATGCAGTGACATGGACCTCGATGATCGTACAGAGGATATCGCTGTAGCGGAGGTAGTCACGGTGCGCGTTCAGGACATCTGCCCAGGCAGCAGCCCATTGATTGGGGGTAAATGGTTTCTCATTGGGAAATGCTGCGAACAGATCGTCAAAATAGGACTGCATTTTATCGGAGCAGATCTCAAGATAGATCTCTTCCTTCGTCGTTACATATTTGTAGAGGTTTGCCCGCGTCCAGGACAGCTTTCCGGCAATGGTGGAGAGGGTGATCTCCTGATAGGGGACAGAGCAGAAGAGCTCGTCCGCCGCGACCTTGATCTCGGCCATTCTGGCCTGTTTCTGTTCTTCACTTCGCGCTCGCACGAAATCTGTCATGAAATCACCTCCTGAGTGTCTGATGTAGTTCTCGCTGATCGATAAGATCCGGTCGGCTTGTAGGAATCGAGAAGTTAGTTTAAACTGACCGAAGACATTATGCTATCATCATTATAATTGATTTTCATTCGCTTGACAAGGGAGTGGGCGTATGCTATCATCAAAATAAGTTACAAGATGTTACTTAACGCAGCGGCGGGCGTTGCCGGACCGTGAAAAGTGGACGACGGATCAGCCGGAGAAAAGGCAGGAGTATGATTGGGACGCAGCGGTGAAGACATTCACCGCCCGTGCCGGATCTATTCAGAAAAGGAGAGCAGCATGGATAAGATTAAAAAGAATTTTGGTTTCGGATGTATGCGTTTCCCTATGATCGGGGAAGAGATCGATGAGGCGCAGGTTTCCCAGATGGTGGATTATTTTCTGGATCAGGGCTTCAACTACTTTGATACGGCTCACGGCTACATCGGTGAGAGAAGTGAGCTTGCGGTCAAAAACTGCCTGACGAGCCGTTATCCGAGGGAGAGCTACATTCTTACAAATAAGCTGACGGCCGCTTATTTTGAGAAGGAAGAGGATATCCGCCCGTTTTTTGAGTCACAGCTGGAGCGCTGCGGTGTGGACTATTTTGATTTCTATCTGATGCATGCCCAGGGAATGGGAAACTATCCGAAGTTTAAGGAGTGCCATGCGTATGAGACGGCTTTAACCTTTAAGGAAGAGGGGAAGATCCGCCACTTTGGAATTTCTTTCCATGACCGCGCGGAGGTCCTTGAGCAGATCTTAACGGAGTATCCGCAGATCGAAGTCGTCCAGATCCAGTTTAACTATGCGGACTTCGATGATCCGGCAGTTCAGGCCGGGAAATGCTATGAGATCTGCAGAAAGCATGGAAAACAGGTGATCGTTATGGAACCGGTCCGCGGCGGAAGTCTTGCAAATCTTCCGGATGATGCGAAGGCGGTCTTTGAGGAGCTTCACGGCGGCAGTCCGGCTACCTACGCGATCCGTTACGCGGCGGGATTTCCGGGTATCATGATGGTCCTTTCTGGAATGAGCAGTCTGGAGCAGATGAAGGAAAATGTGAGTTTCATGAAAGACTTCAGGCCCCTTGACGAGAGGGAGATGAAGGCGGTCGAGAAGGTGCGCGAGATCTTCCGCGGAAAGAACCTGATCCCGTGTACTGGATGCCGCTATTGTGTCGACGGATGTCCGAGGAAGATTTCAATCCCGGATCTGTTTGCGTGCATGAACGCGAAGAAGATCTACCAGAATACAAATTCAAATGTCTATTATGGGGTCCATACACGGAACAACGGAAAAGCGTCGGATTGTATCAAGTGCGGAAAGTGCGAGAAGGTATGTCCGCAGCATCTTGAGATTCGCAAGCTGCTCTGTGATGTTGCGGATGTATTTGATGTGAAGGCGTAAAAAGAAGGAGAATGGGACAGGATGGGATTTCGCAGACTGGAAGAGAATCTGATCGATCTGGTGAAGGAGCAGCAGGCGAAGCTGGGATTCCGGCCGGAAGTGATACGGCTTTATTATCCGGTGTCCACGCTGAACCACTTTTTCGGGAGTGAGGATACGGCGGAGGAGATGAAGGTGCGTCTGAACGGTTTTGGGGCGCATATGAAGGGGACATTGGGAGAAGTCCGCGTGACGGCGAAGGGAGAACGGTTCTGTTTTCTGATTCCGGAGACCGGAAGTGTCTATGTGCATGAGCAGATGAAAGGGCGGGAATTTATTCAGGATCTGGTGGATCTTGTCGGGACGCATGGATGCAGTCTTGAGGAGATCAGAGAACTCTTCCGTCAGTGGTCCGCAAAGCCGGTGTTTGAGAAGATCGAAGATGGAGATTTCGACTGGGTCTTCTACTTTGCGGATGGGATTCCGGACCGGTATTATTACTGCTTTAAGGACGAGGGCTGTCATCTGATCTACCACCGGTTTTTGCCGGAGGATTACGCGGAATTACAGTAGATGTAAAAAAAGCTCGCGACAGCCTGCATTTTCGCGCGTGTGCATATCATTGGCGCCGGAGATTTCTCCGGCGCCTTGTTTGCGCGAACAACGAGCCAAAGTCCGCGCTTGCGCGAGACCTTGGCGACTGTTGCGATAACAAGGGGAAACTCGCGAAGCGTGTTTTCCCTTGTCTTAGGTTAAAAATCTGCCTTTGCTGCACCAGGCAGATAATATAAGGTTAGTTGGTGGCTGCAGAGAGATCAAGCTCTGCAGCTATTTTTTTCAGGGTCTCGGCGGATTCCCGGAGTTTTTCTGCTTCATCTGCGTCAAGTGAGATCGGAACGTGGGTCTCGATCCCGTTGAGTCCTACGATCGCCGGCATGCTGAGGGAGATGCCGCTGATCCCGTATTCTCCATGCATCATGGAGGAGATCGGGAGAATGGAGCGTTCGTTTCGGATAATGCATTCGCAGATCCGTTTGACACTCATGGCGATTCCGTAGTAGGTGGCCTGTTTTTTGGAGATAATGTCGTAGGCGCTGTTTTTTACCTCTTCGGCGATGCGGTCCATGGCTGCATCATGGTTATAGTGACCGCGCATCTCACAGAAGGTGTTTAGCGGGATTCCGGACACGTTGGTGCTGCTCCAGGCGGCGATCTCGCTGTCGCCATGTTCGCCGATGATGAAGGAGTGGACGCTGCGGCTGTCGACACCTAAATGTTCACTTAAGGCATATTTTAAGCGGGCAGTGTCTAAGACCGTGCCGGAACCGATGACACGGTTTTCAGGGAAGCCGGAGAGCTTCAGGGCCGTGTAGGTCAGGATGTCTACCGGGTTGGAGACGATGAGGAGAATGCCCTGAAAGTCCCGTCTGGAGATCTCCGGAATGATGCTTTTATAAATGGCTACGTTTTTATGGACGAGATCCAATCTTGTTTCGCCTGGTTTCTGATTGGCACCGGCGGTGATGATAATGATGGCGGAGTCGGCGATGTCATCGTAGGTTCCGGCATAGATCTTCATCTGACCGGCGAAGGGGATCCCGTGGGCGATATCCTTTGCCTCGCCGTCGGCTTTTGCTTCGTTGGCGTCTAAAAGGACGAGCTCGGAGAAAAGGCGGCTCTGCATAAGAGTGAAGGCAGTGGCGGAGCCAACGAAGCCGCAGCCGATGATCGCTGCTTTTCTTGGGTTGATGGTCTGAGTCATATGGGGTACCTCCTGTATTTGCAAAATGGTGTTGGTTTGGTAGCTGTTCAGTAGGTCTGCGCACTCGCTGCGCTGACCGTAATAAAACACAGGCTTGAAGGCAAAAATCCCATCGGCGAAGCCGATTTGGAATGGATTTTTGCATGTAACTGTGAGGCACTGAACAGTTACTTGGTTTGCTATGCGATGGGCTTAGTATAGCATAACCAAAATATAATGTATGTTGTGTATACAACGAAAATGGAAGAAATTGTTAAAAAAATAACAGAAGGTCAAAGTTTAAAATTTACTCGTTGTAGGAACCGGTCGTGATCGTATATTTGCCAGTACCCTGCACAAATACAGTGCCGTCTGTGCCGGCGATCGTCACGCTTTTGCCGTCAGCCCCTGTGATGGAGCCGTTACAGGTGAGGGAGGTGACAGTGCTGTTTCCGGTTACGGTCCAGGCGGAGAGGGCGTCTATGGTGACGTCGCAGGTTCCGTCTCCGCCGTCACCGGCGTTTGTCTCGTCCTGAAGGATGGCGCCTGTTAAGATGGTGCCGTTTGTGAGCTTCAGATCGAGATTACTGATGCTATCCCAGAGGATATCGCCGCTCATTTCCTGAGAATCTGCGGTAAAGGTGCAGTCAGCACCATTTTTTCCGGACTGACCCCAGCCGCGTTTGTTGGCATTTCCGGTGCATTTTAAGAAAAAGTTATTGGACGGGGAGTAGGTGATGTCCACATTCTTAAGATAGAAGGAACTCTCCGTGTTTGTCGTATAAAAGAGGCCGCCGTTTAAGGAGGTTAGGCTACCACCGTCCATGGAAAATTTGCTTTCGCCGACTTCTGAGTCACCGGACATGCTCTGATAGAGGATGACGGTCCAGTCGCAGTCATTCTGTTCATTTTCCGGAATGTTTCCGGAGAGAGAGCAGTTTGTGAGAGAAAGGGAGTTCAGACCCTCGATGCAGACAGCCTCAGAGTTTTCAGCAGTGAGCGCCGCGTTGTTGACGGTAATGTCGGCAGTACAGTAGACTGCCGGGGAGCCGGTTCCCCTGGAGGTGTAGGTTCCGCCGGTTACCGTCATGGTACCGCCGCCGCGGTCGCTCCGGATCGCTGCGGAGGATTCACCGTTTGTCTCAACGGTGAGGTTGGTGGCAGTGAGTGTGCCGCCGCCTGCCACATGGATACCGCCGGAGGTATCCTGTTTTGTGGTGATCGTGGTGTCGGATACGGCGACATTGCCGTCGCCGTAGCTGAAGACACCTGCACCGCCTTTTGCATCGGTGGTGATGGTGCCGCCGGTCAGTGTCAGGCTGCCGTTGGTGGCAAGTGCCGCGGCACCGGTTCCGTAAAAGCTGGAATCATCGCCTCCGGTGCTGTCAGCGGAATTGCGGTCGATCGTGAAATTTTTTAAGGTGATGTTCGCACCTTCGGTGACGAGAACTGCGCTCTCATCGGTTCCTGTGGAGGTGTAGGTCTTTCCGTCCTCCTCAGTATCGGTGGAGTAGCTTGAGACTGCCGTATAGGATGTCGGAGCAGCGTTCTGTCCACCCGGACCTCCGTTTCCGTCGTCCGGCGGTGCCTGTTTTCCATCCGGACTTCCCTGAGCCCCATCCGGCGGATTTCCGGGTTTATCGGAGTTTTTGTCTTGAACGCCGTCCGGTTTGTCAGCCGGAGCGGAGTCGGACGTTTCGGTCACCTGCGCGGTGCCAGCGGTGGAGTCAGTGGCTTTTTGACCGCATCCTCCGACCATAAGAGTACCTGCAAGAGCTATGCAGAATAATGCCTGTTTTTTCATGATATCAGATCCTTTCTGTTTTTCGTCAGTTCCCAAAATGCCACCGCGCTGGCTGCCGCCACATTCAGCGAATCAACCCCATGGGCCATCGGGATCATGACCGTATGATCGCACCCGCCGATGGTTGCGGAGGCGAGGCCGTCCCCTTCTGTTCCTAAGATCACGGCAAGTTTTTCGGCAGCCAGAAGCTTTGGATCATCAATGGAAACGGAATCTTCCTTCAGCGCCATGGCAGCCGTCTGAAATCCCAAAGATCGGAGGGTTTCAAGTCCGCCGCAGGAGAGATCCGCGTTTTTCGGAAAACAGGTCCACGGAATCTGGAAGACAGTTCCCATGCTGACTCTGGCAGCTCTCCGGTAGAGGGGATCGCTGCAGCCGGAGGTCAGGAGCACCGCGTCCATTCCAAGGGCCGCGGCGGAGCGGAAGATCGCCCCGATATTTGTGGGGTTCATGACATTCTCGAGGACAACGATCCGGTGTTTTCCCTCACAGATCTCCGCCACAGACGGCATGATCTTTCGCTTCATGGCGCAGAGCAGGCCGCGGGTTAAGGCAAAGCCGGTGAGATTTATCAGGAGATCGAATTTTGCGGTGTACACAGGAAGCTCCGGGTAAGCAAAAAAGAGCTTCGGGATCAGGCCGTCGGCCTGTTTTTCTTCGATGAGGACAGCGAGCGGTTCATACCCGGCATTGAGGGCGCGTTCGATCACATTTGGGCTTTCTGCGATGAAGATCCCCGGTTTTGGTTCATTGATATGGAAAAGCTGGGACTCGGAATATCTGGAAAAAAGATCGAGTTCCGGCGCTGTGAGATCAGTGATTTTTTTGATCTGCGGCATAAGAAAAGTCTCCTTTGGTTTTCATAAGATCAGAGACCGTTCCGTCACTTGACATCCCCGATCATACATGATACGATTATTTTAGTTACAATGTGTCACTTAAACGACAAAAGTCCGTACTATGCGGACAATACCTGAAGCGTGTGAAGGACGAATGATCTGATACTGAGGGAGGAAATGGCATGGGATTAGTCCGGAAAAGGGCAGGAGCCGGTAGTGGGAAGAAGGATGGGAATCTGACAGAAGGTCCGATCGGACGAGGACTTTTCAGGTTTATGATCCCAATCTTTTTAGGACAGCTTTTACAGCAGCTTTATAATATGGCGGATGCCTGGGTCGTCGGAAATTTCGCGAGCAATGATGCCTTCGCGGCGGTGAGCTTATCATCAAATGTGAATATGTCGGTGATCACGTTTTTTGCCGGGATCGCTGTGGGCGGCGGTGTCGTGATCTCGAAATACTTCGGGGCACAGGATGAGGAAAAATTACGGTGCGCGGTGCACACAAACTTTCTTCTGGGAATCGTGTTCTCGGTTTTCGCGACGCTCATCGGTTTGTTTTTTGTTCCGATCCTTCTCGGCTGGCTCAACACGCCGGACAGCGTGATGGTGGAGGCGAGACTGTACTTCGGAATCTATTTTGCCGGTGTCTCCACCGTCATCATGTACAATATCTGCATGAACATCATGAGGGCAGTGGGGGACAGTGTCCATCCCCTGTATTATCTGATCTTTTCTTCTATAGTGAATATGATCCTGGATCTGATCTTTGTGGCGGGATTTCAGTGGAGTGCCGCAGGCGCTGCTGTTGCCACGGTGATCGCCCAGGGATTGAGTGTTTTATTATGCATGATCCGCATGGTGAAGGATGGAGGGGCTGCGACGATCCATTTTAAGGAGCTTCGCTTCAACGGTTCCATGATCCGTCAGGTGATCACACAGGGACTTCCGACGGGACTCCAGAACTCCGTGATCAGTGTCGGAAATCTTGTGGTCCAGTCAAATATCAATACCTTCGGAGCTTTTGCAATCTCCGGACAGGGGGCCTTCGCGAAGCTTGAGGGGATTGCCTTTCTTCCGATCATGAGCATGTCCATGGCGCTGACAACCTTTGTGAGCCAGAATCTCGGTGCCGGGAAAGCGGACCGCGCGAAGAAAGGTTCCGTGATGGGTGTGGCGTTCGGAATGGCGATGGCGGAGCTTGTAGGGATCTGTCTTTTTATCTGGGTTCCGATCCTGCTTCGGATCTTTGTGGATGTGCCGGAAGCGATCGAATTCGGAACGATCCACGGAAGAACGGTTGCCTTGTTTTTCTTTCTGCTGGCGTTTTCCAACTGCGCGACGGGAGTACTCCGCGGCGTGGGAAAATCCATTGTCCCGATGTTTACGATGCTGATCTGCTGGTGCGGTATCCGCGTGCTCTACGTGACGATCGCGATCCGGATCATTCCCGTCTTCCGGACGATCTCCTCAGCGTACCCGCTGACGTGGACGCTGAGTTCGATCATCTTTATCGTGTTCCTGCTTCGAATGGACTGGGACGCGCGGGTTTAGATCTCTTTTCCACGCTCATTGATCACAAGTGCCATGATCTCAAGCGGCTCATCAAAAGGATTTTTGATCGCGTGGCTCTGGCCAACCTCGATGACACAGACATCGCCCGGGTGGATCTCGGTCTCGGTGTGATCGTTGTCCTCAAAGATTCCCTTTCCCTTGAGAACGTAGTACGGCTCGGTGTTTTCCACATGCTGGTGGAATCCGATGCTGGCGTGGGCCGGGATGATCACGTGGGCGTACATGGACGCGTGACCCATGAGCTCATCCTTGTTTAAGATATGACGGATCTCGATCGTTCCGTCGCCTCCGCGCAGATTTGGAACAAAAGCAGTTTCAGTGTTTCTGACCATCGTGTGAACCTCCATGAATCTTAATAGTCTGCAACCGTCCGGCAGGCCGGCGCATTTCCAGCGCCGACCTGCCGTTTCATTGCGGTGTGATTTAAATATTATACTGCATATTCAGGAAAAGAACAACGATTAACCGAGAGAGTGGAAGAAATCCGCAGCTTTATCGACTTTTTTCATCAGATGGTCGAACATTTCCGGCGTCAGGGACTGGGCACCGTCGCAGAGGGCTTTCTCCGGGTTATTGTGGACCTCGATCATGAGACCGTCGGCTCCGGCTGCGATAGCTGCCATGGCAAGGGGCTCCACCATGAAGCGGATGCCTGCCGCATGGCTCGGGTCGACGATGACCGGAAGATGGGTCTTTTTCTTTAACATCGGGATCGCGGAGATATCCAGCGTATTTCTGTAGGAAGTCTCAAAGGTGCGGATGCCGCGCTCGCAGAGGATCACCTTCTCATTTCCACCTGCCATGATGTACTCCGCACTCATCAGAAGCTCGTCTAAGGTGTTTGCAAGACCGCGTTTTAAGAGGATTGGCTTGTCGATCTTTCCAAGGACTTTCAAAAGCTCGAAGTTCTGCATGTTTCTTGCGCCGACCTGTATGATGTCAACGTCGTCAAAGAGCGGAAGATGCTCCGCGCTCATGATCTCTGTGACTACCGGGAGACCGGTGGCTTTCTTTGCCTCTAAGAGAAGGTCAAGACCCTGCTCGTGAAGACCCTGGAACGCGTACGGGGAAGTTCTCGGCTTGAAGGCACCGCCGCGGAGGAAGGCTGCGCCGGAACGCTTTACGTCCGAAGCGACCTCTGTGATCTGTTCCTTTGTCTCGATGGAGCAGGGACCTGCGATGACCTGAAAGTTTCCGCCGCCGATCTTTCTGCCGCAGACATCAATGACCGTGTCCTCTGGGTGCATGGAGCGGTTTGCCTTCTTATACGGCTCACGGATCCTGCGGACATCCTCAACGACGTCGTTGGCCTTTAACCAGTCTTCATGGATCTGGCTTGTGTCACCGATGAGACCGATGAGGGAGGCCTCGGTTCCTTCGGAGAGATGGAGCTTAAATCCCTGATTGACAAGCTCTGTCTTTAAATTCTCTACTTTCTCTTTGTTGGCATTTCTCTTTAAAATAATGATCATAATCTTATTCTCCTTTATATGACAAGTTCAGGTTTGGTTTGCTTTATAAAAACGCTCTGGAAAATGGACATTCCTGTATTCGGCTGGTACCGTAGCCGAAAAACAGGAACTGCTTTATGCATACGTTTGTGGGTATCCGGAAACAAAAAAGCCGGTGTCTGCTGCAATCGCAAACACCGGCTCCGCATTTTCTTTTACGTTTCCTGAGGTCCTAAAAACCTTCAGTCGGAGAGGGGTGTTTTTTGCAGCAGAAACAGTCCGCGCAGTAATAATAGCCCGGAAAATAATAAAAAGAATAGGATGTAAAAAGATTCATCATCTGGTTCTTCATATCTGCTGTTCTCCTCTCTGAAGATTACCGCCGGATTCATTCTCTCCGGCTGCTGAAGCTATCATAGCGCTGTCGGGCGGATTTGTCAACAGAAAAATTCAATAAGTTGAAGTTTTACGCTTTTATGCAATAAAGAGAATTCCTGCTATTCCAAAGTGACTGAATTCGCAATGATCTCCACACACCGCTCGATCCCGAGTGTACCGCTGTTTAAGCAGAGGTCATAGTTTTTCGGTTTGCCCCACTCATTTCCGCTGTAATACTGGTAGTAATCCCGTCGCTTCGCGTCCACGGCGCGGATGCGGCTCTCGAGTTTCTTTATATCTTCAGGCTCCTTTTCAAGCCTCTGGATCCGCTCCACACGCTTTTTGAAGCTGGAGCAGATAAAGATGCGGAAAGCGTCCTCGACGATCACATCGGAGCATCTGCCGATGATCACACAGGGACCGTTTGCGGCAAGGCGCTGGATGATCTTCGACTGGATCACGAAGAGCTGGTCGGAGACCGGGACTTCGTATACAGGTGAGAAAGGATCCACAGTGGCATAATCATCGTAGTTGATCCGTTTCTGACCGGCGATCACTTCATCGTTCGCATGAAAAAGATCTTCCGAGATATTGCTGTCCTCGGCCGCCATGGCGATGAGTTCTTTATCGTAAAAAGGAATGCCGAGTTTTTTTGCGAGACGAAGACCGACCTCGCGGCCTCCGCTGCCGAGCTCGCGGCTGACTGTAATGACTTTGCTCATAATATCTTCCTCCCCTGTACATGATTTTTCTTCTTTTTTCTGCACAGTTTCAGTGCTGTCTGCTAAGAGTATACCATAAAATCCGTCAAAACGTTACATAATTTTCATGGATTCGCATATTTGTAAAAAAAATGTTACTTTTCATGGGTAGGAATTTTCTGAACTGAAAATTCCGTATGATACCGTTATGACCGCGGATTTTGCCGATTCGGAATGCGAAGCATCGGCAAAATCCTGTTACAGTGCGCGGGCATGGAGTGCCCGTGTACTGTAACAAAAATACGGTCTGTGCCAGGCACAGACCGTAACTTCTGATTATTCACTCAAATAAGCCTTTTTAACCTTATCATCATTCATGAGCTGCTTCGCGTCGCCGCTCAAAACGATCTTACCGGTCTCCAGTACATACGCCTGATTCGCGATGGAGAGCGCTTTTTTCGCGTTCTGCTCGACTAAGAGAACCGTCACGCCGTCGCGGTTGATGCTCTGGATGATGTCGAAGACTTCATTTACATAGATCGGGGACAGCCCCATGGACGGCTCGTCGAGAACGATGAGCTTCGGATGGCTCATGAGGGCGCGTCCCATGGCGAGCATCTGCTGCTCACCGCCGGAGAGAGTACCGGCCGGCTGGTTCACACGCTCCTTTAAACGCGGGAAACGCTGATAGATCATATTGAGCGTCGTATCCATCTCTGCCTTATCTTTTCTTGTGTAGGCACCGAGCTTCAGATTCTGGAGAACGGTGAGGGTGGAGAAGACGCGGCGTCCCTCCGGAACATGGGCGATTCCCATGCTGACGAGCTTGTAGCCAGGGATCTTTGTGATATCGGTTCCTTCGTACATGATATGTCCGGAACGGGCGCTCAAAAGACCCGTCACGGTGTGCAGTGTTGTCGTCTTTCCGGCACCGTTGGCACCGATCAGAGCGACGATCTCTCCCTGATTTACATCGAAGGAGATTCCTTTCAACGCCTGGATCACGCCGTAGTAGACTTCCAGATCTCTTACTTCTAACATTGCCATGATTGTTCTCCTCCTATTCACCGAGATAAGCTTTGATAACTTCCGGATTGCTTAAGACTTCCTGAGTAGGACCTGTGCAGAGGACCTGACCAAAGTTTAAGACGGTAAGACGCTCACAGATACCGCTGACGAGCTTCATGTCGTGCTCGATTAAGAGGATCGTCATTCCGAAATGGTCGCGGACGAAGCGGATCGTCTCCATCAGCTCCGCGGTCTCATTGGGGTTCATGCCGGCAGCCGGCTCATCGAGAAGAAGAAGCTTCGGCTCCGTCGCAAGGGCGCGGGCGATCTCAAGCTTTCTCTGTTTTCCGTAAGGAAGGTTGGAGGCCTTGAAATCACATTCTCCGTCAAGTCCGAATACCTTTAAGAGTTCCATGGCCTCCTCATCCATCTCTTTTTCCACCTTGTAGTACCGCGGAAGGCGGAGGATTCCCTCAAGAGTGGAGTAGGTGTGGTGGTTGTGGAGTCCGGCCTTTACGTTGTCGAGAACGGAGAGGTCCTTAAAAAGACGGATGTTCTGGAACGTACGGGCGATACCGGCTTTGTTGATGTCGGTAGTGGACTTTCCTGTAAGGTTCTGGCCGTCTAAGAGGATCGTTCCTGTATCCGGCTTGTAAACGCCTGTCAGAAGGTTGAAGATCGTGGTCTTTCCGGCACCGTTCGGTCCGATGAGACCGTAGAGCTGGCCTTTTTCAATGTTGATGGCAAAATTGTTGACAGCCTTTAAGCCTCCGAAGGAGATGCTTAATCCCTTTACATTTAACATGTCTGACATTTTAAGCTTCCTCCTTTCCGGAATGGGCAGCATGCTGCGGTTTTAAGCCGTCGAAGATCCGCTTACGGAGCGTGATGAACTGCGGAGCGGAGTTGAAGAGCATCGCGAGGATCAGGACGATGGCGTAGATCAGCATACGGTAGTTGTTTAAACCTCTTAAAAGCTCCGGGAGCAGGTAGAGGATAACGGTTGAGATCACGGATCCACGGATGCTTCCGATTCCGCCGAGAACCACGTATACAAGGATCATGATGGACATGTTGTAGCCGAAGTTCTTCGGGAGAGCAGTAAGTGTCGTAAGGTTGTGGGCATAGAGAACGCCTGCAACGCCTGCCAGAGCAGCGGAGATGCTGAACGCCAGCAGCTTGTATTTTGTGATGTTGATTCCGATGGACTCAGCGGCGATGCGGTTGTCACGGATGGACATGATCGCGCGGCCGGTTCTGGAATTTACAAGGTTCATGACGATGATCAGTGTGATCAGGACCAGAATGATGCCGATCGTGAAGGTGGCTGCCTGCGGGGTTCCTGTGATCCCCTGAGGACCCTTGATGAGGACCTCGCCGCCATCCTTTAAGCCTAAGGACATGGAGTCCTTGAAGGAGATGTGGAAGCCGTCAGCGTCGCGTCCGAGGAATATGGCGTTTACAAGGTTCTTGATGATCTCGCCGAAGGCAAGAGTCACGATGGCGAGATAGTCACCGCGCAGACGCAGGACCGGAATACCGATCAGAATGCCGAAAACGGCAGCAACGGCAGCGCCGACAAAGATGGCGATCACAAGGCTTACGGTCGGATCGATCGCGCCCTTCATGCACTTGGAGAAGAGGGCGCCGGAGAAGGCGCCGACACACATAAATCCTGCATGTCCGAGGCTCAGCTCACCGAGGATTCCGACGGTCAGGTTTAAGGAAACCGCCATGATCACGTAGATACAGAAAGGAACGAGGAGTCCCTTTAAAAGGCTGGATACATGTCCGGTGCCCATGAGCACTTCCATGATGATCCAGGCAGCAACGACCATGCCGAGCGTGATCATATTGTTGATAAAGAGTTTCTTTTTTGCTGTACTTTTCATGGGAATCACCTACACTTTCTCGTTCAGTTTTTTGCCCAGGATTCCGGTCGGACGTACTAAGAGGACGATGATCAGGACGGAGAATACGATCGCGTCGGAGAGCTGGGAAGAAATATATGCTTTTGACAGGATCTCAATGATTCCCAGAAGGATTCCGCCGATCAACGCGCCGGGGATGGAACCGATTCCGCCGAATACGGCTGCCACGAAGGCCTTGATGCCGGGCATGGATCCTGTGTAAGGAGTCAGGGACGGATAGGCGGAGCAGAGTAAGACACCGGCCACGGCAGCGAGGGCGGAGCCGATCGCGAATGTGAGCGCGATGGTTCCGTTTACGTTTACCCCCATCAGGGTGGCGGCACCGCGGTCTTCCGATACGGCGAGCATGGCCTGTCCGGCCTTCGTCTTGTTGATAAAGGTGGTAAGTCCGATCATGATCACGATACAGGAAACGATCGTCACGAGAGTCTCACCGGTCACTGTGATGGCACCGTCCGCGAACTTCAGAGCCGGGATCGTTACGACAGAGGTAAAGGACTTTGTGTCGGCTCCGAATAAGAGGAGAGCGACGTTCTGTAATAAGTAGCTGACGCCGATAGCCGTGATCAGGACGGACAGCGGAGAAGCGTCACGCAGCGGTTTGTAGGCGACACGCTCAATGACGATACCGAGCACGGTACACACGATGACAGAAAGGAGAACGCTTAAGAAGACCGGCATTCCCATACTGTGTGTCGTGATAAAGACCACGTAGCTTCCGACCATGATGATATCGCCATGGGCGAAGTTTAACATTTTCGCGATTCCATAGACCATGGTGTATCCAAGCGCGATGATCGCGTAGACACTGCCAAGGCTGATTCCATTGATTAAGTAGTTGATAAAACCCGTCATAAATTTTACACCTCGGTATGCTTTCATTAGCTGTGGGCCAGTTTTTCGGGGAACAGTTCAGGCACATCACAACGCAGGGCCGTGAAAGAAACAAGAGGATTGCCGAAGCGACAATCCTCTTAACATGATGCCATTCTTAAATGATCGATTACATCGCCTGATATGCGCCGTCTACGACTTTGACAGCCTTCGGTGCCTTGTGCGGTTCGCCATCCTCTGTCCATGTCATGTCTTCACCGGTAAGACCATTGACTTTGATCTTTAACATAGCCTCTTTCATCTTATCGCAGGTATCGCTTACAGATGTATCCGGTGTGATGTCAGCCTCTTCCATGGCAGCTTTGATCGCGTAGATCGCGTCATATGCGTCAGCAGCGAACTGGATCGGAGTCTCGCCATAGTTCTCTTTGTAAGAAGTTACAAATTTCTGGGTAAGCTCATCCTGAGCGTCAGCAGCAAACGGAGTTAAGAGCATTAAACCTTCAGCAAGCTTTGTATCAAAGTTTTCAACCTGAAGGATACCGTCCATACCGTCGCAGCCGAAGAATTTCGGAGCGTAGCCCATGGTGTCAGCCTGCTTGAGGATCAGGGATGCCTCTGTGTAGTAGATCGGAAGGAATACGAGGTCAGCGCCTGCGTCCTTTGCCTTCTGGAGCTGTGTGGAGAAGTCCTTGTTGGAATCTGCAGTGAATGCCTCGGCGTCCACGATCTCAAGACCCTGGTTTGCAGCCTCAGCAGCGAATTTCTCGTAGATACCGCTGGAGTATACATCGGAGCTGTCGTAGATCACTGCGATCTTTTCCGCAAGCTTGTTCTCAGCAATGTAAGTTGCGGATGCAGCACCCTGATCCGGATCGGAGAAGCATACACGGAACACGTTCGGGTTCTGCGCACACTCAACAGAGGAGCCGGACGGTGTGATCTGGAACATATTGTCAGCATTCGTCTTATCTGCAACAGCTACACACGGAGCGGAGGTTACAGTTCCCATGAGGACCTGCATGCCCCAGTCTTTTAATGTGTTGTAGGCATTGACGGATTTCTCGGCGTCGTGCTCGTCATCCTGGAAATTAAACTCGATCTGGTATCCGTTGATACCGCCGTCAGCGTTGATCTCATCAACAGCGATCTGTGCGCCGTTCTTAACTGCGAGACCATATACAGCAGCCGCGCCTGTGACCGGGCCGATACCGCCGATCTTGAATACTTTGCCGGAAGATGCTTCACTGGAAGCGCCAGCAGCGGCTGTTGTTGCGTCAGCTGCTGCAGCGGCAGTTGTCTCGGTTGTGGAAGATGAGCTTCCGCAGGCAGTTAAAGAAGCCGCCATTGCAAGTGCAAGGCTTAAACTTAAAACTCTTTTTTTCATAATTGATTCCTCCTCTGGAACTTGTTATCATGATAACCGTTCAACGCTCTGTCGAGTTGCAGTGAAGCGGTTAAAGATTATTTTGAATTATAGGGAGTTTGTTTCAAAATGTCAAGCAAATTTATTTTTTAACGAAAAAATTGTTGCAGTTTGGCTCTGCAGCGCACGGACCGCAACGACCAGAGCCGGTGTGCCTTTGCGGAATGGCGGTTCGGATTGACAAAATGACTCACAGTGGATAAAATTTGACATATCAGGAGCCGGGAAGGGAAAACAACAGGCCCGGATCCACCCGAAAGGAGACGTGTTATGACGCTGACGCAGTTAAAGTATGTGATCACCATCGCGGACACCGGTTCCATGAATGAAGCGGCGAAGCTTCTTTTCATATCCCAGCCCAGCCTTTCGTTGGCGCTCAAGGAGCTGGAAAATGAGATCGGGACAGAGCTTTTTAAGAGAAGCAACCGCGGCGTTGTCCTGACACCGGAAGGACAGGAGTTCTTAGGCTACGCGAGACAGGTAACGGAACAGTATAAGCTGATGGAATCCAGATATATTGAGAAAAAGAACGTGAAGAAGAAATTCGGCGTTTCCATGCAGCATTACACCTTCGCGGTAAACGCGTTTATCGAGATGGTAAAGCAGTTCGGTATGGATGAGTACGAGTTCGCGGTCCGGGAAGAGAAGACCTATGAGGTCATTGAGGATGTGAAGACGTTCAGGAGTGAGATCGGGATTCTGTATCTGAACGATTTCAACCGGAAAGTGCTCACAAAGCTTTTCGATGAGTCCGACCTGGAATTCTGCCCGCTTATGGACTGCGGGATCTATGTATATCTCTGGAAAGGCCATCCGTTAGCGAACCAGAAGGAGATCACCATCGAGGAGCTTCAGGAGTATCCGTGTCTTTCCTTTGAACAGGGAAATTACAACTCCTTCTATTTTGCGGAGGAGGTGCTGAGCACCTACAGCTATAAACAGCTGATCAAGGCCAATGACCGGGCAACCTTGTTAAATCTGATGGTAGGCCTTAACGGATATACCCTCTGTTCCGGCATCCTCTGTGATAATTTAAACGGTTCCGATTACTGGGCGGTGAAATTAAAGTCCGACGAGGTCATGACTATCGGATACTTAAAGAGAAAAGGGATCGCCCTGAGCCCGTTGGGACAGAAATATCTGGAGGAGATCCGGAAATTTGAAGGCATGTAGCATGCTGAATGGCAATAAGAAAAAACTATAACCAGACACATGGCGGATATATTGGACGATGGCGGATCGGACGTGATATGCTGATAAAGATCTGTCAGGGAAAGAATATGCGGACAGATCATAGGAAGAGAAATAGTTTAACCTCTGGTTATGGGAAGCTTAACTGCCGGTTATACGATCTATTATAATAAGGAAGGAACTCGTTCAAATCATGCAGACGGACAGAAAAGAAGCGCTCCGATATCTGGGGCTTGGAAAACATGAACCGGATCCGGAGACGGAACGGCTTTTGGAGGAATGCATCCGGGAAGCAGAACGCGCGGCGGAGTTCAGACACCTCGTGCGGGAGTATCCGCTCTCTGTGGAAGAGGACGGAACCATCGATGGCGGCTGCTTCCGGGTAAAGAGCGCAAACTTAAAAAAGAACCTGTCCGGCTGTGAGTCTGTGCTTGTGATGGCGGCCACCGTGGGGGCGGAGGTAGACAGACTTCTCGCCCGGTACGGAAAGCTTTCGGTCGCAAAAGCAGTGGTCATGCAGGCAGCGGCGGCAGCGATGGTGGAGGCTTACTGCAATGAGCTGAATGCCGGGTGGAAAAAGGAATATCTGGAAAAAGGTCTTTATCTGAGACCAAGATTTTCACCGGGTTACGGGGATTTCCCATTATCGGTCCAGAAACAGATCCTTGACGGACTGGAGGCAGGAAAGAGGATCGGGATCACACTGACAGAGGGATTTCTGATGCTGCCTTCGAAATCGGTGACAGCGGTGATCGGGGTGAGCCGGACACCGGCAGCCTGTGTGATCGAGGGGTGCGAGGCGTGCGGAAAGAAAGACTGCGCCTTCAGAAGATAAGTTGAAGAAGATAGGAGAGAGCCATGGGAATTCTGGAACTGATGAGGGAGAGACGGATTTATTTTGACGGAGGTATGGGAAGTCTTTTACAGGCCCGGGGTCTGAAGCCTGGCGAACTCCCGGAGACATGGAATCTTTCCAGACCGGAGATCATCACGGAGATCCACAGGGAGTACCTCGATGCGGGATCTGACGTGGTGACGACGAATACCTTCGGCGCAAACCATTTTAAATTTAAAGCGGAGGATGGATATTCCGTAAAAGAGATCGTGACGGCGGCGGTTCGAAATGCAAAAAACGCCATCGCGGCGGCCGGACATGGTTACGCGGCTCTGGACATGGGACCGACGGGAAAACTCTTAAAGCCATACGGTGATCTGGAGTTTGAGGACGCCTATGAGGCATATAAAGAGGTAGTCCTCATCGGAAAAGCGGCTGGCGCGGATCTTGTGATCATTGAGACCATGGGCGACGGATATGAGCTTAAAGCAGCAGTCCTGGCGGCGAAGGAGAACAGTGATCTGCCGGTATTTGCGACCGTCACGCTGGATGAAAAGGGAAAAATGCTGACCGGGGGCAACGTGGAGTCTGTGACGGCACTCTTAGAGGGACTGGGAGCCGATGTGATCGGTTTAAACTGTGGTCTCGGGCCGATCCAGCTGCTGCCGTTTATGAGAGATATGGCGAAGGTGTCCTCCACCCCGATCCTCGTCAACCCAAATGCGGGACTGCCGAGAAGCGAGGGTGGAAAGACCGTTTACGATATCGATGCCGATGAGTTTGCCACGGCGATGCAGGAGATGGCGAGAAACGGGGCGACGGTACTCGGCGGCTGCTGCGGAACGACACCGGAACACATCCATAAGACAAAACTTGCCTGCGATGATATTCCTGTCTGTGAAATTACGGACAAAAACCGCACGGTGATCTCCTCCTACTCCCACGCGGTGACATTCGGCGGCAGACCGATCCTGATCGGGGAGCGGATCAACCCGACGGGAAAGCCGAAATTCAAGCAGGCATTGAAGGATAAGGATCTGACCTATATTTTATCCATGGGTGTTGCCCAGCAGGAGAGCCGCGCCGATGTTCTGGATGTCAACGTGGGACTTCCGGGGATCGACGAACCCCAGATGATGGTGGACGTGGTAAAGGAACTTCAGGGCGTTCTGGATCTGCCTCTTCAGATCGACACCTCCGACCCGGTGGCCATGGAGCGGGCGCTCAGGATCTATAACGGGAAACCGCTGATCAACTCGGTAAACGGAAAGAAAGAGGTCATGGAGCAGATCTTCCCGCTGGTAAAGCATTACGGCGGCGTTGTGGTTGCCCTGGCTCTCGATGAGGACGGAATTCCGGAGACCGCAGATGGAAGGATCGCTGTTGCAAAGAAGATCTACGAGACTGCGGCAGCCTACGGGATCCCGAAAAAGGATATTCTCGTGGACTGCCTCTGCATGGCGGTGAGCTCCGATAAGAACGGGGCGCTCACAACACTGGAGACCGTGAGAAGAGTGCGGGATGAGCTTGGAGGAAAGACAGTCCTCGGTGTCTCCAACGTGTCCTTCGGACTTCCGATGCGTGAGAATATCAATGCCTCCTTCTTCCTTCTCGCGATGCAGAACGGACTTTCCGCGGGGATCGTGAATCCGAATCTGGAAGCCATGATGCAGGCCTATGACAGCTTCCTTGTGCTGTCAGCTCAGGATGAGAACTGCGCGGGATATGTGGGAATCTATGGTCCGAAGGAAGCGGAGAAGAAGAGACAGAAAGAGATCTTAAAGGCGGCGGCGGTGAACCAGGCAGCCGGGGTGAGTGGAGCGGCAGGCGCAGGAAACAGCAATGGAGCCGGAAATACGTCCGGCACAGGCACAGGAGCGGCAGATACCGGATCTGCGTTAAAAAAGAGCATTGTAAAGGGAATGTCTCAGGCGGCAGCCGATGCAGCGAAACTCGCCTTGAAGGACACGGATGCCTTAGAGCTCATCAATACGGATATGATCCCGGCCCTCGACGAGGTAGGAAAAGGCTTTGAAGCCGGAACCGTGTTCCTCCCGCAGCTTTTGATGAGCGCGGAGGCGGCGAAGGCAGCGTTCGCCGTCGTGAAAGAGTCCATGGAGGCCAGCGGTGAGGTACAGGAGAAGAAGGGAAAAGTGATCCTCGCCACGGTAAAGGGTGATATCCACGATATCGGAAAGAATATCGTGAAGGTCCTTCTGGAGAACTACAGTTTTGACGTGATGGATCTCGGACGCGATGTGCCGCCAGAGACCATCGTGGAAGCGGCAGTGAAGGAGCACGTGCCGGTGGTGGGACTCAGTGCCCTCATGACGACAACGGTTCCGGCAATGGAGGACACCATCAAGGCGCTCCGGAAGGATGCACCATGGGTGAAGGTCATGGTTGGCGGTGCAGTCCTGACACAGGAGTATGCAGATGCCATCGGGGCGGATGCCTATTGTAAGGACGCTATGGCTTCGGTGAATTTTGCGACGAGCGTGATCGGGGAAGCGTAAAAGATAAGATGATATTTTCAACTGCCAGGTCTTTCATTGAAACCTGGCAGTTCGATGTTCCTCCCCAATATGCCTGCCCATGACGTGTTCAGACCATAACCGAAAACAGCTCCTATTTCTTTCTGCACACGGGCAGGAGGTTTCTGGAGTGAAAATGCCGTACAATCCAGTGACAGTCGTGGGTTTTGTCGCGTTGAAATTCGAACTATCGGCAGGATCGGTTCCTGTTTATGTCATGCGTGGACGATAACAAAAATATCAACAGAACTATGGATTTTTCTACCGCGATACGGTATAATGATAGTTACTGTATAAGTCTGTGTCTGCAATTGCCATGTTTTTGGTATGGCACGGGAAAATGATGCAGACTGGCACGCTAAAAAAGGAGAAAATCAGATGAAAAAAATTCTGGATATCATCACGGATGAGATGAAAAAAGCTTTTGCGGCGAACGGTTACGATGAGAACTTTGCAAAAGTGACTCTGTCCAACCGACCGGATCTCTGCGAATACCAGTGCAACGGCGCGATGGCAGCCGCAAAGATATATAAAAAGAAACCGATCGATATCGCGAACGGTGTAGTAGAACAGTTAAAAGACAGCGAAGTATTTGAAGAAGTGAATGCCGTTATGCCGGGATTCATCAACTTGAAATTAGACCCGGCTTTCCTTTCCGGCTACATGAACGGAATGAAGGGTGCAAAGAAGCTCGGAATGGACGAGGTCGAGAAGCCGGAGACAATCGTTATCGACTACGGCGGAGCAAACGTCGCAAAGCCGCTCCACGTCGGACATCTCCGTTCCGCGGTGATCGGTGAGGCGTTAAAGCGTATGGGACGATTTGTGGGCCACAAGGTCATCGGAGACGTTCATCTCGGTGACTGGGGACTCCAGATGGGCCTTATCATCGAGGAATTAAAGGACAGAAAGCCGGAGCTTCCGTACTTTGACGAGAGCTTTACCGGAGAGTATCCGGAGGAAGCGCCGTTTACGATCTCTGAGCTTGAGGAGATCTACCCGGCAGCCAGCGGAAAATCCAAGGTTGACGAGGCATTCAAGGAGCGCGCCCAAGAGGCGACCTTCAAGCTTCAGAGCGGATACGCGCCGTACCGCGCGATCTGGAAGCATATCATGAATGTTTCCTTAAAAGATTTAAAGAGAAACTACGCAAACCTTGACGTGGATTTCGACCTGTGGAAAGGTGAGAGCGACGCGCAGCCGTATATCCCGGACCTGATCAAGGACCTCCAGGATAAAGGACTTGCATATGAGAGCCAGGGCGCTCTCGTTGTTGATATCGCCGAGCCGACCGATACCAAGGAGCTTCCGCCGTGTATCGTGAGAAAATCCGATGGCGCGGCCCTCTACGCGACTTCCGATCTTGCGACCATCGTTGAGAGAGAAGAAGATTTCAAGCCGGATCACTATATCTACGTAGTGGACAAGCGTCAGGAACTCCACTTTACACAGGTCTTCCGTGTCGCAAAGAAGGCAGGGATCGTTCCGGCAGACCGGAAGATGGATTTTGTCGGGTTCGGTACCATGAATGGAAAGGACGGAAAGCCGTTTAAGACGAGAGAAGGCGGCGTTATGCGTCTTGAGAACCTGATCGCAGATATCGACGAGGCGGCTTACAACCGTATCATGGAGAACCGCACTGTTTCTGAGGATGAGGCAAAGACGACAGCAGAGATCGTAGGTCTCGCTGCCTTAAAATACGGCGATCTCTCTAACCAGGCCACAAAGGACTATGTCTTCGATATCGACAGATTTACTTCCTTTGAGGGAAATACAGGTCCGTATGTTCTCTACACGATCGCGAGGATCAACTCCATCTTAAAGAAATACAGCGATACCTGTGAAAATACAGAGAATGGCGAGATCCTTCCGCCGTCCGCAGAGCCGGAGAAGACCCTGATGCTCGCCCTTTCCCGGTACAGCGATGTGATGCTTACCTGCTTCGAGGAGCTTGCGCCGCATAAGATCTGTGCTTACATTTACGAGCTCTCAAATGCGTTAAATCACTTCTATCATGAGACGAAGATCATCGCTGAGGAAGACAGGAAGAAACAGGCGGGGTACATCAGCCTTGTTACGTTAACACGTGATGTGTTAATGACATGCATTAACGTTCTGGGATTCAGCGCACCGGAACGGATGTGATGAAACAGCCTGTCATGCGGCTATGCAGAAGGGCAGGCTTGCCTGCACAGATGCATAGACATATGACAGGCAAAACTTCATGAGCAAGTAAGCCGTCAGGCTGGATTGCGAATGAAGTTAGGATCGTGGGAGCACGAAGTGCGGAACGATCCGTTTCAGAGCTGGAAAGCAATAAAACAAACCGCGGCTATGCAGAAGGGCAGGCTTGCCTGCACAGATGCATAGACATATGACAGGCAAAACTTCATGAGCAAGTAAGCCATCAGGCTGGATTGCGAATGAAGTCAGGATCGTGGGAGCACGAAGTGCAAAACGATCCGTTTCAGGGCTGGAAAGCAATAAAACAAACCGGGGGGACGGAATGATATGGAAGTAACGGAACTTACTGCCGAAGCCTTCTGGAAAGGCGAGACAGAGATCAGGGGAACCGTCATGGACGGGGAAGATGAATACCGTGTCCGTATCCTGCGCAAGGGTAGTCAGAATTTTGACTACTCTTGTTCGCATATCAGTAAAACGGGAAGAAATCTCGGCTTTTGCGGAGTATCCTGCACACAGGGACCCGACGGGATCCCCATGTGCCCGCATGCCCATGCCCTGCTTGCGGAATGGCTCCGGAGAGAGAGCAGGGAGTCGAAACATCCGGTTTCCACATCCCAGAAAGTCCGGTTTATGGTCCGGGAGTACACGAACCGCGAGGTGAGCCGGATCATGGGGGCCTCCGAGGAGGGACATTACCGTCTGATCCCTATCGTTACGATCTCAAGAGACCAGGTGCGGGTCCGCTTCACGGTGGGCCGTGAAAAACAGTACCCGGTGAAGGATCTGACAGCCTTTGCGAAGGCGATGGAAACCATGAGCCTTGTCCAGTACGGAAAAGGGCTGGCGTTCCATCACAGTCTTCAGGCTTTTGATGAGGAGAGCCGGGCGTTGGCGCTTCTCATCATGGAACGTGTCGGCTTTTTTAGGGAACAGTACCGCGGAAACGGCCGGTTTTCCATGGAAGCAGAGCCGGCGTTAAAAGAACTGATCCTGGGAAAAGCCGGACGAGAGCGGTTCTTTGCCATCATGGACGGTCAGACCATCGAGTGTGAGGATTACCGGAAAAAAAAGAGAATGCTGACGGTAAAACGGGAAAATCCTACATTTACCGCTGTTGTAAAGAAAGAGGGACGGGACGGGATCAAGGTCACTGTTGACAAGGACATTATGGCCTTTTCCGGCGAAAAGTCCTTATTTATCGCGGACCAGGAATCGATCTGCCGCTGCGATCCAGACTACACGGAGTGCCTGACTGTATTCATGGAATACATGGTCATGGGGCTTGACGCGGAGAATGAAGTCTCCGTCAATGACCGGGACATGCCGCTCTTTTATGAGAGAGTTTTGAGAAAGCTGGAGTCTTTCGGACTGATCCGCTCCGAGGGCGTGGATCTCGAGAGCTACCGCCCGAAGGAATTGAAGGCCTCCTTCTATTTTGACAGCGATGCCGCTGGAACCGTCACCCTGCGTCCAGAGCTCGCCTACGGCGATTTCTCCTTTCACCCGCTGGCGGACGAGAATGTCCCGAAAGAGATCTGCCGGGATGTCCCGGGAGAATTCAAGGTGAGCCAGCTGATCACCACCTACTTTAAGTATACGGAAGACGGATCCGGAAACCTCGTGATCAAGAATGACGATGAGGCGGTATATCGTCTGATCTCCGAGGGCATGAAGAAATTCATGGATACCGGGGATGTGTTCGTGTCCGAGTCCTTCAAGAAGATCCGCGTCCTGCCGCCGGTGAGCACATCGGTCCAGGTACGGACGCTGGGAAGATGGCTGGAACTTGAGGTAGACACTGGGGCGCTTCCGCGGGAAGAACTCGCTGCGGTGCTGGCGGCTTACGGAAAGAAAAAGAGCTTTTACCGGATGAAGAACGGCGATTTCCTGACTCTGGGGGATGGCGGACTTCTCACGGTCGCAAAGATCGCGGAACAGCTCGGTGTCGCGAAGGAACTTGTGGGTTCCGACACGATAAAGCTCCCTGCATACCGCGCTATGTTCCTGGACGCGGCGTTAAAAGAGGATAAGAGCGTCAGCGTGTACCGCGACCAGCTGTTCAAGGCTGTGGTCCGTGGCATGAAGGACGTGGAGGACAGCGATTATGAGATACCGAAACGCCTTGCATCGACGCTTCGAAGCTACCAGAAGGTGGGCTACCGGTGGTTAAAGAGCCTGGATGCCTACGGCTTCGGCGGAATCCTTGCGGACGAGATGGGTCTGGGAAAGACGATCCAGGTCATCGCCCTTTTGCTGGATGAAAAGGCAGAGAACGGCGGCACGTCTCTCGTGGTGTGTCCGGCATCCCTGGTATACAACTGGGAGAACGAGTTTGCCCAGTTCGCCCCGGAGCTTAAGATCATGACGGCGGCGGGGAACCAGGCAGAGCGCGAGGAGATGTTCGCAGCTTATGAGAAGGAGCGCCCGGATGTGATCATTACGTCCTACGACCTCTTAAAGCGCGATATTCTCTGGTACCATGAAAAGGAATTCCGCTTCGAGATCATTGACGAGGCCCAGTACATCAAGAATTCCTCCACACAGGCAGCGAAATCCGTGAAGGCTGTTCCGGCAAAGACGAGATTTGCCCTGACAGGAACACCCATCGAGAACCATCTTGGGGAACTCTGGAGTATCTTTGACTTCCTGATGCCGGGATTTTTATTCACGTCACAGAAGTTTAAGCGTGCGTTTGAGATGCCGATCGTGAGGGACCAGGATCCAAATGCCCTGGTTCAGTTAAAAAAGCTTACGGGACCGTTTATTTTGAGGCGTTTAAAGAAAGATGTCTTAAAGGAACTTCCGGATAAATTAGAGACGGTTCTCTACTCCAACATGGAGGGCGAGCAGAAAGACCTCTACACGGCGGCGGCAGCTTCCTTAAAGGAACAGCTCATGGAGGGAACTGACGGAGATTACGGAAAAGAGCGGATGCAGATCCTCGCGGAGCTCATGCGTCTGCGCCAGATCTGCTGCGAGCCGTCTCTATGCTTTGATGGCTACAAAGGTGGATCCGCGAAGCTCGATACCTGTATGGAGCTTCTCTTAAACGGAACATCTGCGGGACATAAGATCCTCCTGTTCTCCCAGTTTACATCGATGCTTGAGATCATCGCGAAGCGCTTAAAGAAGGAGAAGATCCCGTTCTACCTGCTCACCGGCTCCACGCCGAAGCGGGACCGCGTGCAGATGGCGTCTTCGTTCCAGAAGGACGATGTGATGGTGTTCTTAATCTCACTGAAGGCCGGCGGAACCGGATTAAACCTCACTGCGGCGGATGTGGTGATCCACTACGATCCGTGGTGGAACGTGGCGGCACAGAACCAGGCCACAGACCGCGCCCACAGGATCGGGCAGGAGAACCAGGTCTCCGTATTCAAACTCATCACGAAGCACACCATCGAGGAGAATATCCTGAAGCTTCAGGAGATGAAGCGGGATCTGGCGGATACCGTGGTGACGGAAGGAACAGGAGCGCTCAGCAGTATCACGAGAGAAGACCTCATTCGTATGCTGGACGAAGATATATAAGCGATATGCCCGTATCAGACGGACATACGGTTCCTGTCAGCGCGAGACGTAGACGGGAACGCTTGAAGCGACATAAGAAAATCGACAGAAAATTGCAAAGCTTTTTCGGTGGGTCTATGGTAGCATAGAGAAGGAAAATGAGGAAAGAAAAATGAGGAAAGAAAAATGAGAAAAATGAACAGATTTATCCCGGTCGCACTTGCATGTGCCATTTTTGCGGCACAGCCGGTGCAGGCGGCTACGATCATCCGGGACAGCGATAAACAGGCCACCAGCCAGAACAAACAGACGACAAACACGACCCAGAATCCCCAGGCTGGAAACGAGGGCGGTCCGGGATATGAGGACAGCAAGCCCAATACATCAAATAATACAACAAACACAGCCGGTCAGAGCCAGGTGAGCGCAGAGGCAAAAGCGGCAGCGGATGCCATCGCAAAGCCGACGATCTCCGCGGAGGCCGGAATCCTCTACGATGTGACGAACGGAAGAGTTCTCTTCGAGAAGAATGCCGATGAGAAGCTTGCTCCAGCCAGCACCACAAAGCTTATGACAGCGCTTCTCGTGCTGGAAAAAGCAAACCTGGACGACAAGGTGACATTCTCAAAGACAGCAGTCACAAACCTGGAGTCCGGAGCTGTGAAGATCGGACTCGTGGAGGGCGACCAGGTCTCCGTGAAGGACAGCCTCTATGCCCTGCTTTTAAAATCTGCCAATGAGGTCGCAAACGGACTCGCGGAGCATGTCTCCGGCAGTATTTCCGCCTTCGCGGAGCTCATGAACGCAAGAGCGGCGGAGCTCGGCTGTACGAACACACATTTCGTGAATCCAAACGGCTTAAACTCCGATCAGCAGTATACTACATGCCGCGATATGGCTAAGATCGCAGCTGCGGCCTTCGCAAATAAGACGCTCTGCGAGATCGACTCCACACTGAGCTACAAGTTCCCGGCGACAAAGGCAGCTGCGGCAAGAACCATCACTCCGGGCCACAAGATGCTCTACCCGAACGATTCCAGATATTATGCGGGAATCGTCGGCGGAAAGACGGGATATACTTCCAAGGCAGGAAATACTCTTGTGACCTGCGTGGAGAAAAACGGCGTCCGTATGGTTGCGGTGATCTTAAAATCCAAGAGCACCCACTATGAGGATACAAAGAAGATGCTGGACTATGGCTATCAGTATGTCAATACAGAGAAGTCCGGAAGCACATCCGCAGGAAAGCAGACAACTGCCGGACACTGGGTACAGGATAACGGCAGCTGGAGATACGAGTTTGCCGACGGAACAAAGGCAGTAGGAACGATCTACACGATCGATGCCGCTGATTTCGGTTTTGATACGGACGGAAAGATGGTAACCGGATGGAAGATGTTCGGCACCGAGTGGCACTATTTTGAGACAAACGGAAAGATGGTAAAGAGCGCATGGAGACAGGATTCCGGTAAGTGGTTCTATCTCGACGCGGAGGGAAAGATCGCGAAAAATACCACGATCGATAACAAGTATGTAGTCGGCGCAGACGGCGCATGGGTACAGTAAAAATAAAAAGGAGTATTGATCATGAAAGAAAGAGTAAAAGTAATGCAGGACGTGTACGAGAACCGTTCCACAAATAAGAAGGCAGCAGGATGCACCGTCATCATCAGCGGAGAGATGAAGGAAGTTATGGATAAGATCATCGCAAAGCATCCGGAGTACAAGAGCTATGCACAGGCATTCGCAGGCGTTGTTGAGCGCGGGATCCGCGTATTTGAGGAGGAGTAATCCGATTTGGGAACAGCAGTGTTTCTGGCAGCCAGTGTCATGGCTTTTGGGGCCGGCTGCCTGGCACGTTCCCGGTATGAGAGGGACTGCCTTGTAACGGAAGAGTACCGGATCGCCTCGGAGAAGATCCACGGACAGGGAAAGACCATCGTCTTCCTGACTGATCTCCACAATAAAGAATTTGGGGAAGAGAACAGCCGTCTGCTTGAGACCGTGCGGAAGGTGAAACCGGATGCCGTACTTTTTGGCGGGGACGGAATGGTTGCAAAGAGGGGAAATTCTGATGTCAGGATCCCGCTGGCGCTTCTGACAGAGCTTGCGAAGGAGTTCCCGGTATACTGCGGAAATGGAAATCATGAGAGCCGGATGCTATGGAAATCTGAGATTTACGGTGAGACTTATGAGAATTATCGGACAGCCCTGGAAAATGCAGGGATCCGTTATCTCTCCAACGAGGCGGCGGATCTCGACAGCGATATCAGGATCTATGGACTGGATCTTCCAAAGAGCGCCTATCGGCCGCGGTCGGGAGAGATCCCTGAGGGTCTTTTGAAGGAGACCCTGGGAGAGCCGGACCCTGAAAAGTTCTGTCTTCTTCTGGCCCATTCTCCGCTGTTTTTTGAGGAGTATGCGGCGTGGGGAGCGGATCTCACACTTTCCGGACATTTTCATGGCGGAACCATCCGGCTTCCGCTTGTGGGCGGAGTCATGACACCCCAGTACCAGTTCTTTTATCCGCGCTGTGCGGGATATTTTGAACTTCCGGGAAAAGGAAGAGAAAAGAGCCGGATGATCGTCGGGCGGGGACTTGGGACCCACTCGATCAATATCAGGCTGAATGATAAACCACAGGTGGTTGTTGTGAGGCTCTGCGGGGCTGATACGCAGCAGTAGGGACAAAATGTGAACGGCGTGATGAAGAGTGTGCATACGCACATTCTTTTTTGCGGTTATATATCGAATTGTTGGACATGGGATTTCTGAATGGAAGACTGTGAAAACATACTTGAGGTGCATATGGAATTATCGTACAAACTGGAAAAGTTTGAAGGTCCGCTGGATCTTCTTCTCCATCTGATTGAAAAAAACAAAGTGAATATCTACGATATCCCGATCGCCGAGATCACGGACCAGTATATGGAGTACGTGCGGCAGATGGATGAGGAAAATCTGGATGTGGTCAGCGAATTCCTTGTGATGGCGGCGACGCTTCTCGACATCAAGGCGCGGATGCTGCTGCCGAAAGAAGTGAATGAGGAGGGCGAGGAGGAAGATCCGAGAGCGGAACTTGTGATGCGTCTCCTGGAATATAAGAAATACCGGCTGATGTCGGAGGAACTTAAGGACATGGAGTCCGGGGCGGACCGGGTGTTCTACAAGGATCCGACGATCCCGCCGGAGGTCAAGGAATATGCAGAGCCGGTGGATCTCGACAAGCTCCTGGACGGAGTGACGCTCACGAAGCTTCAGAAGATCTTCGAGTCGGTGATGAAGCGGCAGCAGGATAAGATCGACCCGGTCCGCAGCACCTTCGGAACCATCAAAAAAGATCCGGTGAGTCTGGAGGACAAGATCACCTCTGTTCTGGGATATGCCAGAAAGCACCGGAAATTCAGCTTCCGGCAGATGCTGGAAAAGCAGAACGACAAGACAGAGGTCGTCGTGACGTTCCTGGCACTTTTAGAGCTCATGAAGGTGGGGAAGATCCATCTGACCCAGGAACATCTCTTTGACGACATGTGCATAGAATCTCTTGAGCCGGAAGGCGAAGAAGAGGATATTGCTATCGATGTCACAACTGCTCAGTAGGTTTGCGCATTTACTGCGCGGGACTGTAAAAAATCGGACAGTTCCGTTACCAGTATGAGTAGGAGAATACCACTGTGGAGGAAAATGAATGAGGGTGGAAAATCTGAAAAAGCAGGAGTCCGTTGTGGAGTCCGTGCTGTTTACCATGGGGCAGTCTGTGGAGATCCGCCAGCTTGCGGCAGCGTTGGAATCGGATGAGGAGACGGCCATCCAGGCCGTGGAGCGCCTGAAGGAGAAATATGACAAGAGAAAGGCGGGCATGCAGATTGTGCGTCTCGATGACAGCTACCAGATGTGCAGCCGCACCGACTATTATGAACATCTGATCCGCGTGGCGGCGACACCAAAGAAGCAGGTGCTGTCGGACGTGGTGATGGAGACGCTGGCGATCATCGCCTACAAGCAGCCGGTGACGAAGGCAGATATCGAGAAGATCCGGGGAGTAAAGTCGGATCACGCGGTGAACCGCCTTGTGGAGTATGACCTGGTGTATGAGGCGGGCCGTCTCGATGCGCCTGGAAGACCGGCACTTTTTGCCACGACGGAGGAATTTCTGCGCCGCTTCGGAGTCGGATCCACGGAACAGCTCCCGGAGATGAATGTGGAGCAGCGGGAGGAAATCCGGAGCGAGGTCGAGGAGGAGCTGAACCTTAAAATCGACGAGGAAGGTCATCTGATCGATGAGCCGGAAAAGGATGCGGGGACGGCAGAAGAACCGGTAGATTCGGAAACTGGAATGGAAAAAACAGAAGAAAATGAAAGTGGCACAATCATAAGCAATACAGAGATAGAGAAAGAAATAGAAAGCGAAGACAACAGCGAAACCGATGAGGAGGATTCCATATCATGAAATGCAGTGAGATCAAAGTGATCAAGAAAGACGGGACAAAAGAAGAATTCAATGTCCAGAAAGTCCTGGCGGCGGTGAACAAGTCCGCAAACCGTGCGATGATAATCTTCTCAAAGGCTGAGAGCAAATTTATCTGTGAGTTCGTGGAGGAGAAGGCGGAGGAACTGGACCAGTCAGAGGTGCCGATCGCCCAGATGCACAATATCGTCGAGGGCGCCCTGGAGCGCGTCAACCCGGTGGTCGCGAAGAGCTACCGCGATTACCGCAACTACAAGCAGGATTTCGTCCAGATGTTGGATGAGGTCTACAAAAAGAGCCAGTCCATCATGTATATTGGCGACAAGGAAAACAGCAACACCGACAGCGCCCTGGTCTCCACGAAGCGGAGCCTGATCTTCAACGAGTTAAATAAATCCTTATACCAGAAGTTCTTTATGACCGTTGAAGAACTTCAGGCATGCCGCGATGGCTATATCTATATCCACGACATGTCCGCGCGCCGTGATACGATGAACTGCTGCCTCTTTGATGTCAATGAGGTCTTAAGCGGCGGATTTGAGATGGGAAATATCTGGTACAACGAGCCGAAGACCCTGGATGTGGCCTTTGACGTTATCGGCGATATTGTCCTGAGTGCCGCAAGCCAGCAGTATGGCGGTTTTACGGTGCCGAACGTGGAGAATATCCTGGCGCCTTACGCGGAGAAATCTTACGGAAAGTATATCACAAAGTATATTGACCTTGGTCTCGATGAGGAGAAGGCAAAAGAAGTGGCATGGAACGACGTTCAGCGCGAGATGGAACAGGGATTCCAGGGATGGGAGTACAAGTTTAACTCTGTTTCCTCCAGCCGCGGTGACTACCCGTTTATCACCATGACAGCGGGAACCGGAACAAGCCGCTTCGCGAAGATGGCCACTATCACGATGCTGAACGTCAGAAAGAAAGGTCAGGGAAAAGAAGGCCACAAGAAGCCGGTACTGTTCCCGAAGCTTGTATTTTTATATGATGAGAACCTCCACGGACCGGGAAAAGAGCTGGAGGACGTCTTCGAGGCAGGAATCGAGTGTTCCTCAAAGACGATGTATCCGGACTGGCTGTCATTGAGCGGTGAGGGATATATCGCCAGCATGTATAAAAAGTATGGAAAGATCATAAGCCCCATGGGATGCCGCGCCTTTCTTTCCCCGTGGTATGAGAGAGGCGGCATGGAACCGGCGGACGAGAATGACGTTCCGGTGTTTGTTGGCCGCTTCAATATCGGCGTTGTGAGCCTGCATCTTCCGATGATCCTCGCGAAGGCGAGACAGGAGAGCAGGGATTTCTATGTGGTCCTCGACTACTACCTGGAGCTGATCCGTAAGATCCATATCCGTACCTACGCGTACCTCGGCGAGATGCGTGCCTCCACGAACCCGCTTGCCTACTGCGAGGGCGGATTCTACGGCGGACATTTGGGGCTTCACGATAAGATCAAGCCGCTCTTAAAGACCGCGACGGCGTCCTTTGGAATCACGGCGTTCAACGAGCTCCAGAGACTTTATAACGGAAAATCCCTGGTGGAGGACGGCGCCTTTGCCATCGAGGTGTTAAAGCATATCAACGAGAAGGTGGAGCAGTTTAAGCATGAGGACGGAAACCTCTATGCGATCTACGCCACACCGGCGGAGAATCTCTGCGGTCTGCAGGTAAAGCAGTTCAGGAAGAAGTACGGAATCATTGAGAATGTCTCTGACCGCGAGTACGTCAGCAACGGCTTCCACTGCCATGTGACTGAGGACATCACCCCAATCCAGAAGCAGAATCTGGAACACCGGTTCTGGGAGCTCTCCAACGGCGGAAAGATCCAGTATGTGAAGTACCCGATCGACTACAACAAAGAGGCGATCCGCTCCCTGGTCCGCCGCGCCATGAAGATGGGATTCTACGAGGGAGTAAACCTGTCCCTGTCCTACTGCGATGACTGCGGGCACGAGGAACTGAATATGGATGTGTGCCCGGTCTGCGGAAGCAAAAACCTCACGAAGATCGACCGGATGAATGGATATCTGAGCTATTCCCGCGTAAAAGGCGATACGAGACTGAATGATGCGAAGATGGCCGAGATCGCTGAGAGAAAGAGCATGTGATAAAACCAGTTTGCAGTGCACGGATTCAGGCGGAAAAATGTGTTGCAAGCTTGCTTGCATAAGCATTTTTCTGCCTGAATCCGTATAGGGCGAACGCCCGAGAGATTCTTGTTTTCATGTAAATGAAAACAAGAATCTGAGCACTGCAAACGAGCGAGACAGAACTCGGAAAAATGTGTTGCAAGCTTGCTTGCATAAGCATTTTTCTGCCTGAATCCGTATAGGGCGAACGCCCGAGAGATTCTTGTTTTCATGTAAATGAAAACAAGAATCTGAGCACTGCAAACGAGCGAGACAGAACTCGGAAAAATGTGTTGCAAGCTTGCTTGCATAAGCATTTTTCTGCCTGAATCCGTATAGGGCGAACGCCCGAGAGATTCTTGTTTTCATGTAAATGAAAACAAGAATCTGAGCACTGCAAACGAGCGAGACAGAACTCGGAAAAATGTGTTGCAAGCTTGCTTGCATAAGCATTTTTCTGCCTAAAGACGTATAGGGCGGACTTCCGGGAGATTCTTGTTTTTATGCCAATAAAAACAAGAATATGAACACTGAAGAATACAGATAAAGGATAAAGAAAATGCGATACCACAACATAACAAAAGAGGACATGTTAAACGGTGATGGCCTGCGCACAGTCTTATGGCTGGCAGGCTGCAGCCATGCTTGTCCGGGCTGCCAGAATCCGGTGACATGGGATGTGAAGGGCGGACTTCCGTTCGATGAGGCAGCGAAAGAGGAGCTTTTTGAGGCACTTTCCCCAGCCTGGATCTCCGGGGTGACCTTTTCCGGCGGTGACCCGCTCCACTGGCAGAACCGGAAGGAGACAGGAAATCTCATCGAGGAGATCCACAAAAAATTCCCGGAAAAGACCATCTGGCTGTATACAGGATTTCTCTGGGAAGACATTAAAGACCTCCCGTTCTTAAAATACGTGGATGTTCTCGTCGACGGCCCGTTCGTTGAAGCGGAAAAAGATGTGACCCTGCACTGGAAAGGCAGCGCGAACCAGAGAGTGATCGACGTGAAAAAGAGCCTGGCACAGGGAAGTGTAGTTCTTTACGAGTCAAAATAGAATAATGGAGTGAAGGAGGAAAGCACATGTTCACAAAGTATATACTCTGTATTTTAACGATTGAATGGGCCGTGATTGGTACCTGGCTGTTAAAGGGAAAAGGAAAGTCCTACGAGCGGATTCAGAAGAACGATAAGATCCATGAAAAAGACCGTTTCATCCGCTTTCAGGGAATGAACCTTTTGTATCTTGCCCTGACTTCTTTCCTCGCCCTGCTCACAACATTCGCAGGCTCCGACCGCCTCACACTCCTCTTTTTCGCCGCCGTCTGCCTGTGTCTGTTCGGCCGGCTTCTCTACGGAAACTGGAAATTCGGCGGAAAGATCTGGATCCGGTGGTAAAATAGAATAAAAAACTTATTTTTGGGGCTGTCGCATTAGCATATCAGTTAGTACGGCAGTCCCATTATTGATATCAGAGTCGTTTTTACACGAAATTAAAGTTTATATAAACTTTATAATTTTAAACGTTTGATAACTTGAGACTGGTCCGCAGCTGGTTTATAATGAAGAAAATCATACAAAAGGTTCCTGAAAAAGAAAGGAAAACATGAGAAAAACATATCAGGAACTTGAATTTAAGGATGCGTTTATGTTTGCGGCGGTCATGTCCGATGCGGAAAGCTGCAGGGGAGTGCTGGAGCGGATTCTGGGAATCCCGATAAGAAAAGTAATGGTTCATGCGGAACATGTTCTCTTTGTAAATCCGGAAACAAGAGGTGTCCGTCTTGATGTGTATGCGGATGATGAACATGGAACGGTCTATAATGTGGAGATGCAGACAACGGACAATAAAAAATCTGCCGAAAAGAAGCAGGTATTATCAAGGACAGATGGATATGGATGCTTTGAAGACAGGGGAAGATTTTGCAAGGCTGCCGCAGAGTATCGTGATCTTTATCTGCACATTTGATCCATTCGGAAGAGAGCGATACAGGTATACATTTGTGGAAACCTGCAGAGAAGATGGGGAACTTCTGGAGGATGGAACCTGCAAGATTTTTCTGAACACGAAAGGGAAAATTGAGACAGGGATAGGACAGGAACTTGTACGTTTCTTAAAGTGGATCGGTGAGCCTGATGCCGGGAAGGAAAAGGAAGAAAATGATCTGCTTATCACGAAACTTCGGACACAGATCACAGATTTAAAGAAAAATCGGGGAATGGAGGAAAATTATATGTTGTTTGGTGAAATGTTGGATGAAGAAAGGCGGCAAGGGCAGAAAGAAGGACTGCAGCAGGGGAAAATGGATATACTTTTAAAACTGCTGCAGGAGCATAAGATCGACGTCAAGACAGCAGCATCAATTATGGGAATGAATGAGGATGAGTTTGCAAAAGCGGTAAAAGAATGCCAGGAAGTCTAAAACAATATTTAAACAAGTCATAAAATCTAGAGACAAATCTAACTATTTTTAATCTATCGTATCTGAAAACAAATCGATAAAGAATCAAAGAATGAATATCAGGAATCTATGTATGATTTAAAACAGGGCAGGATTCCAGAGGAATCCTACCCTAAATGTGATTGTAAACGATATTTAACAACACTTTGCAAGAATTCTCCCATCCTCTTTAGGTGGTGAGATGAATTGCCTTTTGGGAAAATCATGCAATATCTGGCATCTTAAAACTGCACATATCTGTGCACATAAATGAAAACAAGCATAGAAGAACAAATGTTCTGAAAGACATAGACAAACAAGCGTTCCTGTGCTATGATATAATCAGTCGAAAGTAAAAGGAAAGGCTGATTTTATGAGAAAATTGGACAGTAA
>NZ_QWGI01000024.1:0-51372 GCF_003435125.1 Clostridium sp. AM25-23AC | reverse complement strand
AAAGTGGATTATGCGGTAGTTTATGGTGAATTCATGTACAAGGCGATCGAAGAGGCGTAAGCCGATTGTGATGTGTGAAAAAGTATAGGAGGAAGACCTTTTGTGGAGAGATTCGTGAAGGGTCTTCCTTTTTAATATCCGGATTTTTACTGCGAATTTATGGCACGTATGTTATAATTTTATAATTGAAAGATCGTGGAAAGGGGATTCTTATGGCAAAGAAATTAGAAGAGGAATGCGGAACAAAAGTTTTGATGAATGTACCGGAAGTGGATCAGGTGGATCTTTCGGCGTTTTCTGAGGGAAAGGCGAAGGAGACGAGGAGATTTCATGAGAGTATTCCGGCGTATAACCGGACACCGCTGGTGCAACTGCGGGGGCTTGGCGGCAAGCTTGGTGTAAAAGGAATCTTTGTGAAGAACGAGGCGGAGCGGTTCGGGATGAAGGCGTTTAAGGGACTGGGCGGAACGTATGCGATGTTTCGGATCCTGTGCCGGGAGCTGGGGCTTGATCCAGGAAAGGTGGATTTTTCGGAATTTCAGAAAGCGGATGTGCGGGAAAAGACTGCGAAGTACACGTTTGTGACGGCGACGGATGGAAACCACGGAAAGGGCGTTTCCTGGGCTTCCGGGCTCTTTGGGGCACATGCTTACGTCTATATGCCGAAAGGCACCGTAAAGGCTCGTGAGGAGGCTGTACGGCAGGCTGGTCCGGCGGAGGTGACAGTCACAGACTGGAATTACGATGATACGGTAAAATACGCGAAGAAGATGAGTGAGGAGCACGGATGGTTTCTGATCCAGGATACTTCCTGGGACGGATATGAGGAGATCCCAGGCTGGATTATGGACGGGTATCTTACCATGGCATCGGAGGCGGCGGAGCAGACCGAGGCAGCGGGAGAGATTCCGACCCATGTGTTTTTGCAGGCAGGCGTCGGCTCCATGGCGGGGGCTGTCGCAGGATATCTTGTAAACCATTACGGGGAGAAGGCGCCGAAGATCATGATCGTGGAGCCGGACGTGGCGGATTGTATTTTCAGATCCGGGGAAGCGGGGGAACTTTGCTCGGTGGACGGAGCGCCGGAGACCATCATGGCGGGATTAAACTGCGGAACACCGTGTAAATCTATCTGGCCGGTGTTAAAATTGGTTCCTGCGGCTTACATCACCTGTAAAGACTATGCGGCTGCCCATGCCATGCGGGCATACGCAAAGCCGGCGGGGGATGACCCGGTGATCGTATCCGGCGAATCCGGGGCATCGACTATGGGAGCTGTACTGATGCTGTTGGAACGCCCGGAACTTGAGTCTGCGAGAAAGGCGCTGGGACTTGGAGCGGATTCCGTGATCCTGCTGATCAACACGGAAGGTGATACGGATCCGGTGTCCTATCGGAATATTGTGGAGTGCGGGGCGTATCCGTTGCCGTAAGTCTAACAACAGAGTGATCGAGGGTACGGTACACGTGCAATGTCAGTAACTGATCGAGTGGTGAAATCGCGAAATAATGAAGCACTCTCTTTACACATATCAAACTAGTGGGTATAATGGTATCTGGTCAATTGAAGTACAGACAGGATTGGAGTTAGATATGTTAAATCAGTTCTCGAGAACACAGCTCCTTTTAGGAGCGGAAAATATGGACCGTCTCGCGAAGGCAAAGGTGGCGATCTTTGGCATCGGCGGAGTCGGCGGATATGTGGCTGAAGCGCTGGCGAGAAGCGGAGTCGGCTCTTTTGTGCTGGTGGATGACGATAAGGTCTGCCTCACGAACATCAACCGACAGATCATCGCGACGAGAAAGACCATCGGACAGTACAAGGCGGAGGTCATGCGTGACCGGATCCTGGAAATCAACCCGGACGCCCAGGTGGAGGTCAGAAAGTGCTTTTACCTTCCGGAAAACGCCGACGAATTTGATTTCACGGAGTATTCCTATGTGGTGGATGCTGTGGACACCGTGACAGCAAAGCTTGAGATCATCATGAGAGCCATCAGCTGTGAGATTCCGGTCATCAGCAGCATGGGGGCAGGAAACAAGCTGGACCCGACACAGTTCCATGTGGCAGATATCTATAAGACCAGCATGTGTCCGCTTGCGAAGGTCATGCGCCGCGAGTTAAAGAAGCGCGGAGTGAAGAAATTAAAGGTGGTTTATTCCACAGAGCCTCCGGTAGAGCAGCAGGAAGACATGAGCATCAGCTGCCGGAAAAACTGTATCTGCCCGCCGGGCGCAAAGCATAAATGCACCGAGCGCCGCGCAATTCCTGGAAGTATCGCGTTTGTTCCGTCCGTTGCGGGACTGATCCTGGCGGGGGAGGTCGTGAAGGATCTCTGTGTGATGCCGCCGAAGAAAGCGGAGCAGCAGGAGAACGCGTAGTTTTCTTTGGGGCAGCATGAATTTAAACTGCATTTAGAAAGATGAAAAAGGATACCAAAAGGTCGGCACTCATAAAACAGCATAGAGTTGTTTTCGAGAAACGGCATAGCTTCAGCTATGCCGTTTCTCCGTTTTACAGGTCAGCGAGCAAGGACGCGGGGAGTATCCCCACAAGGTCATAGGAAATGTCAATCTGCTGTTCCCTATGTCCGCTTAACTTGTCGGGAGCGTGAACATATACCGCCTTTATCATGTCATTCAAGACAGCGGGCGTCAGCTCGTCCAAATCAAGATACTTCCGTACCTTGCCGATAAACCTGTCAATGTTTTCTGCCTGTTCTTCCTGCTGTATCATTTCTTCATTCAGTTGCAACAGCTTTTCCCGCAGTTCTTCCCGCTCCTGCTCGTAATCGTCAGAGAGCATTTGAAATCTGCTGTCAGAAAGTTTCCCGTTGGCGTTATCTTCGTAAATACGCTTGAATAGCCTGTCCAATTCCTCAATGCGCCGTTCCGCTTGTGTAAGCTGTCTTTTCTTCGCCGCAAGTTCCTTTCTAAAACAATGATGTACCTGTCAATCAGCATTTTACGGGAGTAAGCAGATAGGTTCATGGTCGGTATCTGCCTCATTTTTTCCTCAATCAACGTCCGTTCGTCCTCCGTCACTCGGACAATGATGTGCACGTTCCGTTTTCTATTTTCCATTCGCAGTTCTCCTTTCACTACCTACAACACCACAGGAGGCGGTTTTGCCAAAGTTTCAGAGAAAGATTTTTCAAAAAGTTTTCTTACTTCTTAATACGGAGAAAATCGAAAAATGCCAATTCTATAATGCAAAATTTTCAAACTATTGACAAAGCGCCCTCTTTACTGTATCATATAACAGTGATATATAACGATGTTATATGAGAGGAGTGAGTTAATGAATGAAGTAGAGCAGACGACATTACACTTAATTCTTTCAGCCGCCATGCAGGAATTTCTTGAAAAAGGTTTCAAGTCTGCTTCCTTGAGAAACATCGTCAAAACAGCAGGGGTAACAACAGGGGCATTATATGGCTACTACGACAGCAAAGAGGATTTATTTGAAGCATTGGTAGGTAAACATTACAACTTTTTGTTAGATTGCTTTCGCAAGGCGCAAAAAGAATTTGCAGAAATCCCGCCGGAGGAACAGCCTGACAATCTTACCTCTACTTCCGGCGAGTGTATGTATGAAATGCTTTTGTACGCCTATGAACACTTGAATGAATTTAAGCTCATTCTTTGTTGTTCCGAGGGAACGCGCTTTTCAAAGCTGATTGACGAAATGGTGGAAATAGAAACAAATGCAACACATGATTATTTCAAGGTGCTTGAAAGGTTGGGCAGGCCGGTTCCCTCGATTGATAAACGGTTAGAGCATATTTTGATTACTGGAATGTTCAACACTTTTTTTGAATTGATTATACATGAAATGCCGCTTGAAGAAGCAAAGCATTATCTAAAAGAAATGCGGGCTTTTTACACCGCAGGGTGGATGAAAATTATGGGGCAATAAGCCCTATAATTTTTACATGTAAGTTAGTTATTGCTAACTCAAAAAGTGGATATTTGAGGTTTCCATAATCTCTTTTATCATAAAAATTTTAAGGAGGTTTTTCAATGAAAAAACAGTCTAATCTATCAAGATTGATGGGTTATGCCGGAGGGCATAAAATATTGACCTATCTTTCCTGGGTACTGTCAGTCATGAGTGCGCTATTGGCTCTTGTGCCGTTTTGGTATATATGGCGTATCATTCACGACATACTGGAAGTTTCCCCGGATTTTTCAAAAGCGGGGAATGTTACAAGCTACGGTTGGTCTGCCGTATTGTTTGCGGTTATCTCTAGTGTTGTCTACATAGCCGCTTTGATGTGTTCGCATTTGAGCGCGTTCCGGGTTGCCGCAAATATCCGAAAAGAGCTTATGCGGCATATCACAGCCCTGCCGCTGGGGGTAACAGAAAAGTACGGAAGCGGCAATCTGCGAAGGATTGTTAACACCTCAAGTGCCGCAACGGAAACCTATCTTGCACACAGGCTGCCCGACAAAGCGGGAGCGATTGCTACCCCCATAGGGCTGCTCTTTCTACTGCTTGCTTTCGATTGGCGGTTAGGGCTTTTGAGTCTTGTTCCCGTTGTGCTTGGCTTTTTGATTATGATGAAAATGACCGGAAAAGACATGGCGCAGAGAATGGAACAATACCAAAATTCACTTTCCGACATGTCAAATGAAGCCGTTGAATATGTACGGGGTGTACCCGTAGTAAAGACGTTCGGGCAGACAATCTTTTCTTTCAAACGCTTCAAAGATGCGATAGACAATTATGAAGCATGGGTAATTGCGTACACAAAGGGGTTGCGTCTGCCCATGATGTTCTATACAACGGCAATCAACGGCGTATTCGCGTTTCTGATTGCCGGCGGTATTCTCTTTACAAGGGGCGGCGTAACAAATGAACTGCTGCTAAACCTTATCTTTTATATTGTGATTACTCCTGTCATTGGTACAACACTCACAAAAATTATGTTTATGAGCGAGGACGCAATGATTGTAGGGGACGCATTAGGCAGAATTGATGAAGTGCTAAACGAAAAACCATTGTCTGAAAGCACCGTGAATAATACCCCTAAAGACAATGGAATTACATTAGAACACGTTAGCTACAGCTATGACGGAGAAAAAAACGCGCTGAATGATGTGTCACTTCGGGTTGCACCGGGACAGGTGATTGCATTGGTAGGTGCGTCCGGCGGCGGCAAGACGACCCTTGCAAATATTGTAACAAGATTTTTTGACCCGCAAAAAGGGCGCATACTGATAGGGAATATCGACATACGCGACATTCCAAAGGAAACATTGATGAATAAGGTGTCCTTTGTATTTCAGAATAGCCGTCTTATCAAAGCGTCCATATTGGAAAATGTGCGTATGGCAAAGCCTGACGCTACACGTGAAGAAATCGCTCATGCACTGGAAGTTGCACAATGCCTGGATATTATCGAAAAATTACCGAATGGCATTGATACGGTTGTGGGTACAAACGGCGTGTACCTGTCCGGCGGTGAACAGCAAAGAATAGCGATTGCCCGCGCAATTTTGAAAAATGCGCCTATCCTAATTCTGGATGAAGCGACCGCATTTGCTGACCCCGATAATGAGGTGCGTGTACAGAAGGCTTTATCTGCTCTCTCAAAGGGAAAAACTGTTATTATGATTGCACACAGGCTATCGTCAATCACAGGTGTTGATTGTATTTATGTAATGCAAGACGGCGAGATTGTCGAGAGCGGCACGCATAATGAGTTGATAGAGAGAAACGGCATATTTGCAAGAATGTGGAAGAATTATTCCGAAGCAGCAGAATGGAAAATTGCAAAGGAGGTAACAGCATGATTAAAACATTGCAAAGACGATTTGCGTTATCAAGACAAGGAGCTGTCGATTTGATAAAAGGTTGTATTGCCTGCGTTTTGCAGGATATATCGTTTATGCTTCCGGTGGGGCTGCTCTATAATTTTGTCATTGACACCATGAACGGGGGCGTAAATGGAAGCCGCATTGCTTTCTATGGGGTTGGCGTTTTGGTTTGCTTATACCTTATCTTTGTTGCAACTTGGTTTCAATATAACGCCACCTATTTAGCGACTTATGTGGAAAGCGGAGTAAGACGCATTTCGTTAGCAGAGCAGCTCCGCAAAATCCCCTTATCCTTTTTTGGAAAAAAAGACCTTGCCGATTTAACAAATTCCATTATGGGCGATTGTGCCACACTTGAACAGGCATTTTCCCATTATGTACCCGCTTTGGCAGGCTCCCTTGTTTCAACAACGTTGATTGCAATTTGTCTTTTTTCTTATGATTGGCGTATGGCTCTTGCGGCTGTTTGGGTTTTGCCGATTGCATTTACAATCGTATTCTTTTCAGCCCGCATACAGGAATATTTCAACCGTAAATCCGTAGCGGCAAATGTCGCGCTTGAAAGTGGCGTACAGGAGTGTATCGAGAGTTTACAGGACTTAAAGGCGAACAATGCAGAAGAAAGCTATCTGAAAGGACTGGACAAGAAAATTGATGATGTGGAAAAGCGGCACATTATAACAGAACTTGGAACGGCACTTTTTGTTGTTTCCTCAACATTGATATTAAAGTTTGGAATTGCTACGGTTGCGCTTGTAGGCTCTGCGCTGCTCATTCAAGGGGAGATTGATATTCCGCTGTTCTTTCTATTTCTGCTTGTAGCCTCAAGGCTGTATGCCCCGCTGGAGGGCGCATTGCAAAACCTTGCCGCAGTCATATCCACAAAAACGAACATAGACCGCATGAATGAAATCCTTGACCAGCCAATTCAGACGGGCGGCAATACACTAACAAATAAAGGCTATGATATTGTGTTCGACCATGTAGGATTTGCTTATAATACCGGGGAAACCGTATTGAAAGATGTGTCCTTTACGGCAAAGCAAGGAGAAGTTACCGCTTTAGTCGGACCGTCCGGCGGCGGCAAAACTACGGTGTCACGTCTTGCCGCCCGGTTTTGGGATATAAGCAAAGGCAATATCACTGTCGGCGGTATGGATATATCGAAAATAGAGCCGGAAACACTGTTATCACTGTACTCTATCGTGTTTCAAGACGTGACGCTGTTTAACAATACAATCATGGAAAATATCAGAATAGGCAGAAAGGACGCAACAGATGAAGAAGTGATTGCAGCGGCAAGATTAGCAAATTGTGAAGAATTTGCGGCAAAGCTCCCGGACGGTTATCACAGTATGATTGGTGAAAACGGCTGCGAACTGTCCGGCGGTGAAAGGCAGCGTATTTCAATCGCCCGCGCTTTCCTCAAAAATTCCCCTATCATCTTACTTGACGAAGCAACGGCAAGCCTTGATGTAGAGAATGAAACATTGATACAGGCTGCCTTGTCAAGGCTGATAAAGGATAAGACCGTACTTGTTATCGCCCACCGTATGCGTACCGTAAGCGGCGCGGATAAAGTAGTTGTGCTTTCAGACGGTTCCGTTGCCGAACAGGGAACGCCAGAAAAACTGATGAACACAGGCAAAATTTATCCGCATATGGTAAAGCTGCAAATGATTAGCGGGGATTGGGGCATTTAGTATGAATAACGAATGGATAATATGTCCCATATGCCACAGCAAAACAAGGTTGAAGATACGGAACGATACTGAACTGAAAAACTTTCCCCTATACTGCCCAAAATGCAAGCAGGAAACTCTTATTAGCGTACAACAAATGAATATATCAGTTATCATAGAGCCAGACGCAAAGACGCAGAGCCGATAACACGCAGGTTTGAAATGTGGTTATCGGCTCTTTCTTTTTTGACAACCTATGCGATTGCTGACAGATTGCAACTCAGGCGACAGTTTTATGAAGATAAAGCCGCCGTTCTCCTTTTGCAAAATTGGATTTACGGGGACGTGATAAAGTCGCCCATTTTTAGGGACATGGCGGTATCTTTGGAGGTATCGTCATGTCCATTTTATGTCAACACGGTTTTCCAATCAGTAGCCTATTAAAAAAAGCTCTTTCCTGCCTATGGGATATTGCGGCTATCAAGAGGAACTTTTACATCATCATAAATGCCCTACTACATCATATAGCATAACCGCCTGTTCAGTTTTTCGCTGCACAGGCGGTTTTGTTATAGCCCTCATTCCAAACGGAAAGGGGGTGAGAATGATGTTATCCACAGAATACAGAGAAAGTATCGAACGCCGCTTTCACGCATTTTGCAAAGCCGTATTGCACAATGAAGCCTGTAATTATTACAGGGAAAGGAAACACAGAACGCAGCGCGAGATATCCTTTGGATACTTGCAAGAGAACACATCTTTTGCGCCTCACAGTGTAGACGAATACTTTGTCTTGCAGGACAAGTCGACTGCCTTTGCAGTCAACGGGCAGACGGTTATTATTGACAGCGAGAAGTTAGCAAAAGCCTTGTTGTGCCTATCGGAGCGTCGGCGGGAAATTATCCTTATGCGCTATTATCTGCAATTAAGAGATAAGCAGATTGGGGCGTTATTGGGAAAGCCACGCACAACGGTCAACTATCAGAAAAACGCAGCTTTGAAACAGTTGCGGACAGAAATGGAGAAGATGAATGATGAGGAACAGCAAATACAACCTTGTTCCCTATGAAGTGATTGAAAGAGCAATCACAGGCGATACCGCCGCGCTCCTTGCGGTACAGGAACGGAACAAAGCCTATATCGGCAGACTAAGCGGAGGGAACACCGATATGAAGGAGCGATTAAACGAAAAGCTGCTCATGGATGTTATGAAGTTTCGACTGGACTATCAACCACCGAGCAAATAGCAAAGCCATGAAAAACCGTCAAGGGTCAAGATAAACGGGCTGCGCCCGCCCTTGACGGCTTTTCATGTCCTTGCCATGGGACAATCAAGAGGGCGCAAACGGATAGACCGCTTGCGCCCTCTCTAAATTATGGGGTTTTCTGTTACGCAGTAGGGTTTGAAAAATCCTGTATTCATGCGGCTTTGCAAAAGCAAAATGAGTGGCGGCAAGGGGAATACTCATACCCCTCAAAATGGCGTTCTACTGCGTAACAAAACGGACATATCGCCGTTTAGACGATACGCCCGTTTTGCTTTGCCCCCTGTATGGCAGCTACCCTGTTTCAGTTTGTTGTGATACTGTTTTATGAGTAGCTACCAAAGAGGTGTCCTTTTTTATTTACGCGAGCAACGAGCCAAAGTCCATGATTGAATGAGACCTTGGAGACTGCCGCAATAACTTGAGAAGCTCGCAAAGCGTGCTCCTCATAGTTTATACGGACAAGAAGATAAAGTTCAGACTCGCATGAGCATCAGAGTGGCTGGGTACCAGCGTCGTTTGTTCAGGGGACCGAAACAGGGGGGGATCAGTCGCGATAACCTGAGGGGCTTAAAATAGCTGCGTATTTTTTACCTCATAATATAACTGATAATTCATTCCCACATACGAGCTATTCATAAGGATTACTTGACAGCACACATTATAAACGTGTATAATAAAAACTTGTACATGCCAATTTAACAGACTGGCGCGTTTTAGTATTGAAGCTTGAAATGTACGCTTTGGGGGAGCGGGTGCCTGTCTGTCATGTTATATCGAAAAGGAGAAAATTTACTTATGGTAACAGCAGTTGTCGAAGCGGTGTACCGCTTCTTATGGGGAGACCTGTTTACGATTCCGCTGGGGAATGGAAATGGGATCGGGATCCCGCTTCTTGTTTTGCTTTTGATCCCGACGGGAGTCTATTTTACGATTCGGACAAGATTTCTTCCGATCCGCCTGTTTCCGGACATGATCCGGGCTTTGAACGGAAAGAAACAGGAGGAAGGCGGCCTGTCGCCGATCCAGACTTTGTTTGTATCCACAGCGACCCGCGTGGGAATGGGAAACCTCGTGGGAGTCGTTGCGGCGATCTCGGCAGGCGGTGCCGGTGCTGTGTTCTGGATGTGGCTGTCGGCGGCGCTTGGGGCCTCCACAGCGTTTGTGGAGGCGGCTTTAGCGCAGCTTTATAAGGAAAAGGACCCGCTCTACGGCGGTTACCACGGTGGTCCGGCTTACTATATCCACAGCTATGCGGAGAGGGTGAGAAAGAAGAAACTGAAATGTTCCGTGATCGCGGTCCTGTTTGCGCTGTCTGGTCTGATCTGCTGGGGCGGAATCAGCCAGGTCATCAGCAACTCTGTGGCGTCGGCGTTTGAGAATGCCTTCGGAATTTCGCCGCTCGTGACGACGGTAGTCCTCGTCGTGATCTCTGCGGTGATCGTTATGAGAAAGAACGCTACGGTCCGCGCCCTTGATGTGATCGTCCCGATTATGGCGGGCTGCTATTTTGTGATCACCCTGTTTATCATCGCGACACATTTGAGCAGCGTTCCTGGCGTGTTTGCGAGGATCTTTGCGGAAGCCTTCGGACTCCGCCAGATCGCGGCGGGCGGCTTTGGCGCGGTGCTCATGAACGGCGTGAAGCGCGGCCTGTTCTCCAATGAGGCTGGTTCCGGTTCCGCACCATGCGCGGCGGCTGCGGCGGATGAGAGCGATCCGGTAAAGGTCGGCCTCGTGCAGGCGCTTGGCGTATTTATCGACACCATCGTGATCTGCAGCTGCACGGCGATGATCATGCTGCTCGTCCCGGAAGAACTGACGACGGGGCTTGCGGGAATGGATCTTTTACAGAAAGTCATGAGCTACTATATGGGTGAGTTCGGTGTGGTATTTATCGCGGTGACGCTGGCGTTATTCAGCTTCTCAACGTTTCTCGGTATCCTGTTCTACGCTAGATCCAACGTTGCGTATCTGTTCGGAAATCGTTGGATTTATCAGACACTCTACAAGATCTTTGCTTTGATCATGCTGTTCGTCGGCGGACTGCAGGCGTACACGGTGGTGTGGGATCTCGGAGACGTGGGCGTTGGTCTTATGACGGTGTTTAACCTGATAGTGCTGTTTCCGCTGTCAGGGGAGGCACTGCGGGCGCTGAAGGAGTATGAGGAGAAAAAGACAAATAAGTAAGAAATAAAGTAACTGTTCTGTAGGTCTGCGCACTTGCCGCGTTGACTGTATGAGATACAGGGAGAAGGCGCTGAACAGTTACGAAATAAAGAAAAAAGATCTGTCAGGATACCGAAGATAGTTTCGTACGGTATGCTGGCGGATCTTTTTTATGGACTTTTCCTGGGAAAAACTAACCGCGGATTCTTGCATGGACTCCGGAAGTGAGATCCGGATGGCGCAGACCGCAGATCCGCTTTTCGGTTCCGCCGCCGATAAATACACGCTTCCAGACGTCCTGGTTTAATTCATCATCGTGGACATACACTTCGATATCGCTCATCGTCGGAAGAGGATCGCCGCCGAGCGTGAAGTTTCCGGCCGCATCCTGGAGCAGAATTCCTTCCTTCACGATATTCTTCTGCATGTAGGAAGAGACGAACTGCGCGGAGGAGAGGTGGGTGACAAGTTCTAACATCAGGTCTATTTTCAAGCTGTCCTCAGCGGACATTTTCGTCTTATTCAGTGCGTCCGTGAGCTGTGATTCATATTTTCCGAGAAAACTGCTGCACGCAGATTCCAGCTCGGAGAGATCCTGTTTTAATTCTTTTGTGATTTCCATAAATAAATCCTCCTTTGAAAAGTTGTATATTTAAGAGATCTGCTCCTGTGGTGCGGCAGCAGGATCATATTATTTTGGTTTGATAATGCATACCAATAAAATCTTCTTGTGACATCCAGTGAATGTCATGACTGTTTCAATAATAACATATATTGTTTGGAGTGACAATTAGTGAATGCCAAACAAGGAGTGTTATTATATGTACAAAAACAAGTCAATATCCGGCAGGAACAATATCTGCGGGATCAAGATCCGTGAACTTCGCAGCAGGATGAACGATGTTTCACAGAAACGACTGGCGGATATGCTTCAGCTTCTCGGTCTGGACCTTGATAAGAACGCGATCCAGAGGATTGAGAGCGGAAAGAGGTTTGTGACCGATATTGAACTGAGATACTTCGCAAAAGTCTTAAATGTCAGTTATGAGGAGCTTTTGAGTGAGGACACTCCTGAGGCAGATTAAAGATTCCTGAGTAACAGGTTCCCGCGAAGGTATCTGCCCGTGCCACATGCCGCCTTTTTGCGGAAAAGTCATCTTTGTCCTGGACCAGATAGGCAATCTCGTAAGGAAGGCTGTCATCGAAGATACGGTGGTAAGCGACACTTCCGTCCTCATGGACCAGAAGCCTTTCCAACGGAACCTTGAACAGCTCACCGAGGACCAGCATATTCGGAAGAGAGGGGAGCGATTCCCCGCGAAGCCACTTATAGATCGACTGGGGACTGTCCAGTTCCAGTGCATCCTGGAGATCGCGGACTGTCATCTTTCTTTTTAACATTTCATCCCGGATCTTTTTTCCGGTCAGCGTTTTCGATAATTCTTTCATACATCATCCTCCAAATTTCCAATCAGGGCAGACTGATGTCAGCTGTCGGCCATTAAAAAATGTTTCTGACAGCGGGTAATGTTAAGTATTCTTGTAACTGTTCAGTAGGTCTGCGCACTTGCTGCACTGACCGTAAGAAAACATAGGCTGGAAGGCAAAAATCCCATCAGCGAAGCTGATCTGGAATGGATTTTTGCACGTAGCTATGAAGGTACTGAATAGTTACGTATTCATTAATTTTCATAGGGAAACGGACGACGGATCCTTGTCGCCGGTATATGAGACTTAGAACCTCTGTTTTGTAAGTAGCTATATCATACTATAAAATTCGCGGTTTGTCTTGAACTAAAAGGTTAAAATCACATATTTTTTGAAAAAATTTTATGAGAAAATGCTGACGGACAGAAATGCAGATCATCGGAGAATGCGAAAAGACGAGGAATGATTTTGAACTTCGGAAAAGAGGTAATAACAAAAAGGTATGTAAACTTAAGTCTGGCAAAGCCGTTTCATACACGGAAATAACCGGGAGAAACGACCTGTCAGGACGTAAGCTTACATGTCTGAAAAATTCGATTCTTTAATTAAAAACTATAAATGAGCAAATTTGAAAAACTGCACTATTAAGTCTTTCACATGCAGACATTAAGAATATTAAACGAATCAATGTCCGTGTTACATGCACAATAAGTCATAATTTTTGTGCACTTTTCGGTATTTGCTCATTTATAGTTAAAAAACTATTTTCCCTGCTGTGCTTTCAACGGAATGATCTCCTTACGGTACACATGGACAAGGCACACACCGCTGAAGATGATCGCGAAAGCTTCGGCAATCGGGAAGGCAAACCACACGGTGTGAAGACCACCGATCCTTGCGAAGATAAATGCCACCGGCAGAAGAACGACAAGCTGACGGAACACGGAGATCCATAAACTCAGCATTCCATGTCCAAGTGCCTGGAACAGGGAAGTACAGACGATGGAGCAGCCCGCAAACAGGAAGCTGATGGAGATGATCCGGAGTGCCGGAATGCCGATGGAGAGCATCGTATCAGAGGCGCTGAAGATCATTAAAAGCTTATCCGGCATGAGCTGGAAGACAGCGAAGCCGCACAGCATGATCGTTGTAGCGTACACAGCGGCCAGCTTTATGGTTCCCATAATTCGGTCCGGTTTTCCGGCACCGTAGTTGTAGGCGATGATCGGAACGGTTCCGTTGTTTAAACCGAAGACCGGCATGAACACGAAGCTCTGGAGCTTGAAGTAGACACCGAATACAGCTGTCGCCGTGGAAGAAAAAGCGATAAGGATCTTGTTGATTCCAAAGGTCATGATACTTCCGATGGATGCCATGATGATGGACGGAACGCCCACCGCGTAAATGTGGCGGATGATCTCACCGTTGGGCTTAAAGCTCCTGAGGGAGATCGTGATCTCGTGGTTTTTCGTCTTATTTAAGTAAAAACCGAGGCCGAAGGCGATGATCTGTCCGAAAACAGTGGCGCCTGCGGCACCGGCGATCCCGAGAGCCGGTGCTCCGAAGTAACCGAAGATCAGGATCGGGTCCAGGACGATGTTGATGATGGCGCCGAGTCCCTGGGTGTACATGGAGTAAATCGTTTTTCCGGTAGACTGTAAGAGACGCTCACATGCGATTTCCATAAAGAGTCCGAAGGAAGCGATCGTGCAGACTCTCAAATAAGTAGTTCCGAGATCCACAATCTCCTCGATATCGGTCTGGAGACGGAAGAACTGTCTCGCAAAGAAGAGACCGAAGAGCGCGAATACGATGTAGCTCATAGCCGCCAGGAACAGCGCGTGGTCCGCGATCCTGTTGGCGCGATCAAAGTTCTTTTCGCCGAGATTTCTTGAGAGAGCAGCATTGACACCGACGCCGGTTCCGGTCGCCACGGCGATCATCAGGTTCTGCGCCGGGAACGCCAGGGATACGGCGGTCAGGGCATTCTCGCTTAACTGCGCGACGAACATACTGTCCACAATGTTATAGAGTGCCTGGACGAGCATCGAGATCATCATTGGTACGGACATGGAGATCAGAAGCCGGTTCAGCGGCATGACGCCCATTTTGTTTTCTGTTGCCATTTGGGTAACTCCTTTCGTAAAACATAGATAACCGTGAAGAAATTTCACGGTTACAAATAAACATACATTCTCCCTTTGTGAAGGGACACTGAATGGCATTATAAGGCAAATGAACATGTTCGTCAACCGAAACAGGGAAACATATGGCGGAGTTTCTTTGAGGGACTGTGCAGAGCGGAAGGTTTTGATGGATTGACAAAAATGAATGCCCGTCGTATCATGGAAATGATGTGAAAATTTTAAGGTTTTACCGGTCCGGCAGCAGAAACTGAGAGGTGCTGCGGGGAGGCAGAAACTTATGTCAACGAATAAGGAGTATAGGAATGATCCAGAATATCAACCCGCATAAATTTGACCTGACCTACGGACAGCCGAAGGCGCAGGATGAGGACTTTGTCCTTTATATAAAGAAGAGTAAGACACTATTAAGAAAAGTGGACGAGGAAAATCACGAGATTCCGAAGTTTTCTGATTTCCCGGAGGACAAAGAGCTGCTGAAAGAAAGCGCGTATTATCTGTTCGCCATCGATGGAAATCATTATTACTATGTGACGAAGATGCCGAGATATGATGCCGATGTCTATGAACTCTGTTCGACAGCGGCGTACAGAAAGATGCATCCGATGTATCAGGCTTTCGCGGGAATCACGGCGACACAGATTCATCGCTTTAAAGAGAGCAGAAAGTACTGCGGATGCTGTGGTCATCTGATGGAGAACAGCAAGACTGAGCGTGCGTTAGTGTGCCCGGAGTGCGGACAGACGGAGTATCCGAAGATCTCTCCGGCTGTCATCGTTGCGATCTCCGACGGGGACAGACTTTTAATGTCCAGATACCGCGTGAACAACAACCCGTACCGCGGATACGCGCTGATCGCCGGTTTCGTGGAGATCGGGGAGAGCTTTGAGGAGACGATCCACCGTGAGGTCATGGAGGAGGTCGGACTGAAGGTCAAGAACATCCGCTATTATAAGAGCCAGCCATGGGCATTCTCTGACACGGAGATGATCGGATTTTTTGCGGAGTTAGACGGACCGGATAAGATCAAGCTTCAGGAGGATGAACTCTCTGAGGCGGGATGGTACCACCGCGACGAGATCCCGGATGAGACGATGATGAACAGCATCGGAAGTGAGCTTAAGATGGTGTTTAAGTATGGAAGTCTTGAGAAGTTTTATGAGGTGACTGGGTATAAGGACCAGAATTAGGGATTTGGTTTGTAAAAACGCGTGCGGAGACTGCGCCTGGAGGAGTGGTTGAGCGTACATAAGAAAAATGAGAGTAACTGTTCAGTAGGTCTGCGCACTTGCTGCGCTGACCGTAAGAAAACCTAGGCAAAAAGGCAAAAATCCATCGGCGTAGCCGATTTGGAATGGATTTTTGCATGTAACTGTGAAGGTACTGAACAGTTACAAATGAGAAACTAAAAAGAGCCGGGAACTGGATTTTGTAATTGATCGGAATTCAGTTCCCGGCTCTTTTTTGCGGGCGATTCGTACTTATATTGTTTGTTTGCCAATTCTGGGAAGATCGGTATTAAAAATGCCCGCGATTGTCAGATCATGCTTTGTGGAATGTCCGGGAGAATTCCATGAATTCTCTCAGGGTATCCGGCATATCCTGAGGATGGCAGCAGAAGCCGATGACGCGTTTCGGGATCGGGATATCTAACGGGATCTCAATGAGTGTACCGTTTTTCAGGTCATCCTCGACGAAATCTTTGATGACGCAGCCGATTCCGAGTCCGATCCGGGAGAATTCGATGAGGAGTTCCATGTCAGTGGTCTCCAGGATCTGGTTGATCTCGATCTGGTTGTCAGCCAGGTAGGCGTCCACATGTTTCCGGCTCATATTGGAGCGGTTTAAGAGCATGATGTTTCCGGTTTTAAAAATATCGGTGTCATTGCCTTCTCTCAGATGGAGGTTTTCCAGATAGGCCGGAGTACAGACGAATGCATCGCTGATTTCCATTACCGGCTGGAAGTGGAGGCCTTTTTTGCTTTTTGGCTCCGCCACGAGTCCGATATCGATCTTTCTGGCATCCAGCATGTCGAGGGTCTGGTAGGTGGACTGGCTCTCGATGGCGATGTTTACGTGCGGGTATTTTCCGATGAATCCTTTTAAGTAGGGGAGAAGGACGTATTTGCACAGGGTGTTGCTGACACCGATCTTCAAGTTCCCGATATGGAAATCATGGATCCGCTTCAGTTCGCGTTCGCCGCGGCCGATGGAGTCGAAGGCGGTGTTCACATGCTGGAAGAGGATCGCGCCTTCTCTTGTTAGTTGGACGCCGCGGGAGTTTCGGCTGAAGAGTTTGATGCCGAGGCTTTCTTCAAGTTTGCTGATGGCTTTGCTGATGGCAGGCTGGCTGATGTAGAGTTCTTTGGCGGCGCGGGAGATGTTGCCGCAACGGGCTACTTCGTAGAAGATTTTGTATTGTGACAGGTGCTGTTCCATAAAAATACTGCCGTCCGGGTGGGACCGCAGGAGTATAACCCCCTTTCATATGTGGTATTCGTATTATTTATGTCTATTATATAGAATTGGGGTGGGGAATGTCAATATGAAATGTGCGGGGGATTGGCTAAAGGGTACGTGCTGGCCTGGGTCCGGCTCCGGGTACTCGGGATTTCGGGGACGGTTCCTCTAAGTTTGCAGAAGAATGCTAAGGGCGGAGAAAAAGTGACACAACTCGCCTGCGGCTCAAACAAGTGTCACTTTTTCTCCAACGAATTCTCCTGCGCACTAAGAGGAAACCATGCCCCCGAAATCAGGCACCCGGATCCGGACCCAGGCCAGCGCTGGGATTGGCTGCGCGAGGGTGGCCAGTCGAGTGTATTGGCGGGATCGCAGGCGCTGCGCTGTGCGATATGGAGATTACTTTATGCAATTGCACATATGTCCAGTTCTTTCTTTAAGATGTCGTTAACAGAATCCAGGATTCCGAGATGCGTCTCGAGATCCAGGCGGTCGACGGTCATTTCGTTCTTTTTGGTGCAACCGTCTACGCTGCCGGCGGCTACGGCGAGGCGGAGAGACTCGGTCTCTTCCTCGCGGGTCGGGAGGAGATTTTTTTCAGCGAAGAGGGAGCAGAGGGCGGCGATACCAATTCCCCACCAGTTGGAGACGCCGCTGGCGAGGGTGATGTCGGCGGATTCAGCGGTGCAGATCGTTCCACCGAAGGGAACGAAATGTTCGATCACGTCGCGGTAGGTGCCCATGCCCATCTCGTTGCCGCCGTCGCCGATGGAGATGGTGGTGGCTCCGGATTTTTTTGCTTCGGAGAGAAAGAGGGCGGAGTCAGTGATCATGTCATCGAGGACTTCGCCGCGCATGCTGTGGTAGTGGCCGTTGGCGGATTTACCGGGGCGTTCTAAGGAGATGAGGTGAGTTGGGGCGAAGGTTTTGATGCAATTTCGGATGAAATCGTCGGTGTCTGTTTTAGGGAGCATTATGAGTTTGGCTTTTGGAGCGCGGTAGCAGACAACGTCGCTTACAATGGAAAAGGCGGGCTCATCGGTGATCACGAGGACGGAGGCGCCGAGAGCGGTCAGGGCTGCTGCAATATCAGCGGTGCCTAAGGGGCCGTCGGTTTCACCAACATAAGAGCCGTCGCTGAGTCGGACCGGAAAGCCGGTTAAGAGAATGACACGGCGGGCGTCCGCGAGCGTGTTTAAGGTTTCCTGGATCGGATTGTCCGGGAGTGCTTTTAAGAGCCCGCGGTTTCCGAAATCCTGTTTCATAATGGTATCCAGATCTTTAAAAAATGTCATGGTATTTATCCTCCCAATATGTTTGATGAGGGGGAAAACTTTTTTCGCTGCCGTGTGTATGAAAAAGCCGATATGGATCGTTTTTCGGATTTCAGGCAACAAAAAAAGCCACTGATCCCCTGTTGGAAGATTCATGGCTCTTATTTACGGAGGGAACATCCGGGCAGGAGTCCAGATAAATAAAAGAATCTGTTTTCGTTGTCTCTAGTCTAGTGGAAATGCATAGAAAAGTCAATGGAAAACGAATATATTTTGTGATATACTATGTAACGGGCGCAAAAGTAAAACAAGCGGCACCGCAGATGACATTTGTTTTTCTTGCGCTGTCAGCAAAGGTTTCGTCTGCGTGAGCGGGCAGGTCGGTTACTATGAGCAATTTCTTATATCGGGGAACAAAAAGGGGTATATTATATGGAAAACAAAAACACGATCCTTGTGGTCGGCCAGGCAAAGCCGAGCAAAGAGGACGCGATCTACAATCTCCACGGGGAGTTCTATATCAGCCTGATCGTGGAGCGGGATACGGGAAAGATCCTGGAGCTGGACTGCAACACGATCCTTGAGGTGACGAAGCAGTTCGTGGCATCCATGTTTGTGGGGAAGAGCCTGAGGACAGACGTTCCGCTGATCGAGAAGGAGATCAGGGAGCGCTATTTTGCTTTGACGCAGAAGCCATTGATCGCGTGCATGAAGGATGCGTGCAACCGGTACCTCACGGCGATCGGGGAAAACCGCGGAAAATAATTGTACAGATGCGGAAACAAGAGAATAGAATTTTTAACATTATTAAGCCGGAGTTCTCCTCCGGTTGTTTTTTTCTCGTTTTTCAAGAGACCGATTGACAATCAAAAAAATCATGATAAAGTTAGGAAGGTCGTTTTTCTAATACCCCATACAAAACGGAAAAGAATCTGAAAACAATGGACCGATTCGGGAAAATACACCATTTGATTTATCAAATACAACAATACCGGATCGCAGCACCAAGAGTATGAAAAAGGAGTACCCCACTTATGAGTTCCTGGAATGATGTTACCAAAAAGGTACGTGAAATACGGAAAAATTTTGTTGTCCGCTGTGCGATTTCCTTCGTGGCAGTTCTGGCATCTGCCCTTCTGCAGTCTTATGTAATTCTGGCCTTTATTCGTCCGGCAGGCCTTCTGTCCAGCGGATTTACGGGACTTGCGATTTTGATCGACCGAATCGCTGAACTGTATGGATTTACCGTCTCGACATCTTTGGCGCTCGTTGTTTTAAACCTGCCTGTTGCCCTGATGTGCTGCCGCAGCATCAACGTGAAATTCACGGTGTTTTCGTTGCTGCAGGTATTTTTTGCAAGCTTTTTCTTAAAAGTCTGCCATTATACTCCGCTATTTGAGGATCTGACCCTGAATGTGATTTTCGGCGGTGTGCTTTACGGACTGTCCGTTGTCCTTTCCTTAAAAGGAAACGCATCCACAGGTGGTACCGACTTTATTGCCCTCTATGTTTCCAATAAGACCGGAAAGTCCATTTGGAACTATGTGTTCATGGGAAATGTGTGTATCCTTGTAATTTTTGGACACATGTTCGGTTGGGAGTATGCAGGATATTCCATCCTGTTCCAGTTCATCTCCACAAAGATGATCTCCACCTTCCATCACCGCTATGACCGCGTGACCTTACAGATCACCACTGAGAAAGCGGAAGAGGTCATGAAGGCGTATGTCAGCAAGTATCACCACGGTATTTCCTGCGTGGACGCCATCGGCGGCTACAGCCACAAAAAAATGTACCTGCTCCACACCGTAATTTCTTCCTATGAGATCAACGATATCGTCCAGCTGATCCAGGAAGTAGATGAAAACGTGATCATAAACGTATTCAAAACAGAAGACTTCTACGGCGGATTCTACAGAGAGTCCTTGGACTAGCTTAAAATCAAAAAATATTCCCCAGAAGACATGCCCCATTATATGGGCGGTGTTTTCTGGGGATTTTTGTTTGTGAGACTATTTCTTCCAGTCACTGATGAGAGTGGTGCATGATGTTGGTAAAAAAATTTGTTTAGAAAGATTTTATGGATTAACGGATTGTCATACATCCGAAAAACCTACCGATACCAGAAGCTGTGGATGGGATTCTACTGCCTACACCTCCGTTCCAGCACTGCCACCGCCTGATACAGGATTGCGGACAGAATACAGAGGATCACGATGGACATGATCACGAGATCCAGCTTGAAGACCTGGCTGCCGTAGATGATGAGGAAGCCAAGGCCTGCCTGGGCGGAGAGAAACTCGCCGATGATGACGCCGACGAGGCAGAGACCGATGTTGACCTTCATGTTGCTGATGATAAGTGGAACAGAGCCGGGCAGCAGGACCTTTGTGAGGACATCCTTCTGTTTTCCTCCCAGCGTGTAGATCAGACGGATCTGGTCAGGATCCATGGAGAGAAAGCCGTTGTAGAGCGTTAAGATCGAGCCAAATACCGCCACAGAGACCGCCGCCGTGATGATCGTCTTCATGTTGTTGCCCAGCCATACGATGAGCAGCGGCGCGAGAGCGGACTTCGGCAGACTGTTCAATATGACAAGGTACGGTTCCAGAATCTTTGCCAGCCGCCTGCTGGACCAGAGCGCCACCGCGCCGAAGATCCCGATCCATGTCACAAGAAAAAAGCTCAAAAGCGTCTCCAAAACCGTGACTCCCGTGTGGTAAAAGATCGTCCGGTCTGCCGCCATGGAAAGAAAACAGGAGAGCACCCGGGACGGGGAACTGAAAATAAAATCGTTCAGGATCCCGATCCGGGCGCTGATCTCCCAGGAAAAAAGAAACAGGACCAGAAATAAGATCCTGCAGATGAAGATCTGCCTCCGGATCCGCCGCTCCTGCTCCAGATACCGGCACTGGGCCGGGGAGACCGCAAGATCCGCTGCCGGGATCACAGCCCGGTGCCTGCGCAGGATAAAAGAAGCGATACTATGAAATCTCATCCGGCTCACCTCCCACATTGATAGCGGTCATGAGTCCGTTTCTGGCTGCCGGTGGATTCTCATCACCGGATTCAGTTCCATTGATAATATCTGTATCTCCAGATCCGGCCCCATCGACAGTTGACGTATCATCACCATTCCCGTTCCCAAGAATCTTCCACAATTCATTAAAATAAGAAGAAAACTCCGGATAATTCCGCCGCTTCAAAGGACTCATTTCATGGTTCGGAAACCGAATCACAAGCTCCCCCTTGATCGTCCCCGGTCTGTTCGTCAGCACCAGGATCCGGTCCGCTGTGCTCACCGCCTCCGAAAGATCATGGGTGATCAGGATAGCCGTTTTCTTTCTGCTGCGGATGATCGAACTGATATCATCACAGACCGAAAGCCTCGTCTGATAATCCAGAGCAGAAAACGGCTCATCAAGAAGCAGAAGATCCGGCTCCAAAGCAAGAGTCCGGATCAAAGCAGCCCGTTGCCGCATCCCCCCGGAAAGCTCCGACGGATGCGCATCGTAAAAATACTGAAGTCCGTAAGAATCCAGAAGCTCCTTCACCCGGCTCAAATGCTTTGAATCACACTTCCTCCGCACCTCAAGCCCCAGTGAAACATTCGAAAGGATCGTCCGCCACTCAAACAAATGATCCCTCTGCAGCATGTACCCGATCCCCGAAGCCCCCTTCCCGACAGAAACCCCGTCCAAAAGAATCTCCCCCCGCTCAGGGGCCAAAAGCCCGGCAAGCAGAGAAAGCAACGTAGACTTCCCACACCCGGACGGCCCGACAATACAAAGAAACTCGCCGGAATTCACATGAAACGATATATCAGAAAGGGCCTTCGTCTCTCCCTCCATGGTATGGTAGGAATAATCCACCCCTCTAACTTCCAATTTCGGAGTCATGGATACCTCACTCAAACGTACTTACTATAAAATATGTAAAAACCTCTCATCCGTGAGCCAACCGTCAAAAACAACAGCACAGTACGCAACTATTATGCAGCATTGCCGTATCCTGTTCCGTCCCTCAGCACAGCCATCCACCTAACGCACAGCGCAGCGCCTGCGCTTTCCCGCCAGTACACAGCACAGACCAGCTTTCAGATCCGGGCGATTGATTTTCGGGGCATGGCTTCCTCTTGGCTCGCAGAAGAATGCGTTGGAGGAGCGTGGACACTTGTTTGAGCGCAAGCGAGTTGTGTCCACGCTTCTCCGTCCTTAGCATTCTCCTGCAAGCCTAGAGGAACCGCCCCGAAAATCCTCTGAGCCCGGATCTGAAAGCTGGTCTGTGCGTACCCCCCGCCAATTCACCTCTCCCCAAAAAACGTAAGAAAATCGCAAGAAAACCGCCAGATAAAAGACCCAAGAAAGAAACATTTCCCTGCTATACTAAATTCCAGTGTTAAAATAATCACATTTAACATAGAAAACCTCGGAAGGAACACATGAGTATGAGCAGTGAAGAAAAAATCTCACCAGAAGAATTCGACAAAGAACTGGACTCCCTACTGGCCGGAACCACAGAAAAGAAACCCAAAAACCCAAAGAGAAAAAAGATCATAATCGCCGCCGCCATTGCCATCCTCGGAATCACCGGCATCAAACTCCTGTCCGGCGGAAAAGACATGGTCCCCGTTGTGGACACTGTGACCCCAACCCGCAAAACTATCCAAAACCGCCTCACCGTCACCGGCCCCATCTCCGGAACCGACAGCGTAGACGTCGTCTCAAACCTCCACGCTGAGATCCTCGAAATTCCCGTAAAAGAAGGCGACAAAGTCACAAAAGGCCAGCCCCTGGCAGTCCTCGACGATTCCGACGTAAAAAAAGAAGCCGACATCGCCAAAAACGACTACGACCTCGCCGTGACCACCTGCGCCGAAAAAGATAAAGAAGCAAGAAACGGCTACGCCAAAGCCATCCAGGACCTGAACACCGCCCAGGCCAACTACGACCGCACAAAAGCCCTCTTTGATGGCGGCAGCGTCCCCAAAGTTGATCTTGAGACAGCGGAAAACGGTCTCCACGACGCAGAACGGGAATGCGACTCCTACACAATAAAAAACGGATCCGCCGTCGCCGATGACTCCTACCGCCTCCAGATCGAAAAAGCAAAATTCGACTACGAAAAAGCCGTAGAGCAGTTAGATAATACGATATTAAAAGCCCCTATCGATGGCACCGTCGTCCGCGTCAACACAAAAGTAGGCCGCTTTGCCGACAAAATGGAAAACGACGCCCCACTCTTCGTGATCGAAAACCTCGATAACCTGGAACTCGAGATCAAAGTCAGCGAGTACACCATCGGAAAAGTCGCCGTCGGCCAGGAAGCCGAGATCTCCGCGGACATCTTAAACGGTGAGACCGTCCACGGCGAAGTCATCTCGATCTCCCCGACCGGCGAAGAAAAAGGCGGCGGTTCCAGCGAGCGCGTCATCCCCACAAAGATCCGCGTCACAGATCAGGACACAAAACTGATCGCTGGAATCACCGCCCGCGCGTCCATTGTCCTGGAAGAATCCGAGAACGCCCTGACAGTCCCAGTCTCCGCCGTGATGGAAAAAGACGGAACGAACTACGTACAGGAGATCAGTGACGGAACCGTATCCTGGGTTCCGGTGGACATCGGTGTGGAAGGCGATGTGGAGATGGAGATCATCCCGGTGGAAGGGAGTTCCCTGGATGAAAACTCCGTCCTGATCGCGGAGCCGGGAGAACAGTACACAGATGGAATGGCAGTCACATCATCCGGAAAACAGGGGGAATAAACAATGTTTGAAAAACTGACAAGATCCCGCTACATGACGGAAAACGTGACAGATGAGCTGATCCGCCTGGAAAACCTCGTAAAGATCTACGACACAGGCGCGATCCGGGTCATGGGACTAAAGAAAATCAACCTGACGATCCACCGCGGCGAGTTCGTTGCGATCATGGGACACTCCGGATCGGGAAAATCTACCCTGATGAACATTTTAGGCTGCCTGGACCGCCCGACACTGGGTCACTATTACCTCGACGGGATCGACACGGCGGCCCTGTCCCCGGACGAACTCTCCGCGGTGCGGAATAAAAAGATCGGCTTCGTGTTCCAATCCTTCAACCTGATCTCCAGGACATCGGCGTTAAAAAATGTGGAGCTCCCGATGACCTACGCGAGGATCCCGAAAAGGAAAAGGACGGAGCGGGCCATGGAACTGTTGGAGTGCGTGGGGCTGGAAAAACGCGCCGGACACATGCCCAATGAGATGTCCGGCGGACAGAGACAGCGCGTTGCCATTGCGAGAGCGCTGGCGAACGAGCCGCCGCTGATCCTGGCAGATGAACCGACGGGAAACCTCGATACAGCCGCGTCCATCGAGATCATGGAGATCTTCTCGGAACTCCACAAAGCGGGAGCCACCGTGATCGTTGTCACCCACGAGGAAAATATCGCTGCCTTTACGGACCGGATCATCCACTTCTCAGATGGTCAGATCATCAAAGATGAGATCAACGAAAACCCGACAAAAGGAAGCGGTAAAGTCCACATGAAAGGTCTCTACAGACACTTCCAGAAAATAGCCGGAACAGAGAGTGGGGTGGTCGGATGCTAGGTGAAAATATGATCATGGCCTTCCATGCAATCATGGCGAACAAGATGCGCTCATTCCTGACCATGCTGGGCATTATCATCGGAATCGGTTCTGTCATATCCATCGTTTCCATCGGCGATACGATGCGCGGGCTGTTCGCGGACCTCTATAAGGACGCGGGGGCCACTCAGGCGGTGGTCTCCATCGGATACAACGTGGAGGATGTGCGGGACAGCGATTACTTTACCCTGGATGAACTTGATAAGATCAAGGAAGTCTTCGGGGATGAGATATCCTATATCGACAGTTACGCCAGCGTAAATTCAGAAGTCCTTGCGGGACGGACAAACATGAAATTTGACTTCCAGGGGATCGACTGGAATTTTAGCGATGTCCAACCGGTGACCATGATTTCCGGACGTTATTTAAACGAAGGAGATATCCTTGGACGAAAGAAAAATGTGGTGATAGAGGAGGAGAGTGCCAGAAAACTTTTCGGAACGGAAAACGCGGTGGGAAAGACCTTCCGGACCACCGTCTACGGGGATACAGACATGTATACGGTAGTCGGTGTCTATAAAAAAGAGATGAGCGCCTTCCAGAAGCTTTTGACCGGAGGCTCCGGCGATACGGGATCCGCGTATATCCCGTATACACTGCTCACGTGGCCGAATGACCAGTTCTATTACTGCCGTTTGTACGCGAAAGAGGGAACGGACATGGTAAATTTCATGTCAAGGCTGACGGTGTATCTTGGGAAAATTAAGAATAGAAACGCGGAAGATTTCTATACGAATACGGTGGCGGACGAGATGGGATCCATCGACAGCCTCATGGGCGGACTTTCCATGGCTGTGGGCGGGATCGCTGCGATCTCTCTCCTGGTGGGCGGCATCGGGATCATGAACATCATGCTGGTGTCCGTCACGGAGAGGACCCGCGAGATCGGTATCAGAAAGGCGCTCGGTGCAAGGACCCGGGATGTCCTGATCCAGTTCCTGACAGAGTCCGCGATCCTGTCCGCTCTGGGCGGAATCATCGGCGTTCTTCTCGCTGTGAGTCTCGTGACGGCGGGCGGCGCGGCGCTTGGACTCCCTGTTGTGATCAAACCTGGGATCATCCTTCTTGCGGTATCCTTTTCGGCCGTAGTCGGCATCTTCTTTGGGATTTACCCGGCGTCGAAAGCCGCAAAGGCGGATCCGATCGATGCTCTGAGATATGAATAAAGAGGAACTGCCGATCAATGGGACATATGCAAGAAACGTATTATTGGAACGGATGCTATATGGACCGGCAAAAAATCCCCGCAGGATGCGGAAAAACGATCCTGCGGGGATTTTTAAAATTTATGCCAGTGACTATTCTACAAGCGCACCATTCACGTCAACGGTGTATCCGTCCGGAGTCTCACAGTTTACCATGAGAGTGCCCTTGAAGCCATCGCCTTCCTCGTGGAAATAGTACCACTTGCCGCTGATCTCGTGCCAGCCGGTGAAGAGAGCGCCGGTCTTAAGGTCCATGTAGTACCAGTTGCCGTCATCCTTTACCCATCCGGTCTGCATGATATTGTCATGACCGAAATAGTACCAGGTTCCATCGATCTCCAGCCAGTAATCGGTAGCTTCGAGACCTTCCGCAAAGTGATATTTATAGGTACCGTCAGAAAGCTTCTCCCAGGCACCGCCTGCCTGGGACTTTAAACCGCGGCGGCGTCCGCCGTTTGTGCTGCGTTTGTATGTGCCGGATACAACAGTTCCATCTGTTGTATCAGCAGCCTGAGCTGTGATCATGGTTCCGAGAGTCAGTGTTGCAGCGAGAGCTGCGATGCAAAATTTTTTCATAAACGTACCTCCTGGGATTTCGTCTTTTGGTACAAAAATGCACATAAAATATATGTAGATTTGTCCTTTTCATATAGATATATCCTAATATGGAAACTGGAAAGAGTCAATGGGATTTAAAGGAAATTTTCGGAGCCCTATATATGCGCAGAAAGGTATTGTCATTTTTTTTTTAGTGTGATAAAATGAGTGGCACAGTTTTTGATTCGTTTTTGCTTTATATGGAGGCAGATATGAAATATAAGTGTCTGATCTTTGATCTGGATGGAACGCTGGTAAACTCGATCCATGCGCTGACATATTGCACAAACCTTTCCCTGGAGAAGTTTGGTCTCGGCCCTTTAAGCGAGGAGCAGATGAAGACCATCGTCGGCGATGGATATAAAATGCAGATGAAACGTTCCCTCGCGGCCTGCGGGGATACGGATGAGGCGCACTACGAGGCGATCCTCCCTGTATATATGGAGATATTCGGAAAATACTGTAACTATGAGATGCATCCTTACGATGGAATCGTGGAGCTCACCTCGAAGGCGAAAGAGCTGGGTTTAAAGATTGCTGTTGTATCCAACAAGCCTGATGCCCAGGCGAAGAAGACCGTAGAATATGTATTCGGCGCGGGATATTTTGACACGGTGATCGGGGAGCAGGAGGGCGTTCCGAAGAAGCCGGACCCGTCGGGAGCGTTGAAGGCGGCGAAGATCTGTGGCGCGGACCCGTCAGAGTGCCTGTATTTTGGAGATACGAATACGGACATGAAGACTGGAAAGAACGCGAAGATGACGACGGTTGGAGTTCTCTGGGGATTCAGGGGCCGTGAGGAGCTTGCGGCATTCCAGCCGGAATTTCTGCTTGAGAAACCGCTTGATATCTTAACGGAGATTGAAAAGTAGCTGTTTGGCAGACCTGTGCAGATGCGGCATGACTTATCAATGTGCCATAAAAGGTGACAGCAGTAAGCGGATTTATTTATATATAGTGATGACTGCAGGAAAAACTGCGCAGGAAAACAAAGAGCTGCTATTAAAAATAAAAGACAGTAACATGAAAATTCGGACCTTGCGTAAACTATGCTTAAAACATCAGCCCGCGCGTTAGATACCGGAGGAAATGGATTGAAGTATTTTAGAAAAACAAGACGAAAACGGATAGAAGCATGGCTCACCGCAGCGATGTTTCTTTTTGGTACCCTGACAGGCTGTGGCTCTGTTAGTGACACACACGGAGATGTGGGAACTCCGAATGATGGAAAGCTGAAAGTTGTAACGACCCTGTTCCCGTACTACGATTTCACGAGACAGATCGCGGGGGATGCCGTAGATCTTTCCATGGTGATCCCGGCGGGACAGGACAGCCATTCCTTTGAGCCGACACCGGCAGATATCCGCCTGATCCAGAACGCGGACCTTCTGATCTGCAACGGTGGTGCCATGGAGCAGTGGGTGAGCCAGGTTGTGGCATCCCTGGATTCGGAGAGCTTAAAGGTCATCACGATGATGGACTATGTGGATACCGTGGAGGAAGAGATCGTGGAAGGCATGGAGGACGCAGGTGAGGAACATCACCACAGCCATGCGTCGGCAGACGATACCCATGATGACCACGACCATGATGAGGCGGTCCATGCTGATGACGATGATCACGATGCGGAAGATCATGACCACACGGATGATGAACACGATCATGATGCGGAAGATCATGACCACACGGATGATGAACACGATCATGATGCGGAAGATCACACACACACGCACGATGATGACGACGCGGATTACGAGATCGAATATGACGAGCACATCTGGACTTCCCCGGTGAATGCCATGAAGATCACCCAGGTGATCACGGACACGCTTCAGGAGATGGACCCGGCGGACGCGGACACCTTTGCGGCAAACGCAGAGGATTATCTCGGAAAACTTAAAAATCTCGACCAGGAATTCCGCAATGTGGTAGACGGCGCGGACTTAGATCTCATCGTCATGGCGGACAAGTTCCCACTCCGCTATTTTGCGGACACCTACGGACTCCGGTACCGGGCAGCGTTTTCCGGCTGCGCCTCCGACACTGAGCCAAGCGCAAAGACCATCGCATACCTGATCGACAAGGTGCGGGAGGAACAGATCCCGGCGGTCTATTACCTGGAACTCTCCAGCCACCGGGTGGCGGAGATCATCAGCGAGGAGACCGGCGCGAAGCCGTTGTTATTCCACTCCTGTCACAACGTGACGCGAAGGGAGTTTGATAACGGCGTCACCTATCTGGAACTGATGGAGCAGAATGTTGTCAATTTACGGGAAGGACTTTATCGATGAACCAGCCATTATTAAAATGTGAACATGTGGACTTTGGATATGAAAATTATGACGTGGTGAAGGACGTGTCCATGGAGATCAATCCTGGGGACTACCTCTGCATCGTCGGCGAGAACGGATCCGGAAAGAGCACCCTGATGAAAGGACTCCTGGGACTTATAAAGCCCACCGGTGGTGTCCTGACGCTGGCGGACGAGTTGAGACGGTCCGGAATCGGATATCTCCCGCAGCAGACCCCGGCCCAGAAGGATTTCCCTGCGACGGTACAGGAGGTCGTGATCTCCGGCTGCCTTGGAAAGCGTGGGAACCGACCGTTTTACTCGATGGAAGAGCGGAAGCTTGCGGCGGTCAATATGGAAAAGCTCGGAATCACGGATCTCAAAAAGAGCTGCTACCGGGATCTCTCCGGCGGACAGAAACAGCGTACCCTGATCGCGAGGGCCCTCTGCGCTACGGATAAGCTCCTGATCCTGGACGAGCCGATCACGGGACTTGACCCGGCATCCACCCAGGATTTCTACGCGGTGATCCGCCATCTAAACAGGGACGAGAAGGTGGCTGTCCTCATGGTCTCCCACGATATCGGAAATATCGTGACCCAGGCCAACAAGATCTTACAGTTGAAACAGACGGTCCAGTTTTACGGGACCGTGGATGAGTATAAGAAATCGGAATTCGGAAGAGAATTCCTCGGAGGTGAGAACTAAATGGGACTTTTACAGGAAATGTTTTCCTATCCGTTTCTCGTGCGGGCGATGATCGGCGGTATCTGTATCTCGCTCTGCGCATCGCTCCTGGGAGTCAGCCTTGTGCTGAAACGGTATTCAATGATCGGTGACGGACTGTCCCATGTTTCCTTTGGGGCACTCTCTATCGCGGTGGCCTTTAACTGGGCGCCTCTCGCGGTATCGATCCCGGTGGTGGCAGCGGCGGCGGTCCTGCTTCTTCGGATCACGGGAAACGGAAAGATCAAGAGTGACGCGGCGATCGCGATGATTTCCGCAGGATCTCTCGCCATCGGTATCATCGTCACATCCCTGACGACGGGAATGACGACGGATGTCAGCAGCTATATGTTCGGAAGTATTTTAGCAATGAGCCGCGAGGACATGTACTTAAGCGTAGTCCTGTCCCTGGTGGTCCTCGGCATGTTTGTGATCTGCTACAACAAGGTCTTTGCCGTGACCTTCGATGAGAGCTTCGCGAAGGCGACGGGTGTGCGGGTCTCCGCCTATAATCTTCTGATCGCGGTCCTGACTGCCATTACGATCGTTCTCGGCATGCGGATGATGGGTGCCATGCTGATCTCGAGCCTTGTGATCTTCCCGGCACTGACATCCATGCGGGTATTTAAGAGTTTCCTCGGCGTTGTGGTATCCTCGGGCGTTGTGTCTGTGGTGTGCTTCTTTATCGGACTCATTCTTTCCTATGTATATTCAATTCCGGCGGGAGCCAGCGTTGTTGTGGTGAACCTGGCGATGTTCGGGGTGTTCAGTGTCGTTCAGATGGTGAAGCAGTCGAGATAGGGGAGAAACAGCAGGATGCCAGCAGATACGTAATCGCAAGCGCTCAATGAGGTTGGATTTTGCCAGATCCTGAAGACTGTACAAGAAAACAATATTATATGAGAAAATTTCTCGTATTTCTGCCGCTTTCCAGACATCCGCTGGAAGCGGCAGTACTTGACTTTGTTAGAAAATGTGTTAAAGTTAGTAATTGGTAATGAAAAATGAAAGTGCGGCAGTGGATCTGGTCTGTATACAGTATAAAATTAAGGCGGACAGATAAAAATACAGGAATGCCGCGCGGATGGCAAGAAAGAGGTGTCATTATGACAAAAATTGATATTATCTCCGGTTTCCTCGGAGCCGGAAAAACAACATTTATAAAGAAGCTTCTGAAAGAAGCAATTGCGGGCGAGAAAGTAGTCCTGATCGAGAATGAATTTGGTGAGATCGGTATCGACGGCGGCTTCTTAAAGGATTCCGGCATCGAGATCCGTGAGATGAACTCCGGATGCATCTGCTGTTCCTTAGTCGGTGATTTCGGACGTTCCTTAAATGAAGTCCTTACAAAGTATACACCGGACCGTGTAATTATCGAGCCGTCAGGTGTCGGCAAGCTTTCCGATGTCATGAAGGCAGTCTGCGACGTTGCGGGCGAGATCGACGTTGTATTAAATGGTTCCGTGACAGTCGTTGACGCTCAGAAGTGCAAGATGTATATGAAGAACTTTGGTGAGTTCTTCAACAACCAGATCGAGAGCGCAGGAACGATCGTGTTAAGCCGTACCGATGTCGCTGACGCAGACAAGGTCGCTCAGTGTGTAGAGATGATCCGCGAGAAGAACCCGAAGGCAGCTATCGTTACAACTCCGATCGACAAGCTCACAGGCGAGCAGCTTCTTGAGATCATTGAGAAGCCGACAGATGATATGGCTGAGAAGCTCCTTGAGGAGGTAAAAGAGGGCCATCACCATCATCATGACGATGACGACGAGGAGTGCTGCTGTGGCCATCACCATCACCACCACGATGACGATGATGACGACGAAGATGAGCATGAGCACCATCATCACCACCATGACGATGACGGAGAGTGTGAGTGCGGCCACCACCATCACCACCACGATGACGATGATGACGACGAAGATGAGCATGAGCACCATCATCACCACCATGACGATGACGAAGAGTGCGGATGCGGCCATCACCATCACCACGATGATGACGATGATGAGCACGAGCATCACCATCACCATGACAGCGAGTGCGGATGCGGCCACCACCATCATCACCACCACGATCATGATGCCGACGAGGTATTCACAAGCTGGGGTCTTGAGACAAACCGTACCATCACAAAGGAGAAACTCGAGTCCCTGTTACAGGAACTCGCACATTCCGAGAAGTACGGCCAGGTTCTCCGCGCAAAGGGAATGCTGCCGGATGCGGACGGAACATGGTACTACTTCGATCTTGTACCGGAAGAGACCGAGATCCGCACAGGCGCTCCGATCTACACAGGAAAAGTGTGCGTGATCGGTTCCAACCTGAAGGAAGACGAGTTAAAGGCTGCGTTTGAGGCTTAATGAACGTATTCTGCCAGGGTCAGGCTGCCAGATCTGCAGAACCTGTTCAGTGGCAGTTCCTGTCTGCGCAAGACGTGGGCAGGAACCATTTTATATAATTAGGAGAATAAGACAGTGAAACAGCAGGAAAAAATGCCGGTATTTGTCATCAACGGCTTTCTGGAAGCGGGAAAGACCCAGTTCATCACAAATACTTTACAGCAGGACTATTTCCAGGCCGACGGTACGACCGTTCTGATCCTCTGCGAGGAAGGCGATACGGAGTACGATAAGGAAATCTTAAAGAAAACAAGAACAAAGATCGTTACCGTGGAAGATATCTCCGAGATGGACGAGGATTTCTACGGACGGATCGAGGCATTATATGACCCGGCCCGCGTTCTCATCGAGTGGAACGGAATGTGGCCGCAGGATCAGCTGCAGCTCCCGGATACCTGGGAACTCTTCCAGCAGATCACGATCATCGATGGCTCCACCTTCGAGCTCTATTTAAGCAACATGAAGCCGCTCTTAGCGCTCCTTGTAAAGCGCTCCGAGCTTGTGATCATGAACCGCTGCGATGAAGTCAGCGATGAGAACATCACCCGCTACCGCCGCGGCTTAAAGGCTTTAAACCCGCAGGCAGAGCTGATCTTCGAGGACGCGGAAGGCGAGATCGAGCAGGAGGTTCTGGAAGAGGATCTTCCGTACGACATGAAGGCAGATGTGATCAAGATCGATCCGAAGGATTACGGCATCTGGTACATCGACGCCATGGATAAGCAGGACCGCTACGAGGGAAAAGTTGTGGAGTTCACCGGTATGGTATTAAAATCCCCGGAATTCCCGAAGAACTATTTCGTTCCGGGCCGAATGGCGATGACATGCTGCGAGGCAGATATGACATTTTTAGGATTTATCTGCAAGGCGCGTGAGGCGAGAAACCTTGAGACAAAGCAGTGGGTCAAGGTCCGTGCGAAGATCGCATACGAGTTCTGGCCGGACTACGACGGTGTCGGTCCGGTGCTCTACGCCGAGAGCGTGGAACCGGCGCAGGAGATCAAGGATATTGTGCAGTTCTAAATGAAGATTTCAGCTGAAAAACAGAAAATGCAGAATAATACCGGGTACGCTGGATGGAAAAACTGTCCAGCGTATTTTGATTTTCTCGAATTCCGAAGAAGCTGCCGTTGGCAGGCTCTGCGGGTTCCCATGTATTCAGAAGGGACTTCCAGTGAAAGCTTTAGCGGATATAAACAAAAGAAACGGACTTCGTGAGCCATATGAGATATAACTTTTGAAGTCCGTTTTTAATTCCAGGTCTAATTCATCGGTGCCACCGGAACCGGCCGTTCGCGGTCGAAGACCTGGGTCACATCGAAGAGGTCGCTTAAGTGGTCTTTTTCCGGATTCGTCTCCGGCAGGTCGTAGTACATGCGGTAGCCGTCCAGGTTCCGGCGTCCCTGGCGGAGATAGTCAGATCCAAACTGTACCCAGTACTGGCTGGAGTCTACATTGCAGAAGTAGCGGAAGCCCAGCTCATGGAGATATGCGTATTTTTCATTTTCCATTGTGTACGGATGCCAGTCGCCAACATCTGATCCGAATGGGTAGAGCAGGATATCCGTCTTTCCGATCAGGGATTCCACCCTGGAGGCCCACTTATCGGAGTCTGTCTTCACATCCTCAAAGGAGCGTTTCCCGAAATTGATATGTCCCCAGCTGTGGGAGGCGAGCTCCCAGCCGTTGTCCCTGAGACACTGTGCCACCTGGCGGACCGTCTCTTTATCGGCTTCAAAATTTGGGTTAGAACTCTCATAGGACGGATCCGTCCGGTATCCCAGAACGCCCTGATATCCGGTAAACGCCAGGACCGCCCGGGCACCCCGGTAGGAAAAATCAGGGTGTTCCGTGATAAAGTCCTCAAGGAGCGGCACGAGATCATAAGAGCCCACCGACACGGAGCCGTCATCCATCACCATCTCGCAGGTCGGCTTTCCGTTCTCGCCCACGATCATCCGGCTTGCGAAACCGTCACCGTCCATATACTCGTAATAGCAGAGGTCATCCTGGGACATGACAAAAGGAATCTTTCCAGGCGGCAGCATAATATCCCCCGCCACCATCTTCGTATTGCCGTTTTCGTCCGTTACCTCGTGGGCAATATCGTGGAGCTTTACGAGAACATATCCTTTCTCGTACATGGAATCCAGGATCTTTAAAAATTCGCTCTTCGTGGTCATCACCTGGTTGTAGCCCTTGGAATCTGCGTCCCCGTCGAAGGCTTTGGAGTTATCCATGATCAGGGAGTGGAAGAACACATGGGTGATCTTGTTTACATCCGCCCGGACGAGTGTGGATTTTGTCTCCTCGCAGGAGGCGAGAAGCTCCTTCACATCGGAATTCTCCGCGTAATCCGGGTTGGAGTTTAAGATCTCGATGGCAGCATCGTAGTCGTAGGTGACGAATTTTGCGTGAGCGCTGTTTAAAATCCCATCCAGGGCAGTATCGCCTGTATTGTAAGCGGCAGCCGGTACGGCGGCTTCCTGTGACTCCGGAGAAGCGTCTTCTCCGGATCCGCTCTCCGCAAGTGAAACGGTCGTTTTATCGTCTCCGGACGGATCGGATTCCGCCGAAGATTCAGAAGTGTTGTTTTTCAACTGTGTGGATAAGCGGCCTCCTTTTTTAAAGAGGAGCAGTCCGCCGATTCCCAGGAGAAGAACTCCGAGAACGATCAGCAGTATCGTAATATGAACTGTCCGCCGCCGTTTCCGCAGCTTTTCGCGGCTTGAAATATATGCGCGGCGCCTTTCAAAATCATTATTGTATTCCAAAATATCACCTCGTAATTTAATTCGTAACCGCCGTCCTTTGTCAGACAGAACAACGGATAAAATTCTGTATTTATTACTTCTATCATAGCACAACCCCATGTCCGACGCTACGAGAAATAGAAAAATTAAGCATTTTGTAAGCAGTGACATAAAGGGGGATGTCCGGGCCATATTTTATAAGGAGAAAAACTGGCTGAGAACATGAAAAGCGTGCCGCAGGGCGGAATAAAATGGCGTCCGGGCGGAGAAATTTTATGGAACAGCAGGCAGGTCGGGAGTAGAAATATGAGAGTGGGAAAAAGAAGCATTTGTGGGATCATGGCCGGAATCCTGTTCATGATGGAACCGGTGAGCGGATATGGGATGATGAGGGAAGGGACGTGGAAAAAGGATATAAGAAATCAGATCATGGAAATACAGCAGATGCAGCCGGAGCTGACACCGTACACCGGCCCGGAGATCACGGCTCCGGCCGCAATCCTCATGGAGGCATCCACGGGGACCGTGATCTGCGAGAAAAACGCGGATGAGCCGAGAAATCCCGCCAGTGTCACAAAGATCATGACGCTGATCCTGATCTTCGACGCCCTGCAGTCAGGGAAGATCCGTCTGACAGACGAGGTGGTGACAAGCGCCCACGCGAAATCCATGGGCGGATCCCAGGTGTTCCTGGAGGAGGGCGAGATCCAGACAGTGGAAACTCTGATTAAGTGCATCGTCATCGCCTCCGGCAACGACGCGTCGGTGGCAATGGCTGAGTTTATCGGAGGCGATGAGGGGACTTTTGTGAAGATGATGAATGAGCGGGCGAAAGGCCTGGGGATGGAGCACACGAAGTTCATTGACTGCTGTGGACTCACGGATTCCCCGGAACATGTGACTACGGCGAGGGACATCGCGCTGATGTCCAGGGAACTTATCACAAAATACCCGCAGATCACAAACTACACGACGATCTGGATGGAGAATATCACCCATGTGACGAAGCAGGGGACAAAGGAGTTCGGTCTCTCAAACACAAATAAGCTCTTAAAGATGGCGACGAATTTCGAGGTGACGGGGCTGAAAACAGGTTCCACCAGTATCGCAAAATACTGTCTCTCCGCCACAGCAAAAAAGGACGGCGTGGAGCTTATCGCCGCGATCATGGCGGCACCGGACTATAAGGCAAGATTTAAGGATGCTGTGACGCTTTTAAATTATGGGTTTGGAAACTGCAGGCTCTATAAGGATGAGACGCCGCCGGAGCTTCCGAAACTCTCCGTGACAGGCGGAAAAGAGCCGGAGGTGGAACTTTCCTACGGCGAAACCTTTACATATCTGGGACTCCACGGCGAGGACTTTTCCGGTGTGGAGCGGGAACTGATGCTGGAAGAGAGCGCAAAGGCCCCGGTAAAGGCGGGAGACCAGCTTGGAACGCTGCACTACCGGTTTAATGGGGAGGAGATCGGAAACATCCCTGTCATTGCGGACCGGGATGTGGATCCCGCTGGATTTTCTGACTATGTGAAGTGGATGATGGGATGGTGGAGAATGAGAGGAGAGGAAGTATAAAAATATCGGAGAGATCTGAATTTAAATGATTAGTAACCTCAGTACTTTCATAGTTACAAGCAAAAATCACTCGAGATCGGCTGTGCCGATGGGATTTTTGCCTTCCAGCTTATGTTTTCTTACGGTCAGCGCAGCAAGTGCGCAGACCTGCTGAACAGTTACAATGATTAAAAAAATTCAGATCTCTCCGATTAAAAGGTTATTTCTCTGCGGCTGCCTTCGCAAACCCCGTATTCACAAGATCCTCATAAGGAACCCGCGTGTCAAGCTCACCGGCTTCCTCCAGAATGTTCTCGAGAAGCTCAAAGCTTTTCTTCTCAAAGACCGTATTTTCTTTCCAGGTATCCTGCTCTTTGTAGCGGTCCACGATGATCGCGATCTTTTCGGTGTCGGTCTCCTTAAACTGCGGACTTATCGTCTCGGCGATCTCCTCGGCGGAGTGGGTGTTCACATAGTCGAGGCCTTTCTGAATCGCATTTGTGAATTTCTGGATGATCTCCGGATGCTTTTCAATATAGCTTTTTTTTGCACTGTAGGCCGTGTAAGGGACGTAGCCGGAGTCTTTTCCGAGGGACGCGACTACATAGCCGTTTCCTTCCTGTTCCAGGGCTGTGGCGAAGGGTTCGAATTCGACGGTGTAGTCCGAATCATTGCTGGTGAAGGCCGCGGCGGTGAGACCGAAGCTGATGCTTTGGTCGATGGAGAGATCCTTTGCGGGATCGATGCCGTTCTTCTTTAAGATATACTCAAAGACCATCTGGGGCATGCCACCGGCACGGCCGCCTAAAACTTTCTTCCCGATGAGGTTTTCCCACTTGAAATCAGCTTCCGGTGTCCGTCCAACGAGGAAGTTCCCAGCCCGCTGGGTGAGCTGGGCGAAGTTTACGGCGTAGTCATCATCGCCCTGGATATAAGTATAGATACTCGCCTCAGATCCCATGAACCCGATGTCCGCATCCCCGGATACCAGGGCTGTCATGACCTTGTCAGCCCCTGCACCGTTTACCAGTGTCAGATCGATTCCCTCCTCCTCAAAATACCCCAGCTCGATGGCGGCATACTGGGGGGCGTAGAAAATGGAGTGGGCAACCTCATTTAAAGTCACGGGAGTTAAAGATGATTCCGCGTTCTTTTTACACCCGGTGAGCAGAGCCGCCGCTGTAAACACAAAAAGAACCGGTGCCAGAATTTTTCTCATAATACCAAAAGACCTCTCTTAGCGATCATTCTATATGTTCAGTGTATGAGAAATGCCGGAAAGGGTGCAAACGATCATGATTCCTGTGGTGCCTTGACGCAGCATAAAGCAATAGGAAAAAACTATAGTAAACCCTGAGTACATCCAATTAGACAGATTTTCCAACATATGGTACTATTACCTTGCAACCAGATAGGGTGGTTGGTAAATGAAAATAAGAAATTTTTCGGGAATGAAATGCGATGTCCCGATCCGGGATAAGAGGAGGAAAATCACTATGGCAAAGAAAACAAGAGCAGAGAGAAACTTTAAATTTGAGACATTACAGCTTCATGTAGGACAGGAGCAGCCGGATCCGGTGACAGACGCGAGAGCGGTTCCGATCTACCAGACCTCTTCCTATGTATTCAGAAACTGCGAGCATGCGGCAGCACGTTTCGGTCTCACAGATGCAGGCAACATTTACGGAAGACTGACAAACCCGACCGAGGATGTTTTCGAGAAGAGGATCGCAGCATTGGAGGGCGGCGTTGCGGCGCTGGCAGTTGCCTCCGGCGCGGCAGCAGCAACCTATGTATTCCAGAACCTTGCGCATGCAGGTGATCACATCGTCGCAGCAAAGAACATCTACGGCGGAACATACAACCTTTTAGCACACACACTTCCGGAGTACGGCGTGACAGCAACCTTTGTTGACCCGTTCAACTACGAGGAGGTTGAAAATGCAATTCAGGAGAATACAAAAGCGATCCATGTTGAGACACTCGGAAATCCGAACTCCGATGTCGTTGATATCGAGAAGCTGGCTTCCATCGCCCACGCACATAAGATCCCGCTGGTTGTCGACAATACGTTCGCAACTCCGTACCTTGTAAGACCGATCGAGTACGGCGCAGATATCGTATTCCATTCCGCGACAAAATTCATCGGCGGCCACGGAACCACCATCGGCGGTGTGATCATCGACAGCGGCAACTTTGACTGGGAAGCAAGCGGAAAGTTCCCGTCCTTAGTTGAGCCGAACCCGAGCTACCACGGTGTAAGCTTCGTAAAGGCAGCAGGAAGAGCAGCATTCGTTACAAAGATCCGTGCGATCTTACTTCGTGATACAGGAGCAACGATCTCCCCGTTTCACGCATTCATCTTCTTGCAGGGACTCGAGACACTGTCTCTCCGTGTAGAGCGCCATGTACAGAACGCCTTGAAGGTCGTTGAGTACTTAAACAACCATCCGCTTGTAGAAAAAGTAAACCATCCGTCCGTATCCGATGATCCGGAACAGCAGAGACTCTACAGGAAATACTTCCCGAACGGCGGCGGCTCCATCTTCACCTTCGAGATCAAAGGCGGCGCAGAGGCAGCGAAGAAGTTTATCGATAACCTCGAACTCTTCTCCTTACTTGCAAATGTTGCTGACGTGAAGTCTCTCGTGATCCATCCGGCTTCCACAACTCACTCCCAGTTAAATGACGAGGAGTTAGCGGACCAGGGCATCAAACAGAATACGATCCGTCTCTCCATCGGTACAGAGAACATCGACGACATCATCGAGGATCTGGACGAGGCGTTTAAGACATTACAGGAATAATCCCCCAACAGTTCAGCCGTGCGTCGAGCTGTGCTGGAAAAAATCCCTCTCAATTAACGAACGAATACAGGACAGCGGTCACTGCGTAGCAATATGTGTGACCGCTGTTCTATTGTTGGACGGAAGTGGAATATATGTGGATGCCATGCTGCCGTCCCCAATATATAAATCTGTAACGGTCTGTGCCGTTGAACAGGCACAGAAAAAACTTCGTAAGAAACTGCCTTAAGACAATTTTTTGCGAAGCTTTTTTGTTTCGATATATAAAATACAATATAAAAAAGTCACAAAGCCGCAGATTTTATGACTGACACGGACCCTTCACACTGTTTAAGATCTCCTCAGCCGCCAGTCTGTGCTTTTCCTCCAGCTCATGCTTCTGATCCAGGATCGTCTGGATCGTGATTCCGTCTAAGTAGTCCATGATGACGCGGTTTAGGCCTTCCCAGACCGGGAGCGTGTCGCAGGCGGAGCAGCGTTCGCAGGGGTTTGGAGTGTGCTCGAGGCAGGAGACCGGGGCGAGGCTGCCTTCAGTGGTCTGTAAGATCGCACCGACGGTGCATTCCGACGGGGATTTTGCGAGTTTGTATCCGCCCTGGTAGCCGCGGGTGGTGGAGAGCATTCCGGTCTTGTTTAAGAGTGGAACGATCTGCTCTAAATATTTTTTTGAGAGACCCTGGCGGGCGGCGATGTCCTTTAAGGAGATAAAGCCATCGTCGGCATGTTCAGCCAGGTCGATGACCATGCGCAGTGCATAACGACCTTTTGTAGATATTTTCATGATTATTTCACCAATTTCAACAGTGATCTGACAAGATGTGAGATGCTCAGATCACTGGACTTCCTAAACAATGTTATAATTGTGCCGATACGGAACAATTTTGCGATATTATTCTGCAGAAATACGCTCAGAGGGCATCCGCAGATGAAACAAACAAAGATTCCGCTCACATGCGGAATCCGGAACTGCTCTGATTATACTACAAAAAAGGTAGGCATTCAACCGACGTTTTGCTTTTTCTCAAGGTTGCCAGAAAAAAACACATGTGATAAAATAGAAGTAATCGTGGATCGAATCAGAAAGGAACCATAAATATTATGAAAAAGCTGGAAGATTATGTAGTAAGCATCCCGGATTTTCCGGAGCCGGGAATTATTTTCCGTGATATCACTTCAATTTTACAGGATTCGGACGGATTAAAGCTGTCGATCGATTCTCTCCTTGATATGGTGAAGGATGTAGATTTCGATGTGGTCGTTGGAGCGGAGTCCAGAGGATTTATTTTCGGAACACCGGTCGCTTACGCGATGGGAAAATCCTTTGTTCCGGCGAGAAAACCGGGAAAACTTCCGAGAGAGACCGTTTCTATGGAGTATGCTCTTGAGTACGGCACCGGAACCATCGAGCTCCACAAAGATTCCATCAGACCGGGCCAGAAGGTCGTGATCATCGATGACCTGATCGCCACAGGCGGAACGGTGGAAGCGATCGCAAAGCTTGTGGAAGAGCTTGGCGGAGAAGTTGTTAAGATCTGTTTCGTAATGGAACTTGCAGGATTAAAAGGAAGAGAAAAACTGAAAAAGTATGCTGTAGATTCAGCTATCATTTACGAAGGAAAATAAATGCTCCAGTAATGATCAACAAGGTGGATTCCGCCGGATGCCGTGAAAAGAAGCGGTACCCGGCGGTTTTGATATGTTCTGTCGGAAGCGCACATTGGATTTATGTGCGTTTGAATAAAAGAAAAGAGGAATCAGAGATGAGGGAGATCGTATTTAAAATGGAACGCCCGGGCCTTGTGGAGGTCGGTCAGGAGGTGGATGTCAGCGAGTCCATCACGCCGGTCAATGTGAATTACATGATCGAACCGGCGGTGGCGATGTCAGGACTGTTTCGGTTTACGGAGCGTTTGAAGAGCAGAAAGGGCATTGTGAAGGATATTATCCAGAATGACCGCGGGTATTATGTGACGGTGGAATTCGACGAGTGATCATGTAGAGGCCGGACTCTGTTTTCTGTGAAAAAACAGCAGAAACAGGAGATACATGGTGGATAAAAGAAGTATCTGCACTGCAGTCCGGAAAAAATCCGGGAGTCCTGCCGGAAGCGGAAGCGTTTCCGGAAAGAGCCGGAAGAGCCACAGGGCGCAAAGCAGGCAGAAAACAGGCTTTCCGATCAATATCCATGCGTTCCAGTCGCATGGGACGATCCTTCGGAGCGCCAGAATATGGAGCAGGGCTAAAAGCATCTCACTCGCAAGCATCCCCCAGAGGCATGCGCGGATCCCAAACTCCGGGATCCCGAACCACACGAAGGCGATGCGGATGAGAAGTGAGACCAGGTGATGGAAAAACGTGAGTTTCGTCTTTCCGAGCCCATTTAAAATGCTGCCGGATGAGGTGGCGAGATAGAGAAACGGGCAGAGCCAGGCGAGGATCTGAATGAAGGATCCGGCGTCCTGGCTTTTAAATATCTGTAAGCCCAGCGCATCTCCGAAGACTGTGAAGACCCCGATGCAAAAAATTCCGAGATAAAGGCTGTATCGGAAGGACATGGAGATCCCGGCGGCAATTCCGGAGTCGTTTCCGGCGGACTGGTGCCTCGCAGTGGCGGGCAGCAGGACCACAGCCAGGGAGTTTACCAGGGCCGATGGAAAGAGGACAAAAGGCATCGCCATGCCTGTGAGAGTTCCATATGTACTGACGGCCTGGGAACGGGTGAGTCCGTAGACGGTCAGGCGCTCCGGGATCATGATCGTCTCCGCGCTTTGCAAAAGGTTCAGGATGAGACGGTTTGCCATGAGTGGGGCAGCGAGGGCCAGGAGGGCGGACATGGGAGAGAACAGATTGCCAGAGAGATCCGAAATTTGTTCGGAATTCCTGAAAAGCGGATTTTTTATGGAACTTTGGCCAATCCTGCAGGATCTGCCTGTATTTTCGTGAAATTCATGAAATAAAAGAAAAAATATCAGCACAAACAATGCCGACCCGGCTTCCCCGGCAACCAGCCCGAATACGGCAAGTGACACTGTGACCGGAATTCGTTTTTCGATGCAGACAGACACCAGCAGAAATACCGTAAAGATCCGGATCGTCTGCTCAAAAAGCTGGGCGGCCGCAGGGACGGAGACTTTTTCTTTTCCGTAATAGTACCCGCAGATGCAGGCATGGACAGAGGTACACGGAATCGCGAAGGCCATGACGGAGAGCAGCGGGGCACACCGCGGTTCCATGAGGACATGTTCCGCAAGAGGGCCCGAGAAGTGCCGGATCACAAAGGCGGCGGCCAGAGACATGGCGAAAGATAAAGAAAAACCAGAGAGCAGCGTTCGCTTCGCATGGTCCGGGTCCGCCGCGGTAAAGCGGGAGATGGCGGTCTGGATCGACCCGGCGCAGAGGGAGAAAAAGATTCCGTAGACTGGGAAGATCATCTGGTAGATTCCGAGTCCCTCAGCGCCGATAGTCCGGGAGAGAAAGATCCGGTAGAAAAAACCGAGGACCCGGGAGAGGAGTCCGGCGGCGGTGAGGAGAATGGTTCCGGTGATCAGTGGGTGAGTTTTATGGGAAGAAGGCATGGGCAGCTCCGTTGAGGCAGAAGGATTCTGTTATATATATGTGGAAATAAGAGAGGGATATGACGGCTGAAACCGCTGAAAATACGGGGATTTCCTAAATACTTAGCGAGTTACTGTGTATTTCTGAAAAAACATAAGATTACCGGTTGAAATTCCCAACCGGTTTCGTATATAATGTAGGATATCTGTGGCTTGTCTGCGCCTTTTTGGGCGCTGACTCACGGGTCATGGCATAAAATAAATGGTAACAGTTCAGCCTTGCGGCGGTATAACAGCAAGACTGGATGATCAAGCTTTACAGAAAGGCGGAACAATGAAAAAAGTAATCTATCTCGACAATGCGGCTACGACAAAGGTACGTCCGGAAGTCGTGGAAGCCATGCTGCCGTTTTATACAGAATATTACGGAAACCCTTCCGCGGTATATGAGTTTTCCACACCGTGTAAGGAAGCCCTCGCAAAGGCAAGAGAGACTGCAGCAAACGCTCTCGGCGCGAAGGACAATGAGATCTACTTCACAAATGGCGGTTCCGAGTCCGACAACTGGGCTCTGATCGCGACTGCGGAGGCTTACGCGTCCAAAGGAAAACACATCATCACAACAAAGATCGAGCACCACGCGATCCTTCACACATGTGAGTATCTCGAGAAGCGCGGCTATGAGATCACCTACCTCCCGGTAGACGAGTTCGGCACCGTCTCCATCGACGAGTTAAAGAAGGCGATCCGCCCGGATACGATCCTGATCTCTGTAATGTTTGCAAACAACGAGATCGGAACGATCCAGCCGATCAGGGAGATCGGTGAGATCGCCCATGAGAACGGGATCATCTTCCACACAGACGCAGTTCAGGCATTCTGCCACGAGCCGATCAATGTGGATGAGTATCATATCGATATGTTAAGTGCCAGCGGTCACAAATTCCACGGACCGAAGGGAGTCGGCTTCCTCTACATCAGAAAGGGCTTAAAGCTCCGCTCCTTCATCCATGGCGGTGCCCAGGAGAGAAAACGCCGTGCCGGAACTGAGAATGTGCCGGGAATCGTCGGTCTCGGAAAAGCTGTCGAGATCGGAATGGCAGAACTTGAGAATAATAAGAAGAAAGAGACAGAACTCCGCGATTACCTGATTGGACGTGTTATGGACGAGATTCCGTACACACGCTTAAACGGTCACCGCACAAACCGTCTCTCCAACAACGCGAACTTCGCGTTCCAGTTCATCGAGGGTGAATCCTTACTCATCATGCTGGACATGGACGGAATCTGCGGATCCAGCGGATCTGCATGCACATCCGGTTCCCTGGATCCGTCCCATGTGCTCTTAGCTATCGGACTTCCGCACGAGATCGCGCACGGATCCTTACGCCTTACCTTAAGCGAGGAGACAACGAAGGAAGAGATCGACCATACTGTAGACTGCCTTAAGAAGATCGTGGAGAAGCTTCGCGCAATGTCCCCACTCTATGAGGATTTCATTAAGAAGAACAGAAAGTAAGAGGAAAAAATAATGTATTCAGAGAAAGTAATGGACCATTTCCAGCACCCGAGAAACATGGGAGAAATTGAGGACGCCAGCGGCGTAGGTACTGTCGGAAACGCAAAATGCGGCGATATCATGAGAATCTATCTCGATATCGATGACGAGAGCCACATCATTCGTGACTGCAAGTTCAAAACCTTCGGCTGCGGCGCTGCAGTTGCTACAAGCAGCATGGCGACAGAGATGGTAATGGGAAAGACGATCGAGGAAGCGATGGAAGTAACCAATAAGGCAGTTATGGAAGCACTTGACGGACTTCCGCCGGTAAAGGTTCACTGCTCCCTGCTTGCAGAGGAAGCGATCCATGCAGCACTCTGGGATTATGCAGAAAAGCACCATATCGAGATCAAAGGCTTACAGAAGCCAGTGTCCGATATCAGTGAGCATGAAGAGGACGAGGAATATTAATGAAGAAAAAAGTCGTGGTAGGAATGTCCGGAGGCGTGGATTCATCGGTTGCTGCCTGCCTTTTAAAGGAACAGGGATACGACGTGATCGGGGTCACCATGCAGATCTGGCAGGAAGAGGATTCCTGTACGGTTGAGGAAAACGGCGGATGCTGCGGACTCAGTGCGGTGGAGGATGCGAGACGTGTCGCGTGGACACTTGGAATTCCCTACTATGTTATGAACTTCCGGAAAGAATTCCAGAAGAATGTCATTGATTATTTTGTTGCGGAGTATCTGCACGGACGGACACCGAATCCGTGCATTGCCTGCAACCGCTATGTAAAATGGGAGGCGCTTTTGGAGCGCAGCCTGGAGATCGGTGCCGATTATATTGCGACCGGTCACTATGCCCGGATCAGCCAGCTGCCGAACGGACGTTACACGATCCGCAATTCCGTGACGGCGGCGAAGGACCAGACCTACGCGCTCTACAACCTGACCCAGTTCCAGCTTTCCAAGACTTTAATGCCCATCGGTGATTACACGAAGGACGAGGTGAGAAAGATCGCCGAGGACCGTGGACTCGCCGTGGCAAAGAAGAAGGACAGCATGGAGATCTGCTTTGTGCCGGATAACGATTATGCCGGATTTATCGAGCGCGAGACGTCCGATGTTCCGGGATGCGGAAACTTTGTGGATAAAAATGGCGTGATCCTCGGAAAACATAAGGGAATCACCCATTACACCGTCGGACAGAGAAAGGGCTTGAACCTTGCGATGGGACATCCGGTGTTTGTCACAGGGATCCGCCCGGAGACCAACGAGGTCGTCATCGGCGATGGGAATGATGTGTTTTCCGATCATCTGATCTGCAGGGATGTGAACTGGATGGCGATCGACGGTCTTCATGGAGAGGAGAAAGAGGTTCTCGCGAAGATCCGCTACAGCCACAAGGGATCCCCTTGTATCATCAGGGAACTCCCGGATGGAACGGTGGAGTGCCAGTTTAAGGAACCGCAGCGTGCGATCACGCCGGGACAGGCAGTTGTATTTTATGAAGATGAATGCGTAGTCGGAGGAGGAACGATCCTATGAGCAGGATGAAAAAGGGAAACGGACTCCTCCGATTCCTTGTCTTTGCAGCCCTTTTTGCTCTGGTGCTTACCGGATGCAATGGGGCGAGGAAATATGAGGCAGTGGATCTGAGCAGTGAGACGGCGGCGGGGGCTGAAATGTCCGGGAATGGTGCAGACCTGGTGGCAGAAAGCACGGATACAGGAACTTCCGGATCCGGGGATGCGGACGTGCAGGCGCTCGGAGAAGCTGCCGGGGAACCGCTAAGCGCAGATCCAGAGGGTGGTGATGTGGCTTCTGAGAGTTCAGAACTGGCGGAAGCAGCTTCAGAATCAGAAGAACTGTCCTCAGAGATGTCCGAGGCAGAGAGCGTTGAGGCCGCGAGAGAGGCGGCTGCGGCGGCGTACACAGCGGCTGCGAGCGATGATGCTGAGACTGCGCCGGAGATCCCGTTTAACGGTCACACCGTTGCCATCGACGCGGGACATCAGGCGAAGGCGAACACCTCAAAAGAGCCTATCGGCCCGTCCTCCACGACCATGAAGGCAAAGATGCCGGAAGGCGCGGTGGGGACATCCAGCGGAGTCCCGGAGTACGAGGTGACGCTGACAGTGGCGAAAAAGCTGGAAAAAGAGCTTATAAACCGCGGCTATCATGTCGTCATGATCCGCACGAGCCATGATGTGAATATGAGCAGCGCGGAGCGGTCTGTGGCGGCAAACAAGAGCGGAGCGGATATCCTGATCCGTCTTCATGCCGGTACTATGGATAACTCCAGCGTCTACGGCGCACTGTCCACCTGCATGACGTCCCAGAATCCTTATAACGCCAGTCTTCACGACAAGAGCTATAATCTTTCCAAGAAGATCGTTGACACCGTCTGCGGCACCACAGGCACGAAAAACCGCGGTGTCCAGGAGACGGACAGCTCCTCCGATATCAACTGGTGCGAGATTCCGGTCTGTGTGTTTGAGATGGGATTCCTGAGCAATCCTGACGAGGATACCTGGCTGCAGGATGACGGCTACCAGGGGAAGATCGCGAGCGGGATCGCCGGAGCAGTGGATGCTTATTTTGCGGAGGGGAATTAGTGGATTGATGCCTGCTGGCTTCTTGTTTTCATGTGCATGAAAACAAGAAGCATTTGGCGTTCGCCTAATATCAGTTCTCATTTAAAAATGTTTATGCAGGCAAGCTTGCAAAGCATTTTGAGATGAAAACCGACGCACGAGCAAGCTGGTGAAAATTATTTTGTAATTTCTCTATACAAATCTGAAAAAATATGTATAATAATATGTAGTCTGCCTTTTTTAAAGAGGCAGACATCCTGGAGACGTAGCGAAGCGGCCGTAACGCGGCGCACTCGAAATGCGTTTATCGGTTCATCCCGGTACGAGGGTTCGAATCCCTCCGTCTCCGCTCCGGAACCCTTGGTTTTCAAGGGTTCTTTTGTTTTTGCGGCACAGGGAAGGCTGTCAGGAAACTGGCGACTTTTATCCTGGACGAAATTTTGCCACAAAGTCTTAGAGGTGTGACAACGAAAATGTAAGAAGTTCTTAATAAAAAAAGAGGGAAATTGTAGTATACTTGTGAAGACTTAAAGAAAACTGTTTGTAACCGTTCAGCATCCTCATAGTCACAACGGTTTCTTGTGCAGCTTTGAAGATGGAAAATATTTAAGGAATAAAACACGGACAGAGAAGAAAGGCGGAATCAGAATGTTTCAGAAAAAATTTCGATATATGGCAGCAGTCCTTGCGGTGCTAATGATCACACAGGGCAGTTTTACCGCGTTTGCGGATGAGATCGGACCAGGTTATGATGAGCAGAATAAGGCATCCACGGATACCAGTGTAACGGATCCTGCAAATGCATGGAAAAAGGTAAATGGTGTTTATGTGGACAATAATGGAAAAACAATAGAGGGAGCGCTTCTCCGCGGCATCAGTGTTGCAAAATGGCAGGGAGATATCGACTGGGCGAAAGTTGCGGCAGATGATATATCGTTCGCTTTTATTAAGATGATGTCTTACGGATATGAGGGTGGTTACACCATGGATCCGAATTATGAGAAAAATATGAAGGGGGCTTCGGACAACGGAGTTCAGGCAGCTCCGTATGTCTATCTTCAGACGAAAACTGTGGAGGAAGCGAAGGCGGCTGCGAAATATGCTGTAGAAAAAGTATCCGGATACAATGTAAAGTATCCGATCGCTGTGGATGTAGAGTCAAAATATATCCTGGAGCTTTCGGTTCAGGAGCTCACAGATGTGGTAAACGCATTCTGTGATACGATTGCTGCGGCAGGCTATACACCGATCGTATACAGCGACTACAGCAAATTTACGACCGAGATGGACACAAAGCAGATCCACTATGATATCTGGCTTGCGAGATACGGTGCGGACGGTACATATGAGGGTCGCACGATCTGGCAGTGTACGGATAAGGGGCATGTAAACGGAATCAACGGAAATGTATGCCTGGAATTCGCTTACAAGGATTATGCTCCGGTCACTAAGGGAACCGCGGTGGATACCGGTGAGTGGAAGAATGAGAGCGGCAAATGGTACTTCTACCGTGATGGCGGAAGAATGAGCGGCTGGATCAATCCGGATGGATACTGGTATTATCTGGATCCGTCTGAGTTAGGTGCTATGGTGACAGGCACGACGATGACAATCGATGGCGTCAGCTATACGTTTGATGCAAATGGTATCATGCAGTAAAACCGGAGTTTCCGGGGAGCAGGCGGCAGATTAGCACATTTTGGATGCTGACGGTCAGGGAAATGGTACATTTTCTGCGGAAATACGCAGTGAGCGGATAAAGGTTTCAGGATAAAATAAAGGATAAAAAAGAAGAACGGGGATGCGGTCTCTTGATGAGATCTGCGTTCCTGTTCTTCTTTTTGTAGATATACATTTAAAGTAACTGTTCAGTAGGTCTGCGCACTTGCTGCGCTGACCGTAAGAAAACATAGGCTGGAAGGCAAAAATCCCATCAGCGAAGCTGATCTGGAATGGATTTTTGCACGTAACTATGAAGGTACTGAATAGTTACCATTTAAAAATAATTCCTGTTAATGGATTCTACAGGTGACTTTAGCGTGTGGGAAAACTGGTACTTACGATGATTGGTGGAAAACGCTGTTTTTATTCCTCCCATGGAAGATCCACGATCGTCGGCTCGTGATGAACAGCCGGAAGAAATTTCTCCATGATATCGGACGTTTTGAGCTTCATGCTTGTGGTGTTGATACACGGATGGCAGCCGAAATACTCGTCCTTTAAGACGTCAGAATCGATCAGAAGCTTTACATGGTCCTCCAGGTCATTCATGAGTCCCATGATGCTGACAGATCCGGGAGTCAGGCCGAGATATTCCTTCATATGGTCATCGTCCGCAAAAGAAAGCCTCGCGGAACCGATCTGTTTGGAGAGAACCTTCGTCTTGAATTTCTTATGCCCCGGCATCAGGAGGAGGTAGAACTTCGTCTTCTGGGCGTTGCAGAGGAAAAGGTTCTTGCAGATATGGATCCCAAGGACTTCGTCTGCACCGTTGCATGCGTCGATGGTGAATGCGGCTTCATGGTCGAAGCGTATATAGGGGATATTTAAGGAGTCCAGGAGATCGTAGGTGCGGATCTCGGTCTCGATTCGTCCGGTGACGTCCTTCGGGCGTCCGGATTCGGCAACAGGGGTATTGGTTTCGTTATTCATGATTTGTTTTTCGGCAGTGTCTGGAGTGTCCAGATGCTGCGTCCTTTCTTGAAAATGTGAGGAACAGTTACAACTGATTTTACTGATGTTTTGTATTCTAAGCCGGCAAAATCTGCATGTTTCATGCAGTATTTTCAGCTCAGAAAATGTCTAACTGTGTATAACGGCCGGAATTGTCCCAGGTAAAAAGTTTCAGTGGAATATTCCGGGAAAAAACGCTATACTTTATGTGTTATTATAATCATCCGCATTCCGGGAATCAAGCGGAATGTTTCAGATAAGAATGGAGAAATATTTATTATGGAATACAGGGAAAAGAAGTTTAAAAGTGGCGGTGATAAGGGAAAGAAGAACTGGAAGAAAGAGAACGCTGGCAGAAACGGGAATAATGGAAGAGATGTGAACGGGAAGACCGAAAGAAATAGCGGAAGAAAAGAAACGCAGAATTTCGTCAGCGGTACAGAGAAAAGAAACGGAAGAAACTACGGAAATCAGGATAAAAGTGTAGAAAAAAAGCTGGGATACATTGATGAAAAATTAGAAAAGAAGTATGGCGGAGCATGGAATCATACAGGAGAGAAAAACATGAACGCTGGTGATAAAAAGAAGGCTGTATCCGCAGCGAAACGCCAGGATGACCGCAAAACAGCACATGTTCGAGGAAAAAATGCATCTGTCCAGGCAGAAGCAAAAACAGAGCGGAAAAAATCCCTCTGTCCACATTTCAAGACCTGTGGCGGCTGTCAGTATCTGGATATGCCATATGAGAAGCAGTTAGAGCACAAAAAGAAAGAGGTTTCTGATCTTCTCCGCCCGTTCTGCAGGGTTGAGGAGATCATCGGCATGGACGACCCGTTCCATTACCGGAACAAGGTCCATGCAGTCATGGCCCGCGACAGGAAAGGCCGTATCATCTCCGGTGTATATAAAGAGGGAACCCACACGGTTCTCCCGGTGGAGACATGCCTGATCGAGAACAAAAAGGCGGACGAGATCATCGGAACGATCCGTGAACTTCTTCCCTCCTTCAAAATGAAGGTATTCGATGAGGATACCGGATACGGCTTCCTGCGCCATGTCCTGGTGCGCACCGCCCATGCCACAGGGGAGATCATGGTAGTCCTGATCACCGCATCCCCGGTGTTCCCGTCGAAGAACAACTTCGTGAAGGCGCTCCGAAAGGTTCACCCGGAGATCACGACCGTAGTGCAGAATGTGAATGGACGTGACACCAGCATGGTCCTTGGGGAAAAGGAACATGTGCTCTACGGACCTGGATTTATTGTCGATGTCCTCTGTGGTAAGAAATTCCGGATCTCCTCAAAATCCTTCTACCAGATCAACCCGGTTCAGACGGAGAAGCTCTACAACCTGGCGATCGAGGCAGCAGGACTCACCGGAAAAGAGACCGTTGTTGATGCCTACTGCGGAATCGGAACCATCGGAATCGTCGCAGCGTCTGCCGCGAAGGAAGTCATCGGCGTCGAGTTAAACAGGGATGCTGTCCGGGATGCCGTCACAAACGCGAAGGTAAACGGCGAGAAAAACATCCGCTTCTACAACAACGATGCCGGAAAATTCATGGTCCAGATGGCCTCCCAGAACGCTCATGCCGATGTGGTATTTATGGATCCGCCGAGAAGCGGAAGCACAGAAGAATTTATGGATGCTGTAGCGATCTTGAATCCGGACCGCGTGGTCTATGTGTCCTGCAACCCAGAGACGCTGGCGAGAGATCTGGCGTATTTTAAGAAGAAAGGGTATAGGGCGGAGAAGGCATGGGCTGTGGACCAGTTCCCGGCCACCAGCCATGTCGAGACTGTGGTAGGACTACACAGAAAGGATATGTAGAAATC
>NZ_QWGI01000023.1:50990-51425 GCF_003435125.1 Clostridium sp. AM25-23AC | reverse complement strand
CTTCGGGGCTGCGGCCTTGTCCTTATCTGCTTTCGGGGGACGGCCCCGGCGCTTCGGCTGTTCCGGCTCTTTGGGTTTTTCCTCCGCTTTCTTCGGAGCCTCCGGCTGCTTTTCCGGTTTTTCCGTTTTTGCCGGGGCAGGCTTTTCCCCGCTGGGAGCTGCCGCCCGTTCCTCGACCTTCTTTTCCTTCATAATTTCAGCGAAGTTATAGACGGAAACCTGCGGGTTCTTTACCTCCGGTTCCGTCTCTTTTTCCGGCTCCGGAGAAACGGAAACCTTCTCCGGCTCTTTTGGGGGAGCGGGAGGCGTTTCCTTGCCCGGCCCGCTATCCGTTACCGGCTGTTCCGGCGTTTTTGTGGTTTTATCATCTGCCATAAGCATTTACCTCCTGTTTTTTGGCATGAAAAAAGAGGCTCAACTTTTCAGTCAAGCCCC
>NZ_QWGI01000023.1:0-50797 GCF_003435125.1 Clostridium sp. AM25-23AC | reverse complement strand
TTATTAAGTTTTTTATTATGTTCCCTTTGTACACCGTTGCAAAATATAAATGTGAGTAAAAATGTAAGAGAGTTTTTTGAAAAAATGCAAGAATTTTTTCCATCAACGAAGAATGCATACATTGAAAGTGTAAAAGAATATGGAGAAGTATTAGAAACAGTTGTAATAGAAGATATTTTTATGCCGGAGCTTTTAACATTATTAGCTAAGAATGAAGATGCTGAATTATTAAGCAATATGTTTAATTATTTTGAAGAAATATTAAATAAGAATGATTCACATTTGATTAATATTTTTTCTGTTACTGTGTTAGAAATTTTAGGAAATGATAAGGCAATTCTAAAGGTGGCTAAGCAATATATGGGAGAAAAAACTGCATTGCTCCAAATGAAAGTTGATAAAGAATTGGGAAGATTATAAAAAAAATGGCGTCCCAGCTTGGACTTCCGTTAGTGCCGGACACTAGCTATTATTATCCCCGTTTTTATCTTGGACTGCTGGAAGGCGAGTATAGTGGTCCTTTTGACAGAAAGGATGGTACAGCCAATGGATAAGCCCACAGTACAGGATATTTTTCATCGTTTTTATCCGGCATACCTTGATCAATATTCACCTTCCCCTGTACAGGCAAAGGTTGCACATAACATCATGAACTGCAAGACCGGTGCCTATGGTGCAAATGTATGTGTATGTGAGGATTGTGGCTTCATACAGATTCATTACAATTCCTGCCGTAACTGTTGCTGCCCCATGTGTCAGGCTGTTCCGAAAGAAATGTGGATGGATGCACGCAGAGAGGATGTCCTTGATGCTCCTTATTTCCATCTGGTTTTTACGGTTCCTGATATTTTAAACCCTGTCATTTACAGCAACCAGAGACTTCTTTATGATGCCTTATACCATGCAGCTTCTTCCACAATCAGCGAACTGACTGCCGACCCAAAACATCTCGGCACAAAGGTGGGATACATCTGCATTTTACATACATGGGGTTCTGAAATGAACTTTCATCCCCACATTCATACCATCCTGCTGGGTGGAGGACTGGCTTCCAACAACCAGTGGAAGGACAATGGTGAAAATTTCTTTCTTCCCATCCGGGTCATCTCCAAAGTGTTCCGCGGAAAATATCTGGAGGAACTAAAGAGGCTGTGGGAAGAGGATAAGCTGGTATTTCATGGTACTGCAGAAAAATTTCGTAACCATTATACGTTCAAGGAGCTTTTAGATTCCTGTTATGGTATGGACTGGATTCCTCATTGTAAAAAGACATTCAATGGTGCTCAAACAGTAATGAAATACCTTGGTAAGTATACTCATCGCATTGCCGTCAGCAATCACCGCATCGTCCGTATGGATGATGATACCGTTACATTCTTAGTAAAGGATTACCGTAATGAGGGACAGTGGAAGGAACTGACCATTTCGGGTGTAGAGTTTGTCCGGCGGTTTCTCATGCATGTACCACCAAGGCGTTTTGTCCGCATCAGGCACTACGGACTGCTATGTTTCCGTACTAAAAACCAGAAGCTCACCCTTTGCAGAAATTTACTTGGATGTAAGAAGTATCTTTCAAAGCTTCGTGACATGGAAATGCCTGAAATATTGGAACATCTTTATGGCATCAAAGTCTGTGCGTGTAAAGCATGTGGTGGGCATCTCGGAAAGCCACAGATGAGAATGCCACTGCGCTGCTAAAGAGCAACATCTAATACTTTCAAAAGCCTCAGTTTCTGAGGTTTTATCGTCATGCCCATTTGCCTGTTTTTTATAAAATGTTGTAGCTTTCATACCGAGAATCATATATAATCATGGACAGGAACAAAGAATTGAAAGTCCATAGGTTGCGGCTACCCGGACGCTCACTTTGTTCAATTAGGTCAACTCGAAAATGGTGTAAACGAAGGGGCAGTTCTCTGCAATGTCAAAACTGCTTTTTCGTTTACCCCATCATCGATTGTAACCTAAAGAATTAAAGGAGACATTTTTAATGACTATGAACAAGGGTGTTTCCGTAAGAATAAACAGGATAAATCTCAATAGGGAGAAGAGTGAAAAATGATAGAGGCGTTCTTGGATTTCTTTCAATTATATACGATGGATGCCGATTATTTACCAGACTTTTGGCTTACAATGATACTTCTTTATCTGAATGCAGGTCTGTATCTTAACGACCTATATAATCTGGTGAAGCGCAAGTCAAAAGCGGAAACATTCAGTCTGATGGCGATACCAGGAGTCTTTGCAGTAATTTTCGTGTTGATACTATCAATTTTTGAGCATGTACCGAATCTGCAGAGCATAGCTTCACAGGCCAAACGCCTGAGCCTGCTTATAACGGCAATACAGCCACAAACGAATCTTGCGCTGCTTCTTATTGCATTTCTTTATCCGATTCTATGGGGAATCGGGCTCTTACGACAAAAGAGGCATGAACACGGCAGCCGCAAACGCTGGGTGCTGTCCTGCATTCCTGATTATATTGCATGGATCATACTGATATTGGGCATCGGTTATCACCTGTTTTTCGGGGAAAATATCCTGAATAGTGTTCTGGAAAATGCGAAGGAGGGAGATTTGCTGGCCTTTTCTGGTTCCCACGGAACTTGGCTCTATATATGGATGTATGGAATTTATATCCTTGCATGTAAGGAAGCGGTGCTGCTTGTCGGCCTTTTATCTGAACTTTTGCTTATGCGGATTCCGCTTCGCTACCATAGTGGGCAGAATGCTGTTACCTTTGTCAGCTTTTATTATCTGTTTTGCCAGAATGCCATTTTTCGTGGGATTTCCCTGCTGGAAGCTGCGTTGGTGATTCCGCTTTGTGGAGTGATGCTTCGGGAAGCGGCATCGCCTTTCAGCGATTACTCGTCGACTATGATATACGCAGCCATTTTGCTGCTGACAGGCGCAGTGTTTGTCGTTCTTATCACCATTGGTCCGGTCATGCGGACACTTTCCTGCTTCGATGCATGGGGACAGCGCAAGCAGATCAGAGAGCTTTTCTGTACGGAATATTTTCTCATGCAGCCAGTTTCCAGCAACAGATCGTTCACGGTCACTCATCATTTTATCATTGACGAACAGGACGCCGCTGGTGTTTACTATCTTCCGCTTCTCACAGACATCAGCGGATGGGCCTCCCCGAGAAAGAAAGCAGGCAAATGGAAAATGCTCTCTTTCGCAGATGGCAGAACCCTTGAATTGTCAGAACACGAGGCAGAAGCCGCCAAGGAAATGCTCTCTTATGCATCCAACCGTCTCTATGCCCAGAAGATAACTGGAGAAAATTGGAGCAATAAAAACAATATGCCTGGCACAGAGGAAACCTGGAACCCACTCATAAGTCCGGCAACAACGATGTATCAGAAACTGGTCAAGATATTTTTAGGTCTGATGGTTATTCTTTTTATGATGAGCTATCAGATACTGAAGTAATTGAAAAAAGAAGAAGCAGGCAAACGAGTATATGACTATCAAGAGGGCGATTATATGAAGCTTTGGATTGAATAACATATAATTTCAAGTTTGTCGGATTGTAAAGACAGAGCCTTATGCAAGGTGCAGGAGAAAGACTCTGCTCGGGTTAAGGGCGAAGCGCCTTAGCCGGTCAAGGGTGCAACCATTGCCCAGTTAGTGGCGTTTCGCCACTAAGTACTGGGTATTGCTTGTAGCAGAGCTTCACAGGATGAAGCTTAAAATATTAAGAAAATTGATACAACTAAATGATAACCTAAGTGGAAAAAGTCTTTAGTAAAATGAGAAAATCGAGCTGTTTTACTAAGATTTTTACTAAATCTGAATGATAAGATATACGAGTTTATGCCACGATATGCGACGAAAACGAAGAAAACAATCTATCACAGCAAATCGTAGAAAGTGGTGTAAAATCAAGGAAAATCAGTATTTTCAAGGAGTTTTTAAGGCATGATAAAAATACTTTTCATATGCCTCGGCAACATCTGTCGAAGCCCACTCGCCGAGTTCTACTTTAAAGACCTCGTAGCAAAACACAACCTTTCCGCTGAATTTTATATCGAATCCGCGGCGACCTCCTATGAGGAGACCGGAAACCCGGTACATCCCGGAACGCGAAAGAAGCTGGCGGCGGCAGGTATCTCCTGCGCGGGAAAGACCGCGAGATGTATGGAGAGGGAGGATTACCGGAAATTCGATTATCTGATCGGGATGGATCAGGCAAATATCCGGAATATAACGCAGATCGCGGGCGGTGATCCCGAGAAGAAGATCTATAAGATGCTGGAATTTGCCGGGGATGGCTGGAAGGAGCTTAAAGCCGGAAAGCGGAACCCGGATAAGGTGCCGGATGTGGCGGATCCGTGGTATACCGGGAATTTTGATAATACCTGGCGGGATGTGACAGCCGGGTGTCAGGGACTTTTAAAATTTCTGTTATAGTTGTGCAAATATTTCGACTTGAAATAGGGCTACCGCAATCCCACTGGCTTTAGACGGTGGGTTAAGGTAGCCGGAAGTGGAGGTTTGTGCTATACTTGCGTTATGGGAACGTGGAAATCAAAAAACAGACACAAATATTTGTTACAGTATCATATTATTTTCGTATGCAAGTATAGAAAGAAATTGCTGATGTCAAAACAAATATCAGATGATATAAAGCAGTTTTCTTATGAGATATGTCAAAAGCATAAAGTCATTATCAGATATATGGAGGCAGATAAAGATCATATTCATTACATGATAGAAACAGAACCAACAATGTCTATCAGTAAAATAGTAAATCTGATGAAGAGTTATACAACCTATCATATTTGGAAAAGATATCCGGATTATCTACGAAAACATTTCTGGAAAGAACATAACTATTCAGTGCCTTCATAGTTACGAGCAAAAATCCATTCCAGATCAGCTTCGCTGATGGGATTTTTGCTTTCTGGCCTATGTGTTCTTACGGTCAGCGCAGCATGTGCGCAGACCTACTGAATAGTTACGAAAGAACATACTTTTTGGACGGACGGATATTTTGTCTGCAGTGTAGGAAATGTTTCAGAAGAGATGCCCCGAAAATATATAGAAAATCAAGGGTAGAAAGGTGGCGGCAGTGGGTGTTAAAAGCATATAAATACAGGATATATCCTAATAGCGAACAAAGAATTCAGATTGCAAAAACATTTGGCTGTTGCCGTTTTGTTTACAATCAGACATTGGCATATCGGAAAGAAATATACGAGAAAGAGAAAAAGTCAGTTAGTAAAACGGATTGTAATAATTACTGTAACAGAGAATTAAAGAAAGACTATGAATGGTTAAAAGCAATAGATAAATTTGCTCTGACCAACGCAATCTATAACATGGACGCCGCATATCAAAAATTCTTTAAGGAACATGCGGGATATCCGAAATTCAAGAGCAAACACGATAACCATAAATCATACACAACAAACTTCACAAATGGAAACATTGCGGTAGATTTTGAGACAGGGAAGATAAAATTGCCAAAATTAAAAGCGGTAAAAGCAAGGTTACACAGGGAATATCGTGGGCAGATTAAGTCAGCGACCGTTTCGCAGGTTTCCAGTGGAAAATACTATGTGTCCATACTTGTAGAAACGGAGCATAAGGAACTGGCACATACAAATCATAACATAGGAATCGATTTAGGAATTAAAGATTTATGTATTACTTCCGATGGGAAGGTATATGAGAATCTAAAAATCATAAAAAAATACGAGAAACAGCTTGTAAAGCTGCAAAGGCAAGTGTCACATAAAGGAAAGAGAAGCAAGAACTATTATAAAACAAAGAAAAAGATAGCATTATGCCATGAGAAAATAAGGAATATAAGAAAAGATTATCTACATAAAGTTTCACATGAGATTATTGGCGAAAACCAAGTGATAGTTTCAGAGAATTTACAGATAAAAAACATGGTAAAAAATCATCATCTGGCAAAAGCCATAAGTGATGTATCATGGTATGAGCTGACAAGACAGTTAGAGTATAAGGCAAAATGGAATGGCAGGAAATACATCAAAATAGATACATTTTATGCTAGTAGTCAATTATGTTCTGTTTGCGGGTATCAGAATCCAGATACAAAAGATTTGTCAGTGAGGACATGGATATGTCCGAAATGCGGAGCAGAACATGACAGGGATATCAATGCCGCGAAAAATATACTGACAGAAGGATTAAGACAAATAGCATAAAGAAATATATAGGGCAGGGACTGCCCAAATTAACGCCTGTGGAGATAGTAGGTTACGAGGTCGATGAATCAGGAAGCCCATTAGCTTAAGACAATGGGTAGTTCACCCTGGTCAGATAAGCCACACCTTTTTCCGATCGTGAATTATCGTAAATTCATATCGGCGGGAGTAGTGGCTCTGACTTGATTGACAACATGTGCTTACAAAAAGGAGTGAATCTTGATATGGAGCGTTCCTATCAATATGATATAGTAGTTGTTGGCGGCGGTACTGCAGGTGTGGCCGCGGCAGTCGGAGCGGCGAAGGCTGGAGCGAAAACGCTTTTGGTGGAGCGGAATGCTTATCTCGGAGGAGAGGCGACGAACTCAGGAGTTAATTGCTTCTGTGGATTTTATACATGCGGATCGGATCCGGTGCGGGTGGTGAAAGGGATCGGGCAGCTTGTGCTGGATGAGATGAGGGCACTGGGTCCGACGATCGCTGAGGAGATTTCCGCATCCGGGAACCGGGATATTATCTTTCAGCCGGAATATTTGAAATGCGCGCTGGATAACCTGTTGGAAAAGGAACATGTGGATTATTTTTTACATACGGTGCTGATCGGGGCAGAGACTGTGGAGAATACGATCCGGACGATTCAGTGTGCGGATGATGAAGGCCTGTTTACCGTTTCAGCAAAGGCATTCGTGGATGCAACTGGAGACGCAAATCTGTCCAGACTTGCGGGTGCGAAGCTCATATGGGGAACCGATGGCGGACATCCGCAGGCAGCGACGCTGACCTTCCGGCTGAGCGGTGTGGCAGCGGATGTGGATCTGTCACCGGCGGCGGTTGAGCGGGCAGTGGTGAGAGCGAAGGCAGAAGGGATCAGAAACCTTACCAGAGAAAAAGGATTTATTCTCAAAATGGAAAATTCTGGGATCGTCCATGTACTTCTTCCGAGCATTATTCCGGAAGGACTTTCAGCGGAAGAGATGACACGGATGGAGAGGGAGACGAGGAAACAGGTGCTCGGGTATATCCAGGCGTTGAGAACTTATATGCCGGGAATGGAGCACAGTGAGCTGGCGGTGATCGGACCATCGATCGGTTTTCGGGAGACGAGAAAGCTGGTGGGAAAGGAGACGATCACGGCGGACGACGTGATCTCCGGGAGAAAGCGCCCGGACGGTGTGGCCCGGGGCGGATGGAAACCGGAGATTCACAGGGATGTCAACAAGATGGCGACTTATATGGAAGTGAAGTCGGGAAGCTATTTTGACATTCCTCTCGGGGCACTTCAGTCGGAGAATGTGAAAAATCTGTTTGGGGCAGGGAGAATGATCTCGGCGGATGAGGCGGCATTTGCGGCTGTGCGTGTTATGGGAACATGCTTTGCGACCGGGCATGCAGCAGGCGTCGGGGCGGCGTGTCTGGCGGTGGATGAAAGAGCGGAGATCGAGCATGTCAGGGAAATATTGAAGGAGCAGAATGCTTTGGTATAAATATTCAGAAATTGCAGTGAAATAATATGGCAGCCGTTCTATTGGTGGAAAAGAGAACTAAGCAATTGAAGCAGTTGAAATACAAAAAGGACCTGCGAGCGTCAGGTCCTTTTTGTAAATAGTTTATCCGATCTCCGGATCCGTAGGATCCCAATCCTGACCTTCCGGAATCTTCTCGGCTTCCGGTCTGTCAAACGGTGCTGGAAGATTGTCGCCTACGGTGACGACAGTGCCGGACGGGCAGTGGTCGTAGATCCATTTGCAGTCGGCAACGGTCATGCGGATGCAGCCGTGGGAGGCAGGAGCGCCGAGTTTGTTGTATTCCTCAGCGGTAATGTTGTGAATGCTTGTGGTCTTTCCCGGGACGCTGTGGAAGAGGATGTTGGTGTTGCCGAGTCTTGTACAATATTGACCGTATGTGGACTCGACGAGGGCATGCCATCGGTATTTGCGTGTGGTTTTAAAGGTTCCCGTTGGAGTCTGGGAATTTTCTTTTCCCGGGGAACAGATAAAGGTCCGGTAAGGAATGATATATCCGTTTCCATCATCCGGGGCATATACGGTTACCTGGCAGCGGGCACGGTCCACAACGATCTGGAAAGACTGTGCAGAGAGGATGCCCTCAAGGTTCTGGACCAGCGTGCAAGCATTCTCATCGAAGTAGAATTTGTATCCGTCAATATACTGCCATCCCTTGACGGCATGACCCGCAGCGTCGAAATAGTACCAGCTTCCGTCCGAGCTTCTCCAGGCGTTCGCAGCGAGCTCGCCGCCCTCGTCGCGGTAGATAAGCCCGCCTTCCTGTTCATGAAGTCCGGTTGGAAGGTCCTGCACCGGCGTTTCACGTTTCTGTACCTGTCCACTTACGGTCCAGAATCCGTCGGAATTTACCTGGAAACCGTCTGGTGTTCTTGTGTCCGCCATCATAAAGCCGTTTTTATCGAAATAATAGCATTCCTCCAAGCCGTCCTGATCTCCGTCGATCCAGTACCAGCCGTCGGCGGCGCTTGTATTGTCATCGGTATAGTATTTCCACTGGTTCGGTCCGCCCTCGTTGGACCATGTTCCGGCATAGGCTATAGCCGGATTCGCGAGCATGACCGCAAAAACAGTCCCGAGACCTGCGTAAAGTGCATTTCTTGATTTCTGATTCATGATCTGATTCTCCAAAGTTTTCTTCCTACCTATTGTAGGTACATTCTGTCGAAAAGGCAATCATTTTTTTCGACAAACTTTGCGTTTCAACAGAGTGTCGGACGAAAAAAGAACCGCTCGTCTGTCGCAGGACATCCTACTGGCAGACGGCGGTCTTTGCAATCTAGGAATTACCCAATTTTCTTATCTTCCTGCACCGGCTCACAGGTAAGTCCGATGCCGAGCTTCTTAAAGACATTCTTATCTACATTGGACAGCATAACTGTTGTGTGTACCTGGCAACCGCGGAGCTTCGGGAGCTGTTCTAAAGCGATCCTTGCGTTCTCGTCGGTAGCAGCACAGGTGGAGAGGGCGATGAGCACCTCATCGGTGTGCAGTCTCGGGTTGCCGCTGCCGAGGTAACGGACCTTTAATTCCTGGATCGGAGCGATGGACTCCGGGGAGATCAGGTCGATGGAGTGGTCGATTCCGCCCAGCTCCTTCACTGCGTTTAAGAGAACGGCAGCGGAAGCGCCGAGGAGCTCCTTTGTCTTACCGAGAACGATCTTTCCGTCCGGGAGTTCCAGGGCAGCAGCCGGGGCATCTGTCTCTTTCGCAAGATTTACAGCGGCAGGAACAACAACGCGGTCCTTCGGGGAGATCTTTGCCTGCTTCATGATCAGTTCGATCTTGTATGCCTCGTTCTGGCAGGAATCATCTTTTACGACCTTCTCAAGAGCCTGGTAGTAGCGGCGGATGATCTCCTGGCAGGAAGCCTCGCGGCATGCCTCGTCATCGAAGATGCAGAGACCGGCCATGTTGACACCCATATCGGTCGGGGATTTGTACGGGCATTCGCCGAAGATTCCCTCAAAGATGGCGCTGAGCACAGGATAGATTTCAACGTCGCGGTTGTAGTTGACGGTGGTCTTTCCGTAAGCCTCGAGATGGAACGGGTCGATCATGTTCACATCGTTCAAGTCTGCAGTTGCGGCCTCGTAAGCTAAGTTTACCGGGTGCTTTAACGGCAGGTTCCAGATCGGGAATGTCTCGAATTTCGCGTATCCGGCCTTTACGCCGCGCTTATTTTCGTGGTACAGCTGGGAAAGGCAGGTCGCCATCTTTCCGCTTCCCGGCCCCGGAGCTGTAACGACAACGAGTGGACGTGTCGTCTCGATATAGTCATTCTTTCCGTAACCTTCATCGCTGACGATAAGCGGAATGTTGCTCGGATAGCCGTCGATCTCATAGTGGCGGTATACCTTAAGGCCAAGCTTCTCCAGCTTGTGTTTGAACTGCTGGATCGCCGGTGTGTCAACGTAGCGGGTAATTACGACACTGCTGACATAGAGTCCGCGGTCGGTGAATACATGGATCAGGCGCAGCACATCCAGATCGTATGTAATGCCCAGATCGTAGCGGACCTTGTTCTTTGTGATATCAGCGGCATTGATGGCGATGACGATCTCTGCCTGGTCAGCCAGCTGCATGAGCATGCGGAGCTTGCTGTCCGGCTCGAAGCCCGGAAGTACACGGGATGCATGGTAATCATCGTACAGCTTGCCGCCAAATTCCAGATATAATTTATCGCCGAATTTGCTGATCCTCTCGCGGATATGGTCAGACTGCATGGCGAGGTATTTGTCGTTGTCGAAACCCTGCTTGATCATTTGTTTTTCTCCTCTTAATAGTCATATTAAATGAAAATGAGCCGGTCTGGAGTTTCCAGGAAAGACATCCGGCTGAAACAGCTGTGGGGCAGACATCCGGATCATTTTCAAAAAGTTTTCGTACCTGCGGCTTTTGGCAGCCGTTCGTACCTATCTATCTATTATCCATCAAAAACCTCATTTTGAACAGTAGTTTTTTAATTTTTCTTTCCCAAATCCATATACTTATGATATTATGGTGGTAACTTGAGTTCTTATCTCCTGGCAGATGATGAAATAAACTGCAGGAAAACTTAATGGCAGTAGTGACGGAGAAAAATCAGTATTCCCTGTTGACAAGGAATCAATAAATGTGCCAGTCTCCGTGAAATTACTGACTGTGGATTGAAATAAAGGATGAGCGAACATGAAAAAAATGCTATTTGCGTTCTCCATGGCGGGTCTGTTCCTGTTATCGGCATGCAGCAGACCGGCGGCGGAGGAGACTGAGACAGCAGGGACAACAGCCGGGGCGGAGAGCACCCAGGAGACCAGCGGTGTCCTGGTGATCGAGGATGCTGGGGAAGATAAAAATAAGACGATCTCCGTGCGGATCGTGGACTCCTCGAACCCGGCGCTTCCGGGGCGCGAGGCGAAGAAGGTCCGCGGCATCTACATTACGGGACCGGTGGCAGGAAATGAGGAAGTCTTAAACAGTGTTCTGGACGGTGCCCTGACTGCGGGAATCAACGCGGTGGTCATCGACTTCAAGGAGGATCAGGGACGGATCACATGTCCGGTGGATGCGGCGACGGTGAACGAGATCGGCGCCAGTATCCCGTATGTGCGGGACATGAAAGAACTGATCGAGAGCCTCAAGGAGAAGGATCTCTATGTGATCGCGCGGGTCGCGGCCTTCAGGGATTCCTATCTCGCGGAGAAGAAGCCGGAGTGGAGCCTGAAACTGCCGGACGGCAGCCTATACCAGGACCGCCAGGGAATGTACTGGGTGGATCCGCACCGCCAGGAGGTCTGGGAATATCTTCTGGAAGTCGGAACGGAGGCGAAAGATCTCGGCTTTGATGAGGTCCAGCTTGACTATCTGAGATTCCCGAACGAGGCGTCGGCGGGTCAGGTCGTCTACGACGAAGCAGTGATCCGGGGGCGTTCCAAGACGGATACGATCCTGGAGTGTACCAAGTATTTATATGAAAATCTCGCGTCCCAGGGACTTTTCGTCTCTGCGGATGTGTTCGGCACGATCATCGGAAGCGGCGTGGATTCCACTGCCGTCGGACAGAATTATACGGAGATGGCGAAGATTCTCGACTATATCTGCCCGATGATCTACCCGTCCCACTACAGCTCTGGAAACTTCGGGCTGGAACACCCGGATACGGAACCGTATAAAACGATCTTCGGGGCACTTCAGAAATCTGGAAAGGTCCTGCTGGATGCATCGAGAGCCGACAACCATGAGAGCCGCCAGGCGATCGTCCGCCCGTGGCTTCAGGACTTCACAGCCACATATCTCGGGGAAGGAAATTATATCACCTACGGAAATGCTGAGGTCGCGGAGGAAGTCCGCGCCGTCCAGGATGCAGGATACGAGGAGTGGATGCTGTGGAGCGCGGTGAATAAGTACCATTTAGAGGGACTTTCCGGGGACGGAAGCAGCGCAGCGGCAGCGGAAGTTCCGGGCGAAGGCGAGGCTGGTCCGGATGGCGGAGAAACATCTGCAGGGACAGAGTCCGAAACGGCTCAACAGTAAAAATGGAGAACAAAATGAATCAGATTCGTAAAACACCAGTGCCGGGAGAATTCTACCGGCACTTTAAAAATAAGTTATATCAGATCATCGTGGTTGCGACCCACTCGGAGACCGGGGAAGAAATGGTAGTCTACCAGGCGCTCTACGGGGACTTCAAGATCTGGGTGCGTCCGCTTGACATGTTTTTAGAGGAAGTTGACCGGGAGAAATACCCGGATGCGGTGCAGAAGTATCGGTTTGAGAGAGTACGGCTTGTAAAGCCACAGAATGCGGAAAATTCCGCTCAGAATGCAGCTCAGCCAGTGCGGCAGGTACCAGCAGAACAGAAGCCGTCGGCAGACAGCGACAGCAGCGCCAAAAACACCACCGCCCAGGCCCCAGATGAAGACCAGCCCGTCAACCAGGAGCTCCTGGACTTCTTCGATGCCATGGACGAAAAAAACTATGATCTGATGCTGGAATGCCTGACAAAGCTCCAGACCCATGCAACCCAGAAAGAACTGGATGATATCTGCATGGTTCTGGACATCCATCCGCCGGTGGGCTGCGATGATGTTGGATCCCAGATCATGTTCATCAAGCGCCACCTTGCGATGATCAGAAAGTTTGACGGGGAGAGATTGCGTTGACAGAGAATGATATTCCTTTCAATATTGAAGAAGAATTAAAAAAACTCCCAGCATCGCCGGGAGTTTATCTCATGCATGATAAGCACGATGAGATCATATATGTAGGAAAAGCCATAAGCTTGAAGAACCGTGTGCGCCAGTATTTCCAGAGCAGCCGGAACAAGACGGCCAAGATCGAGAAGATGGTATCCAGGATCGCGAGATTCGAGTATATCATCACGGACTCCGAGCTGGAGGCCCTGGTTTTAGAGTGCAACCTCATCAAGGAACACCGCCCTCGGTACAACACGATGTTAAAGGATGACAAGACATATCCCTACATCAAGGTCACTACGGACGAGCCGTTCCCGAGAGTCCTGTTCTCCAGAACCATGAAAAAGGACAAATGCCGGTATTTCGGACCATATACCAGCGCCGGAGCGGTGAAGGACACCATCGACCTGATCCACAAGCTCTGGAAGCTCCGGACATGCAGCAGGAATCTTCCGAAGGACATCGGAAAGGAACGTCCGTGCCTGAACTACCACATCAAACAGTGCTCAGGGCCGTGCCAGGGCTATATTTCCGAGGTGGAATATAAGAAATCTGTCTCCGAGGTCATCGAATTTCTGGACGGAAAGTACACTCCGGTGCTGACGATGCTGGAGGAAAAGATGATGGCGGCCTCCGACGCGATGGAGTACGAGCAGGCTATCGAGTACCGGGAACTCTTAAACAGCGTGAAGCAGGTCGCCCAGAAGCAGAAGATCACGAGCCATAGCATGGAAGACCGGGATGTGATTGCCATGGCGAGGGACGACGCGGACGCTGTGGTGCAGGTATTCTTTGTCCGGGATGGAAAGATGATCGGCCGGGAACATTTCCGTGTCTCCGCATCCACGGCAGACAACAATTACCAGATCATCGGAAGCTTTGTAAAACAGTTCTACGCGGGAACTCCATTTATCCCGAGAGAGATATGGGTGCAGGAAAAATTTCCGGAGATGGATCTCATCGCAGAGTGGCTCACGAAACGCCGCGGTCAGGCGGTAAAATTCCTGATCCCGAAAAAAGGCCAGAAAGAGCGACTGGTGGAGCTTGCGCAGAAGAACGCGAAGCTTGTGCTTGACCAGGATAAGGATAAGATCAAGAGAGAAGAACTCCGGACCATCGGCGCCATGAACCAGGTGGGAGACTGGCTGGGGCTGGAAAAAGTCCGCAGGATGGAGGCCTACGATATCTCCAATATCAGCGGTTTCGAGTCCGTTGGTTCCATGGTAGTCTTCGAGGACGGACGTCCGAAGCGGAATGATTACCGGAAATTTAAAATAAAGACCGTTCAGGGACCCAACGATTACGCGTCCATGGAAGAGGTGCTGACCCGCCGGTTCACCCATGGCATGGAGGAGCTGGAAGAGGAGCGAAAGAACCAGGAAGACGGGGCGGAAGCGCCGGATGGAAGCTTCGGAAGCTTTACGCGGTTCCCAGACCTGATCCTCATGGACGGCGGCCGCGGACAGGTGAACATCGCGCTGAGTGTGCTGAGCGAACTGAAGCTTAACATTCCGGTCTGCGGCATGGTAAAGGATGACAATCACCGGACCAGGGGACTCTACTATAATAATGTTGAGATCCCCATCGACCGCCATTCCGAGGGCTTCAAGCTCGTGACGAGGATCCAGGATGAGGCACACCGGTTCGCCATCGAGTACCACAGAAGTCTGCGAAGCAAGGCACAGGTACACTCAGTCCTCGACGATATCGAGGGCATCGGACCGGCGAGAAGAAAAGCATTGATGCGCCGGTTCAAGTGCCTGGAGGCGGTGCGTGATGCAACCTTGGAGGAGCTTGAGAGCACGGAGGGCATGAATAAGCGGGCGGCGGAGAGCGTCTACGCCTATTTCCGCGAGAAGGACCGTGCGCCGGAGATCACGGAGTAAATGCACGGGATGAAGCAGGAAAATCTCGTGACATTCGGCCTGTGATATGATAGGATGGAGATAACTGTGCGCAGAGCTGTAAATTTATATCAGAAGCGATGCCGACAGGATATAAGATAAAAAGAACAGTATTGTAACTGTTCAGTAGGTCTGCGCACTTGCTGCGCTGACCGTAAGAAAACATAGGCTGGAGGGCAAAAATCCCATCAGCGAAGCTGATCTGGAATGGATTTTTGCGTGTAACTATGAAGGTACTGAATAGTTACACAGTATTTTAAATCGATAGAATAGCTGCGAATTGTTCCGAAGAACTGCCGCCATGATTCGAGGCAGCGGCCAGATACAGGAAAGGAGAACTATGCCATGTACGGAGTTACAATAGCTGAATTAATAGAAAAAATGGATTTCAAAAACCTGACCCCGGAGCTGGACTGCGAGAAGATCGTTGTCTCCCACCCGGACGTGAACCGTCCGGCGCTTCAGCTCACCGGATTCTACGCACATTTTGACAATGAGCGTGTACAGATGATCGGAAACGTGGAGATCGCGTACCTCTCCGGGCTCACAAGAGAGCGCCGGATCGCCATGTATGACAAGCTGATCTCCAGCAAGATCCCATGTCTCGTGTTCTGCAGAAACCAGACACCGGAGCCGGAGGTCGCAGAACTCTGCAGTCATTACGGTGTTCCGTGCCTGCTCTCCGCAAAACCGACATCCGATACCATGGCGGAAGTCATCCGCTGGCTGAAGGCAAAACTTGCCCCGTGCATCAGCATTCACGGCGTTCTCGTCGATGTATTTGGCGAAGGCGTTCTGATCACAGGCGAGAGCGGAATCGGTAAGAGCGAGGCCGCCCTGGAGCTCATCAAGCGTGGACACCGTCTCGTAAGTGATGACGTTGTGGAGATTCGCAAGGTCAGCGATGAAACTCTCGTCGGTTCCGCCCCGGATATCACAAGATATCTCATCGAGGTGCGCGGGATCGGCATCATCGACGTGAAGACCCTGTTCGGTGTCGAGAGTGTAAAAGATACCCAGTCCATCGACATGGTCATCAAGCTCGAAGAGTGGGATAAGAATAAGGAATACGACCGTCTCGGACTTGAGGACCAGTACACGGAGTTCCTTGGAAATAAAGTTGTCTGCCACAACATTCCGGTCCGTCCGGGACGTAATCTGGCAGTAATCGTAGAGTCCGCGGCGGTCAACTACCGTCAGAAGAAGATGGGCTACAACGCGGCCCAGGAGCTCTACAACCGCGTGCAGGCGAATATCGCTAAAAGAAGCGAATAAAAAGGAGAAACATTCATGGAAATCAGAACAAATGAGCCGATGGCGCGGCACATATCATTCCGCGTCGGCGGTCCGGCAGACCGGTTCATGATTCCGGAATCAGAGACAGAACTCCGCGAGGCGGTCCTGGACTGTAAAAAGTCAGGACAGCCCTGGTACATGATCGGCAACGGAAGCAATCTCCTCGTGGGAGATAAAGGTTTCCGTGGCACGATCATCAGCACAGAGCGTCTCGCTGAATTAGAAGTTCAGAAAAACGAAAACATTATCATCGCCGGGGCAGGCGTGATGCTCTCAAAGCTTGCGAACACGGCGGCGAGAGAGGAGCTCACCGGCCTGGAGTTCGCAGCGGGAATCCCGGGAACCGTCGGCGGTGCGGTCATGATGAATGCGGGCGCTTACGGATCCGAGATGAAGAACGTACTCCTGTGGGCGGATGTGATGGACCAGGACGGAAATGTGAAGCTGATGAAAAACGAGGAGCTGGAGTTGGGATATAGAACGAGCTGTCTGGAGCGCCTGGGACTTTTCACAGTCCGCGCGGCATTCAAGCTGACACCTGGCGATCCGGAGGTGATCCGGTCGCAGATGGAAGAGCTGGCAAGAAAGAGAAAAGAGAAGCAGCCGTTAGAATACCCGAGCGCCGGAAGCACCTTCAAGCGCCCGGAAGGATATTTCGCCGGAAAACTGATCGAGGATGCCGGTTTAAAGGGATTTTCCGTCGGCGGAGCCGCGGTCTCCGAGAAACACGCCGGATTCGTGATCAATAAGGATCATGGAACGGCGGCGGATATTTTGGGACTTTGCAATGAGGTAAAACGCCGGGTAAAGGCGAGTTCCGGGGTAGATCTCGAGCTGGAAGTAAAACTCTTAGGTGAATTTTAAAGGTGCACAATACAGGGAGGAATTCTCGTTGAGACTTGTAATCGTGACAGGCATGTCGGGCGCAGGAAAGACCACGGCATTAAAAACACTGGAAGACATGGGCTTCTATTGTGCCGACAACCTGCCGGTCCTTTTAATTGAAAAATTTGCGGAGCTGGTCATGAACGGACAGAGCGAAAAGCAGGACATCGCCCTGGGTGTGGATGTCCGAAGCGGTGAGGAGCTGCCGTATCTGGAGATTATCATCCGGAAATGGAGAGAAAACAAATACCCGTTCTCGATCCTGTTCCTGGATTCCTCCGATGAAGTTCTTATCAAGCGCTTCAAGGAGACGAGACGCAGCCATCCGCTCTCAAGAAACGGCCGCGTGGAAAAGGGAATCGAGCTGGAGCGGGAGAAGCTCGCCTTCTTAAAAAAAGAGGCGGACCAGGTCATCGACACCAGCAGACTTCTGACAAAAGAACTGCGCCATGAGCTGGAAAATCTCTACAGCGAAGCGGATGGATGCAGCAGCATGTTCATCACAGTCGTGAGTTTCGGTTTCAAGTATGGGATCCCGGCGGATGCCGACCTGGTGTTTGACGTGCGCTTCCTCCCGAATCCCTACTATGTGGAGGAACTCCGGTTCCATACGGGAACGGAGCAGGCGGTACAGGACTATGTGATGCAGGGTGGTACCGGGGAAGAGTTCTTAAAGAAACTGAATGATCTTCTGGAATTCGTGATTCCGAAATATGAACAGGAAGGAAAAACGCAGCTCGTGATCGCGATCGGATGCACCGGCGGACGCCATCGTTCGGTGACGATCGCAGGAGAAGTATTTAAGCGTCTGACGGAGTCCGGGCGGTACGAGATCCGGCTGGAACACAGGGACGCGGGGAAGGATGGAGGAAAGTAAGTATGTCTTTTTCTTCCAGGATCAAGGAAGAGCTTTCCAGGCATATGAGTCCGGCAAGGCATTGCCAGATCGCCGAAATTGCGGCGATTTTAAGCCTTTGCGGACGAATCCAGATCTCCGGGGACGATCATTACAGCATCAAGATCCACACGGAAAATGTGACAGTTGCCAGAAAGTGCTTTACATTATTGAGAAAAACATTTAATATAGAAACTGATATCTCTATACGGCGGAATGCGCACCTGGGAAAAAACAGGATCTATTCAGTCTGTGTGAAACAGCATGAGGATGCACTCCGCGTATTGAAAGCCACAAAACTTCTTACGGAGGACGGAGAGGTCGGAGAGAATCTTTCCGTTGTGGGAAATGTGGTCGTACAGAACCCCTGCTGCCGCAGGGCATTTCTGCGCGGCGCTTTTCTTGCATCCGGCTCCATCAGTGATCCGGAGAAGTTTTACCATTTTGAGATCGTCTGCGCGACAGATGCGAAAGCCCGCCAGATCCAGTCCATTATGGCAACGTTTGACATTGATGCAAAAATTGTCATCCGCAAACGCTATTATGTGGTATATATTAAAGAGGGGAGCCAGATCGTGGATATCCTGAATGTGATGGAGGCCCATCTGTCACTGATGGAACTGGAGAACATCCGCATCCTGAAAGAGATGCGCGGAAATGTCAACCGCCAGGTCAACTGCGAGACGGCAAACATCAACAAAACAGTGTCAGCCGCTGTGAAGCAGATCGAGGATATCGAGTTTATCCGCGACACGGTAGGCTTTGAAAGTCTTCCAGATGGTCTTGCGCAGATTGCAAAGGCAAGACTTTTAAAACCGGAAGCGACGCTGAAGGAACTGGGCGAAGACCTGGAACCGCCGGTTGGAAAATCGGGTGTCAACCATCGATTGAGGAAGCTTGGTGAGATGGCGGAGAAACTGCGGGAACAGGGAACCGAAACGTGAATGGAGACTAGTAAGCGCCATTCTTTGTGCAATTGAGGAGGATTATTATGACAAAACGTACGGTGACTATCGAACTTGCTTCTGGTCTGGAGGCTCGACCGATTGCGATGTTAGTGCAGCTTGCAAGCAGCTATGAGAGTACAATTTACGTCCAGAGCGACAACAAAAAGATCAATGCCAAGAGTATCATGGGCATGATGACGCTTGATCTTCCGGTCGGCGAGCAGGTGGTCGTGACAGCGGACGGAGTGGACGAAGAGAAAGCAGTAAACGATATTGAGAAATATTTAAGCAACAACTAAGAAGCATGTCTGTATATAGCGACATTACGGGACTGCCGCCTTTCGGGGTGACAGTCCTTTTGCAATTGATGATAAAAAATACGGAGGAGACAGATGGCATTTACACACTTGCATGTCCATACAGAGTACAGTCTTTTGGACGGATCCAGTAAAATCGGAGAGTTGGCGGCGCGGGCAAAAGAGCTTGGCATGGACAGCATGGCGATCACCGATCACGGTGTCATGTATGGGGTGATCGATTTTTACCGGGCAGCCCGTGCGGCCGGGGTCAAACCGATCATCGGCTGCGAGGTGTATGTCTCCCCGGGTTCAAGATTTGACCGTGAGACTGTCCACGGCGAGGACCGCTACTACCATCTGGTCCTCCTCGCGGAAAACAATACAGGATACCAGAACCTGATGAAGATCGTCTCCAAGGGCTTTGTGGACGGCTTCTACTATAAACCGAGGATCGATGAGGAGGTCATGCGGGAGTACCACGAGGGAATCATCGCCTTAAGCGCCTGCCTTGCCGGTGAAGTCCCGAGATATCTGGAAAAAGGTCTCTACGAGGACGCGAAGGCGGCTGCAAAACGCCACCTGGAGATCTTCGGCGATGGCAACTATTTCCTAGAGCTCCAGGACCACGGTATTCCGATGCAGCGCCAGGTAAATCAGGGGATCATGCGCCTCTCAAAAGAATTAAATATCCCGCTTGTGGCGACAAACGACTGCCACTACATCAACGCCGAGGACTGGGAGGCCCACGACATTCTGCTCTGTATCCAGACAGGGAAAAAAGTCTCCGACGAGAACCGTATGCGCTACGAGGGCGGACAGTACTATGTGAAGTCCGAGGAGGAGATGCGTAGACTCTTCCCATACGCCCCGGAAGCCATCGAGAACACCCACAAGATCGCGGAGCGCTGCAACGTGGAGATCGAGTTTGGTGTCACAAAACTTCCGAGATTCGATGTGCCGGAGGGCTACGATTCCTGGGGCTATTTAAACCACCTCTGCGATGAGGGCTTCGCGATGCGCTATCCGAATGATGACGGAACGCTCCGCGCCCGCCTGGATTATGAACTCGGAACCATCAAGAGCATGGGCTACGTGGACTACTTCCTGATCGTGTGGGATTTCATCAACTTCGCGAAATCCCATGGGATCGCTGTGGGACCGGGGCGGGGGTCTGCGGCGGGAAGTATCGTGGCGTACTGCTTAAAAATCACAGATATCGATCCGATCCGGTACCAGCTCCTCTTTGAGCGTTTCCTGAACCCGGAACGAGTATCCATGCCCGATATCGACGTGGATTTCTGCTACGAGCGCCGTCAGGAAGTTATCGACTACGTTGTGGAAAAGTACGGGAAGGATCAGGTGGCGCAGATCGTTACCTTCGGTACGTTGGCGGCCCGCGGCGTGATCCGCGATGTGGGGCGCGTCATGGACCTGCCCTACAGCCTCTGCGACCAGGTATCGAAGATGGTCCCGGCGGAATTAAATATCACGTTGGACCTGGCACTCAGGAAAAACCCGGAATTAAAGGCGCTATATGATTCAGATGAGCAGGTAAGAAAGCTCATCGACATGTCAAAGCGACTGGAAGGACTCCCGCGCCACACCTCCATGCACGCGGCGGGCGTCGTGATCTCCAGGACCTCCATTGACGAGTATGTCCCGTTATCGAGAGGTGCCGACGGCACCATCGTGACCCAGTTTACGATGACGACGCTGGAAGAACTGGGCCTTTTAAAGATGGACTTCCTGGGACTCCGCACACTCACTGTCATCCAGGACGCGGTGAAGATGATCGAAAAGAACTGCGGTGTGAAGCTCGATCTCGAGCACATCGATTATGATGATAAAAAGGTCATGGATTCTCTCGGAACAGGAAAGAACGAGGGCGTGTTCCAGCTGGAAAGCGGCGGCTTCAAGACCTTCATGAAGGAATTGAAGCCGACTACCCTGGAGGATATCATAGCCGGAATCTCCCTGTACCGTCCGGGTCCAATGGACTTTATTCCGAAATATTTAAAGGGAAAGAATGACCCGGAATCCATCACCTACACCTGCCCGCAGCTGGAGCCGATCTTAAAGCCGACCTACGGCTGTATCGTCTACCAGGAGCAGGTCATGCAGATCGTCCGAGATCTCGCCGGATATACCCTCGGCCGAAGCGACCTTGTGCGCCGTGCCATGTCGAAGAAAAAGGCGGCGGTCATGGCGAAGGAGCGCCAGAACTTTGTTTACGGAAATGAGGAAGAGGGCGTAAAGGGCTGTATCGCCAACGGGATCGACGAGAAGACGGCAAACCAGATTTACGATGACATGACGGACTTCGCAAAGTACGCCTTCAACAAGTCCCATGCGGCGGCCTATGCGGTGGTTGCATACCAGACCGCGTTTTTAAAATATTATTATCCAAAGGAATTCATGGCGGCGCTCATGACCTCCGTGATGGACAACACCACGAAGGTCTCCGAGTACATTCTCGCCTGCCGGAACATGGGAATCCCGATCCTGCCGCCGGATATCAACGAGGGATACAGCGGCTTCTCCGTATCCGGAAACGGTATCCGTTACGGACTTTCCGCCATCAAGAGTGTGGGCCGGGCCGTGGTGGACGTGATCATCGCCGAGCGTGAGAGCGGCGGTCTCTTCAAAAACCTCGATGATTTTGTGTCCAGAATGTCCAACAAGGAAGTCAATAAGAGAACGCTGGAGAGCTTCATTAAATCTGGTGCCCTGGACACACTTCCGGGAACGAGAAAGCAGAAGCTTATTGTCTCCGGTGACCTTCTGGAGAGCAAGTCAAAAGAGAAAAAGACGGTCATGGAAGGCCAGATGAGCTTCTTTGACATCGCCCCGGAGGAGGAAAAGGACAACTTCCATATCACGTTCCCGGATGTGGGCGAGTATGACAAGCAGACACTTCTGGCATTCGAGAAGGAGACCATCGGCATCTATGTCAGCGGTCATCCGATGGAGGAATACCGGGAACTCTGGGAGAAAAATGTGACGGCGAGAACTTCCGATTTCGTTGTGGATGAGGTCGGAAAGACCATTGTGGAGGATAATTCCAATGTGGTCATCGGCGGAATGATCACGTCGAAAAAGGTGAAGACTACAAAGACGAACCAGCTCATGGCATTCATCACCGTTGAGGATCTTGTGGGAACGGTGGAAGTTCTCGTGTTCCCGAAGATCTACGAGAAGAACCGTCAGGCGTTCACCGAGGAAAACAAGGTGTTTATCCGCGGCCGGGCGTCCATCGGTGATGACCCGGTAGGAAAGCTGATCTGTGAGGAAGTGATCCCGTTCACCGATATCCCGAATGAGCTTTGGCTTCAGTTCGAAAATCAGGCATTCTACGCGAGCCACATCGACGATGTCATGGCGGCACTCCGTGATTCCGACGGAAAAGACCGGGTCATTATGTATTTAAAAGAAGAACGGAAAATGCGCAGACTTTCCGAAAACTGGGCAGTCCTCGCAGGGCCGGATCTTCTGAACCGCCTGTATAAGATCCTTGGTGAAAAAAATGTCAAAGTTGTGCAAAAGGTCATTGAAAAGAAGGGCAAAGTGTATTAAAATGTAACTGTTTGGTAGGTCTGTGCATTCACTGCGCTGACCGTAAGAGAACATTGGCTGGAAGGCAAAAATCCCATCGGCGAAGTCGATCCGGAATGGATTTTTGCATGTGACTGCGAAAAAACTGAGCAGTTACATTAAAATAAGGACGTGTACGGCGAATGATTGACAGAATTTTTTTATGGAGGAAACCCATATGTCAAAGAAAGAAGTCAGAACGATCGGAGTATTGACCAGCGGCGGAGATGCCCCTGGAATGAATGCGGCAATCCGTGCGGTTGTAAGAACCGCTATCAATAAAGGCCTGAAGGTAAAAGGAATCATGCGTGGCTACGCCGGACTCCTTCAGGAAGAAATCGTAGATATGGACAGCGTCAGCGTTGCGGACACGATCAACCGCGGCGGTACGATCCTTTACACAGCCCGCTGTGAGGAGTTCACAACTGAGGAAGGCCAGAAGCGTGGCGCTGAGGTATGTAAGAAACATGGTATCGATGGTATCGTTGTGATCGGAGGAGACGGTTCCTTCCGCGGTGCCGGAAAGCTTTCCGCTCTCGGAATCAACACGATCGGTCTTCCGGGAACCATTGACCTTGATATCGCCTGTACCGACTATACGATCGGTTTCGATACCGCTGTAAACACAGCGATGGAAGCCATCGATAAAGTCCGTGATACTTCCACCTCCCATGAGCGCTGCAGTATCATCGAGGTTATGGGAAGAAATGCCGGATATATCGCTCTCTGGTGCGGTATTGCCAACGGCGCGGAGGATATTCTCCTTCCGGAGCGCTACGACGGCAATGAGCAGTACCTGATCAACCGGATCATTGAGAACAGAAAGCGCGGCAAAAAGCATCACATCATCATCAACGCTGAAGGAATCGGACACTCCACTTCCATGGCAAGAAGGATCGAGGCGGCGACAGGTATCGAGACCCGTGCCACCATCATTGGCCACATCCAGCGAGGCGGTACACCGACCTGTAAGGACCGTGTTTACGCGTCCATCATGGGTGCGAGAGCTGCAGAACTTCTGGCGGAAGGAAAGAGCAACCGTATCGTAGCCTACAAGGACGGCAAGTTCGTGGATTTCGATATCCAGGAGGCACTGAATATGAAGAAAGACATCCCGGAGGAGCAGTACGAAGTAAGCAAACTTCTCGTGCGCTAACTGCGTGGAAAGAACTGCTGTCCGTATGACCTGCGGCAGCAGCAGTAAAGGAGCAGGAACATGGGTATCAGAGAGGACGAAAAGATCGCCCCGCACTGTGAGTTTATTCATGTCCACGACAAGGTGGTAAAACGGGTGATGGACGTGATGCCGGAAGGCGAGGAGCTCCAGAATCTTGCGGAATTCTTCCGGGTATTCGGCGATTCCACAAGGATCCGTATTCTGTATGCACTCAGCCAGTCGGAGTTATGTGTGTGCGATATTGCAAGTCTTCTCGGAATGGGACAGTCTGCGATCTCCCACCAGCTTCGGATCCTGAAGCAGATGCGCCTTGTCAAGTTCCGCAGGGAAGGAAAGAGCGTTCTCTACTCTCTTGCGGACGGTCACATCCAGACGATCCTCGCACAGGGGATGGAGCATATAGGAGAGAAAATATGAAATTCACGAAGATGCAGGGCATCGGAAATGATTATGTTTATGTAAACTGTCTTGAAGAGACTGTGGAAGATCCCTGCGGGACGGCAAAGATGGTCAGCGACCGCCATTTCGGAATCGGATCGGACGGATTGATTTTAATTAAGCCGTCAAGGGTTGCGGACTGCCAGATGGACATGTACAATCTGGATGGATCCCGGGGTGCCATGTGCGGAAATGGGATTCGCTGTGTCGGAAAATACGCCTATGACCACGGAATCGTGGATAAGACGGAGATCGACGTGGAGACTGCATCCGGAATCAAGCATCTGTCTATGAAATTAAAAGACGGCAAGGTAGAGCTTGTGACGGTGGATATGGGGCGTCCGGTGCAGACCTCCGAGATCGGGGAGCCGATCACGGTGGATGGAAAAGAGTACCGTTTTACCGGCGTGTCCATGGGAAATCCCCACGCGGTGGTATTTATGGATGGAATCAAGGATATGGAGATCGAAAAGATCGGCCCGTCCTTTGAAGTCCACGAAAAATTCCCGGACCGCACCAACACGGAATTCGTGGAGATCGTAGACCGCGGACATGTAAATATGCGTGTCTGGGAGCGTGGTTCCGGAGAGACTCTTGCCTGCGGAACAGGTGCCTGCGCGACGGCGGTCGCCTGCATCTTAAACGGTCTTACTGACGATGAAGTCCGCGTGACACTGCTCGGCGGCGACCTTCTGATCCGTTGGGACAGAGAAAAGGACACTGTATTTATGACAGGTCCGGCGGCGGAAGTGTTCCACGGGGAGATCTGAAATACCAGACTGACAGCAGCCGGGTGCCTTTAAAACAGTGCTGGATCCGTGAAAATACGGTCGGGCAGCATAGATAAAACATGAACGCAGGAATCGTTTGGTGGTCTGGATATCACAGATGTCTGCCGTAGGGATGCGGCGCGGCTGAACGGTTATCTGTATATAGATAAGGAGTTCCGGGCATATGACACAGCTAAATATACTTGAAAACCGGAACAAAGGAGATAATTATGGATCATATTGACAGGGAGATTCTGCAGATCCTGCAGCATAACGCGAGAGCGTCCTTGAAAATGATCGCGGAGAAGACATTCCTTTCTTCCCCGGCGGTTTCAGCAAGAATTGAAAAACTGGAAAAAGATGGAATCATCACATCCTACCAGGCACAGATCGATCCGATGAAGCTTGGATATCACATCCTCGCCTTCATCAACCTCAACGTGCTTCCGGAGGACAAGCAGAAATTCTATAACTACGCGGAAGGAATCCCGAACATCTTAGAGTGCAGCAGCGTTACCGGAGAATACTCCGTGATCATGAAGGTTGCCTTCGAGAGCACAATGCAGCTCGATAGCTTCCTCGGCCAGCTCCAGAAGTTCGGCAAGACCAGTACCCAGGTGGTATTCGCCACCCATGTAGGTCCACGAGGCGTGCAGGTACAGGAATAGGAATACATACGAAAAATAAAAAGGACATCTGAACGAGAGATACGAGGGTATTTCTGGTTCAGATGTCCTTTTTGCTGCAAAAACAGCGTTTTTTAATCTGCCGCAGGAATTTCCAACCAATTGTTGGATGGCCTGAGGCAGAGATATTTATAAGATCGCAACCAATGCCGACACGATCGGGATCGAGATCATGGACAGCAGAGTGGAGATACAGATCCCTTTCGACACCAGGGTGACATCTTGGTTGTATTCCATACAGAGCATGGACACGTTTCCAGCAATAGGGCAGCCGGAGAGGATCGTGGAGATCTCCAATAATGTACGGTCTTTGATAAAGAATCTCAGGACGAAAAAGGTGATCATCGGGAGAACCAGGAGCTTCAGGAAGGAGAAGAGATACAATTCCTTATCGGTAAACACCGTGGAAAACTTCACTCCGGCCAGAGTGGAACCGATGACGATCATCGCAAGCGGTGTTGTTGTGACACCAATGGTAGAAAACAGGCTGACCGCATGCTGCGGGAGGCGGATATCGAGAAGATAAATGCCGATGGCGAGGAATGCGGAGAGGATCCCGGGGGAGAGAAGCCTTTTGACGTTGAACCCGGAGGATTTCTGAGAACCGCTGTTTTCTGGAGCGGCAGCCTGCACTTCAGAAACAGCAGCCGCAGCAGTATTTTTTGCGTCATCTTTTGACAGCAGATACACTCCGTAACTAAAAAGACTCAGGTTAAATGTCATCATGAAGATCGAAACATGCAGCACATACTCCCCACCGTAAATCGTGGAGATGATCGGGATTCCCATGAATCCCAGGTTGCTGTAGTTTAACATGAGTTCATATGTCGTGTTCCAGCGGATGGTCTTCTGAATAAAGTGGCAGATCACATGGGCCACCAGGAAGATGGAGACCGCCGCCACAAAGATCGGCAGCATCTCCCGGTCATGGGCCATATCAGATCCCGTGACTGCGTTTAAGATCGTCGCGGGCAGGGAGATATTGACGATAAACCGGGAGACCTTCGACTCAAAAGTCTTATCGATCACGCCGGATCGGTTGGCGAGATAGCCGGTGAGCATTAAGAGAAAGAGACTCACCATCTGGTTGAATACGATTAACATGGTGTAAAGAGATCCTTTCGTGTGATTGCCAGGGAAAGTTTTAAGACATGGATGGCGCAGGTCTGATGATACGGGAATATGATAAGGTATCCGATCATTCATTCAAAAAATCGCTGTGGGTATCCAGACAGCGCAGATTTTGGACTCAATGATTGTATCATATCATAAAATTTATGAAAAAGGAGAATAATTTTGGCAAAGCAGAACAGTGTCATCATTGATCCGGGTCACGGCGGGAGTGATCCGGGGGCGGTATATGGGAACAGACGGGAGAAGGACGATACGCTGGCGTTGTCTTATGATATCGGAAATGCCCTGGAACGCCGGGGGGTCCGGGTGGAGTACACGAGAGTCGGCGATGTATACAACAGTCCATATGAGAAGGCGCAGATCGGGAACAGCTCCACGGCGGATCTGTTTTTGTCGATCCATCGGAATGCCATGGCGGTGCCGGGGTCTGCTTCCGGAACTCTGAGCCTGATCTTTGGGAGAGGTGGCGATGCGGAGACATTTGCGGAGAATATCAACAAAAAGCTTGCGGCGGTGGGCTGGAACGACCTTGGAATCAGTGAGAGGCCGAATCTTGTGGTCCTCAGGGATACAGCACTTCCGGCGGTTCTTGTGGAAGTTGGATTTATCGACAATGAGAAGGACAATGACTTCTTCGATGAGAACATGAGCCGGACCGCGGATGCCATCGCGGATGGGATCGTGCAGACATTTGCGGAGCTGGAAAAGCAGACGGCAGGCGAGGAGATGCCGGGCTTTTATATGGTTCAGACCGGGATCTATCGGGTAAGAGCCAACGCGGAGAGGGAAGTGGAGCACCTGAAATCCCAGGGATTCCCTGCGTTTATGACGTTTAAGGACGGACTTTATTATGTCCGCGCCGGGGCATTCCGGAATATGGAAAATGCAGTGCGGCAGGAGCAGGAACTTCGAAAGCTGGGATATCCGACATTGCTTGTAAAGACATGAGTTATATGCCTGTATTTTGTAATTGTGAAACTTACGAAGGAGCTGAAAAACAGCGAAAATATTATAAAAAAGACTTAAAATTTCAAACTATATATGGTAAAATACAGATAGAATAAAAAGCATTCCCATGATTTTTCCAGGTACATCTGCCGAGAGGCGGGAGGGGAAGAAGGAGGCATTTATGGCGGAGAATAAGAAATTTGTGATCACGGTCGGAAGACAGTATGGAAGCGGCGGAGCGGAGATGGCGAAACGTCTCGGCGAGCGCCTTGGACTTCATGTTTACGATAAGGAGATCTTAAAGATGACCTCCGAGGAGAGCGGGATCCGCGAGAGCTATTTCCACCTTGCCGATGAAAAAGCCGGAAATAAGCTGTTATACCGGATCATCCACTCTCTGATTCCGGAAAACGGAACCCCGTCTCTGGGATCTGACCTGATCTCATCTGACAACCTGTTCCGGTTCCAGTCATCGGTCATCCGGAAACTGGCTCAGGAAGAATCCTGTATTATTATCGGCCGCTGCGCCGACTATGTCCTCGACGGAACTGAAAACCTTGTCCGGCTCTTTGTGTATGCGGAGATCGAGGAGAGGATCAACAAAGTCCGTGAGAAAGGATACTTCCCGGAGGAAGATATCTTAAAGAATATTAAGCGGATCGACCGGGAGCGCCGCGACTATTACCGCTACTATACCGGAAAGAGCTGGGAGAATCTTGAGAACTATGATCTGATGATCAACACCACGAAACTTTCCTACGATGATATGGTGGAGTGCGTGGTAGACTACCTGAAAATGCGCGGGATTCTTGCAAAATAGAGGGAAATACGATAGAATATAGGCGGCTTACACTTAAGCCGCCTTTTCTGTATTATGGGGAGTCGGATTAAGATCCTTATGATAAAACAATTTAAACCAGTAAAATTCGCTGTGCGTCATTCCTGACTGGAACGAGAGCGAGAAAAACACAGAAACTATTTTGTCAGGTCATTAGAAAGGAATACACATGAAAATCACACGCCCGATCCGCGCAGTCCTCTTTGATATGGACGGTGTTATGGTAGACAGTGAATTTGTATACATGAAATATCTGCTGGAATTCGCGAGAGAGAAGAATCCGGCGGTCACAATGGAAGATATCAACCCGATGGTGGGCCGCAGCAGGCAGGATAGCTGGATGGTCATGGAGCGGGCCGTAGACAACGGTGAGATCTGGGAAACACTGATCAAAGAGTGGGCCGAAAGAGACATTTACAGCCGGATCGATTATCGGAAGATCTTCCGCCCGGAGATGAAGACCACAGTGCAGGAATTAAAGCGCCGCGGCTATACAGTCGCGCTGGTATCCTCCACAGGTCCGAAGCTGATCTCGAGGATCGTGGAGGAGGTGGGCATGCGCCCGGAATTTGACCTGATCGTCAGTGGAAAGCAGTTTAAACAGAGCAAACCGAATCCGGAGATCTACCACTATACAGCGGATACTCTGGGAATCCGTGAGGATGAGTGCTTTGTCGTGGAAGATTCCACTGTGGGGATCGAGGCTGCATACCGGGCCGGAATGTCGATCGCTGGACTCAAAGATGACCGGTTCGGGTTCGATCAGAGCAAGGCGGATTACCATATTGATTCGATATCTGATATTTTAAAATACCTGTAATTTTTTCTAAAGCAGTTAAACTTCAAAAATGCTGAAACCATGGACAGGTTATATAAAATAAAGAATTAAATATGCATTAGAACTTAGATAACGAATCAATAAAGAGAAAAATCACACGATATAACAGGAAACGGAGCAAACATATATCATGGCAGAAAACAACAATAAACAGGAAAACATCATTCTCTGCGGTGCAAACTCATACCAGCAGAAATATTACTTCAACGAGAAATTCAAACTTCTCCCGGAAAACATCAAAAAGGAACTGCAGATCATGTGCGTTCTCTTCACCGAGGACGTAGGCGGCATTCTCTTCCTTGAATTTACCCCGGAAGGAAACCTCGAGTTCCGCGTGGAGGCGGAGGACCAGGATTATCTCTTCGATGAGATCGGCAGCGGCCTTAAGATCCGCCAGTACCAGAGAGAAAAGAAAGAACTTTTAGAATCCCTGGAGTTATTCTACCGCGTGGTATTTCTCGGCGGCAAGCTGGAAGACCAGCTGGAAAAAGAGGGAGAATAAAATTTGTTTTTGCTTTTGAATCCCCACAGCAACTGTTAATGGTTGGTTTTACTGATGGAGAAGCGAAAAAAATATCCCGTATCGGAGGACACGGTATGAGAAGAATGGATCGAAAAAACAGAATAAATAAGATCAGAAACAATACAGAATGTCTGAATCATAAAAACGCGTGGAAAGATATGAAGACAGCGGTTATCAAGACTGTCGGCGCCGCGCTTTTCGGCATAACAGTTCTGGGTGCTGCGAGAATGACTCCCTATGCTTTCAACATTGGTCCGGGCATGGAGGATCACGATATCATATATTATCGGGAGCAGCCGGAAAACAACCCGGCCTACAACAACGGCTGGACTTCCAATGTCGGCCCCGGAGCGTCCGGTTCCAATCCGGGCGGCGGACTCGACAGCGAGAAAGATTACGTGTACTCGAAAGGCCCGGGAAACGAGGCGGCACAGCAGTACGCAAAAACAGAAAACAGCACGATCTACATCCACAATACCTACCGCGGCGGCAGCTGGAGACAGCGGGCTGACGGGAAATGGGCCTTATATAAGCCGGACGGAAATCCGGTCTCGAGTCAGTGGGGCTATGTAGATGGAAAGACATATCTGTTGGATATGTATGGAATCATGCAGACCGGCTGGCAGAATGTCAATGGAAACTGGTACTATTTAAACAGCAAAGGAGCTATGCAGACGGGCTGGCTCTTGAAAGAAGGAAAATATTATTTCCTGAACACGGACGGAACGATGGCATACGGATGGGTCAACTCTCAGGGCAGCTGGTATTACTTCCAGAAACCAGACGGAGACATGTTAACCAACGCTTATGCGCCGGACGGACGGTACGTAAACGCAGAGGGAGTTTTGATTCAATGACGTTAAAAATCGGAAATGTGGAACTTGAAAACAATGTGATCCTCGCCCCGATGGCGGGCGTGACGGACATGCCGTACCGGATCCTCTGCAGGGAGCAGGGAGCAGGTCTGGTGTGCATGGAGATGGTGAGCGCGAAGGCGATCCTCTACAAGAATAAAAATACTCAGGAGCTCTTAAAGGTGGATGAGCGGGAGCGTCCCGTGTCCCTGCAGCTTTTTGGCTCTGATCCGGATATTGTAGCGGATATCGCGGCGAGCCTGGAGGATGGTCCATACGATATTTTCGATATCAACATGGGCTGCCCGGTGCCGAAGATCGTTAAGAATGGTGAAGGCTCTGCCCTTATGAGAAATCCGAAGCTGGTGGAGGAAATCCTCACGAAACTCGTGAAAGCGGTGAAAAAGCCGGTGACTGTGAAATTCCGCAAGGGCTTTGACGATACCTGCATCAACGCCGTGGAGATCGCAAAGATCGCCGAGAGTGCCGGTGTGGCGGCGGTGGCTGTCCATGGTAGAACGAGAGAGCAGTATTACTCTGGAAAAGCTGACTGGAATATCATCCGCGAGGTCAAAAAAGCTGTGAAGATCCCGGTAATCGGAAACGGAGATGTCTTTACACCGCAGGATGCGAAGCGCCTTGTGGAGGGGACGGGCTGTGACGGGATCATGGTGGCCCGGGGTGCGAAGGGAAATCCGTGGATCTTTAAGCAGATCACCCACTATCTCGAAACGGGCGAGCTTCTCCCGAGACCTTCCGTGGAGGAACTGAAAGCCATGATCCTGCGGCATGGCCAGATGATGATGGAGTTTAAAGGCGAGCTGGCGGGAATGCGGGAGATGCGGAAGCACGTCGCCTGGTATACCGCCGGGTATCCGAATTCTGCGGCATTAAGAAATGAGATCAATTCGGTTGCGACACTGGAGGAGCTGACGGAGTTGATCGGGACGAGACTATAAGAAATATCAAAGGGAGATCCGAAGGATAACGGATCTCCCTTTATTCTTGCGTAACAGGGAATTCTGTGAAATTCCCTGTTACAAAAAAGGCACATTCTATAAAAAATGGGGTGATTTGCCTATTGACAACTGCCATAGATATCTGAATAGGAGACGAGAGTCACGTTTCCGAGTTTTTCGGCCATTTCCGTACATCCACTTGTAAAACCGTTTTTCGAAAACAGAAACAGATGTGTGGAGTTGTAGTGGAAAAGCTGGCTTCGATGGACAAGAAGCTCGAGAACACCGAAATCAACGAGATCGTTTGTCCATTTGCATTCGCAAAACAAGGCTGTATTCTTGTCCTGTTCTCCCATGATGTCGATTTCTGTTTGCGCATGTGTGGCTGGATCAGTTCCCCACCAACGCCCAAGCTCCTTGAAGAAAACAGGAGATTTTCCATTTAAGAGCAGCTGCCATAAATATTGGGTGCAGATATCTTCAAAGATTTTTCCCATATAGTCGGAAAGCTGAGGTCTGATCCTCTGATAGGCCAGATCAGATGCGCCGCGGACGATCAGGGAGGCATTATCAGGAATAAACCGGTACCAGAAGCGGAACATGTTGTCCTCAACCGTGTAAATTGTTTTTTTGGAGTTCTTTTCCCCGTAAGGTGTTTCGCGGTGAATTAGTCCCAGAGAGATCAGATTTTTTAAATAAGCAGTACAGGTGCTGCTGTTTTCGCCGACTTTTGTGCTGATTTCCGATAGCTTGGAAGCACCGGAAGCAATCGCTGAGATAATTGCGTTATATAGCGATGGTTCGCGTACTTCCTGTTTGAGAAGATTTTCAGGTTCCTCGAAGAGGGCGGAGGATGAATTTAAAAATGTATTTTTTATGTTTTCATCAACACTCATGGAATCATCCATCTGAAGAAGATATTGCGGGGTTCCACCGGCAATCCCGTAAATCAGGGCACAGTCAGATGGAGAAAAATTTCTGAAATAGCGGCATGTTTCAAAAAAGTTAAAGGGTAAGATCTTAAACTGTGCGGTTCGTCGCCCGTACAGGGGGGCTTTATATGCCAGCACATGATCCTCCATATAAGACATGGAGGAACCGCAGAGGATCAGCATGAGTTTTGAGCGATCTTTATATTGGTCGATTAACAGCTGGAGTACAGAAGAAAAGCTTTTTGATGATCGTGCAACATAAGGATATTCATCAATAACAAGGATGATCCGTTCCTGTTCTGAACGTCTAAAAACATACTCTAATGCTGACTGGAAGGTAAGAAAGACAGATTCAGCAGGATTACGACTGTCTGATTCCAGAATACTTCTGCTAAAGTTTTCAAGGTTCTGCTTTGCGTTGCTTTCAATTCCCATAAAATAAATAGAATTTTTATCTTTAATAAAATGGCTGAGCAATGCGGTTTTTCCAACCCGGCGTCGTCCGTAGACAACTGCAAATTCAAATTTATCCGATCGATATAGTTTTTCAAGAGAGGATAGCTCTCTTTCTCTTCCAATGAACATGATTTCACCTCCGGCCATATATGAGTTTAGTAAAAACAGATTTGCGTGTGCATCAAAATGTTCTTGCACACAAACCAACGCAGGATTGAATGGTTACATCTCAATTATAGATGATAAAAATAATCCAGTCAAATACAAAATAGTCATTTATGATTTACTTATGTATGATTGAGTCAAATATAAAAAATTATACATAGATATCATTTGTATATTTAGGCAACAGGAATGTTGCTCAATGCTTTGAATTTTAAATGAAAAAAATATGAGACTTTTTGTGTTTGTGACAAGAGTATCCACGTTCCTTGAAAGGTAGCGACAGTCAAGCACAGAATGCCATGAACGGAGCGGTGGGAAGACTGCGTAAGCAGGATTCTTGTAACCGCAAAAAGAAGGTCAGCATCTTAAGACACTGACCTGATAATAGTGGGCTTATAATCTTAACACAAACAAACCACTCTTTTAGAGGTGGAAAATGATTTATGAAAATGATAAGCAAAAGTATATACTTGCACGAAACCTGGGTGTCAATAGTGCCACACAGACAAAAATGTATAAACGCCTGCCAGCTTAGGGTAAATAAAAGAATAGAACCTCAGTCTGCAAAAACGTCTGTGAGTTTAGAATGTCATCATCCCTACGTTATTCGTAAACACGAGGTTAAAAGCAGCTTTCTTTGATTCCTGAATATGAATCCGCATCTTTTCCGCAGCTTCTTCCCAGTTTTTCTGAATACAGGGTGTAATGATCGCTAGGTGTTCTTTAAAAGTTTCCTCCAGGCGGGAAACCGAACAATCTCCTGTCATATGACGGAAACGGATATCCTGGGTGCTGATCAGATTGTAATTCTGGTGGATATAAATATTTGGGCAGGAATGGATAATCATGGAGTGAAAATCGGTATCGAGATCATAGTAGTAATCTTTTTTCTCAGCGAAGTTTTCATTGATTTTTGTATTACAGAAAATATTATAAAACTCTGCCAGTTTCTTCTCCGGCATCAGGGAACCGTAATTTAAGATCACATAGGGCTCGTAGAGCATGCGCATCTCGAAGATCATGTTGATATCGTTAATGGAAAGTCCGGTGACCATAATTCCGCGCTTGGGGCGGATCTGTATGAGACCTTCCTGCTCCAGACGGCCTAAGGCATCCCGGACTGGCGTGCGGCTGAGGTTAAGATCCTCGGTGAGAAATTCCTCATTCAGAAATGTCCCAGGGGCATATTCGCAGGCGACGATCTTCTGGCGGATACTGTTATAGGCGAGAGTTTTCAGGTTTGTTTTTGCCATAGTATTGTACTCCTGTTTTGAGATGTATACATCAAATTCTATCATAGAATTACAGATAAAACAACAAAAGAATGAAAGAAAGATAGACTTGTGAATATTATACAAAAACAAAAAATGAAATTAGATATATTCCACAAATTGTGTGACAAAAGCAGAATTAAATTGACAAAACACGGGCGAATACCCTATAATTTGATATATACAACAGCGGATACATAGATATATGTATGATAAATTCATGACAATATCGATTGATTAGTGAATGAAAGGGAGGTACATACCATATGGCTATGGCATCGTGTCTTGAAGGATTGGAACCGAAGCGTGTGCTTGAAATTTTTAGCGATCTCTGCCAGATCCCGCACGGTTCTAAAAACGAAAAGGCAATCAGTGATTACATCTACAATTTCGCAAAGAACTTAAACCTTGAATGCTATCAGGATCAGGCGAACAACCTCATTATCAAGAAGCCGGCATCCCCGGGATATGAGAACGCGCCGACCGTGATCCTGCAGGCGCATATGGATATGGTGTGCGAGAAGAACGCCGATGTGGTTCATGATTTCAAAAAAGATCCGATTCACATCCTGCGTGACGGCGATAGGATTCATGCGGACGGAACAACGCTCGGTGCGGATGATGCGACCGGCGTGGCATTCGCAATGTGTGTCCTGGAAGATGAATCGATCGTTCATCCGAATCTGGAAGTCATCCTGACAACTGATGAGGAAGCTGGAATGAGCGGCATCCAGGCACTCGACTTTTCGAAGATCCAGGGTCGTGTGATTATCAATCTGGATTGCAGCGATGAAGGAATTGTTGTAGGATGTGCCGGATCTGCGGTGGTCCGCTTCGATCTCAAGGAAGAGAGAGAAACGGTAAATGCAGACGAGGAGACCGTAAAGCTCCGTGTACAGGGATTAAAGGGTGGTCACAGTGGTCTGGATATCACGAAGGAGCGCGGAAATGCTAATGTCCTTCTCACAAGAATTCTCGCGTCAGCCGAAGACAGGACCGGAACGAAACTTGTAACCATAACAGGCGGTTTACAGAATAATGCAATCTGCCGTGAGGCAGAGGCGGCTGTAACGATTGCAAAGGAAAAAAAAGCTGAACTTCAGGATCTGGTCCAGGAATGGCAGAAGATCTTAAAGAAGGAATTCAAGATCAGCGATCCGGATGTGAAGGTGGTTCTGGATGAGGCAGAAAAAGCGGAGACCCGCTTTACTGCAGAAGGTTCCGCAAAGATCATCGACTTTATGATGAGCCTCGACAGCGGTGTGATCGCGATGAACATGGAAGTTCCGGGTGTTGCGGAGACAAGCGGAAACGTAGGAACGATCGTCACAGACAATGACACAGTTACTGTCCGTGTATGCTACAGAAGCGGACTCAACAGCAAGAAAGAATACACGATTGAAAAGAGCAGACGTCTCGCGAGAATGGCACATGCCGGATTTGCGGTAGAATCCAGTTCTTCCGAGTGGGAGTATAAATCAGACAGCCGCTTAAGCGCCCTGATCCAGCGAATCTATTTAAAACGCTATGGGCAGCCTATCAAGGTTGAGGTCTCCCACGGCGGAAATGAGTGCGGTACATTCTTCAAACATTTCCCGGATGCAGATATTGTCTGCACAGGAACGCAGATCATCGGACCTCATACCCCGAACGAGAGCGTCATGGTTAGCATCATCCAGAAAGAATGGGAAATGCTCCAGCTTGAGTTAAAAGGAATGCTGGAATACTAAAGAGAATTAAAATGCTTATCATTTTAAATAAACACGAAAAGAGGAGGAACAAAGAATGAAAAAAGCATTAGCAGTGATCATGGCGGCAGCTATGACAGTATCCCTCGCAGGATGTGGCGGATCATCATCCACAACAGCAACAACGACAGAAGCACAGGCAGATACAACAGCGGTAGCTGCAGAGTCCGGCTCCGGTGAGACAGAGGCAGCACAGGGAGATTTCAAGATTGGTATCATCACAGCTACCGTATCCCAGTCTGAGGAAGAGTATCGTGCAGCTGAGTCCGTAAAGGAAAAATACGGCGACATGATCATTCACCAGACATTCCCGGATAAAGCGGCAAGTGAGCAGGAGACAACGATCTCCATCGCACTTTCCATGGCAGCAGATCCGGATGTAAAGGCGATCATCTGCAACACCGCAATGGAAGGTACCGCAGCAGCTATGGAGAAGGTAAAAGAGAAACGTCCTGACATTCTCCTTTTAGCAGGCGTTCCGAGTGAAGCTCCGGACGTTATCTGTGAAGCAGCTGACCTTGTATTTCACCCGGATGTAGCTGAGATGGGAACACAGGTTGCAGAGGCAGCGGCAGAGATGGGGGCAAAAACACTTGTTCATTACTCCTTCCCGCGTCATATGGCACAGCCGTTAAACATTGCAAGACATGACAACATGAAAGCAAAATGTGAGGAACTCGGAATCCAGTTCGTAGATGGTACTTCCCCGGATCCGATGAGTGATGCAGGCATCGCAGCAACACAGCAGTACATCCTCGAGGATGTTCCGCGTAAGGTTGCAGAGTACGGCGCAGACACAGCATTCTTCGGAACAAACGCAGGTCAGCAGGAGCCAATGTGTAAAGCTGTTTTTGAGTCCAAGGCTATCTACCCGATGCCGGATAACCCAAGCGTATTCTACGCATTTCCGGGTGCTCTTGGTATCGAAGTTCCGGAAGACAAGAAGGGCAGCGTTGACTACATGAGAGAACAGATCAGCGCGAAATTAGCTGAGAACGATATGACAGGTCGTATGGGTGCTTGGAGCGCTCCGATGCACACTATGTTCATCAACGGTGCTACAGAGTACGCAATCGCTTACTGTAACGGTGAGTTCACAGATAGAGCAGACCTTGATAAGTTCACAGAGATCTTCTCCGAGCTTGCAGGCGGCGAGGTAAGCGTTCGTCAGTACACAGATATCGAGACTGGCAAGAGCTACGACAATTTCTTCGTTGTATTAGGTAAGTTCATTAAATTCTAATAAAATAAGAAAAAACGGAACTGTATGAAAACAGATCGTTACGGAATGGGTGCTGCAGTTTTGCAGCACCCGTTCTTTTAAAAACACATGACACAAATATAGGAAATTACACAAGAAAGAGGGTTGAATATGTCCAGAGAAGCGCTCCTTCATTTTAAAAATATTAAAAAAAGCTTTTCAGGAAATGTAGTTCTGGATGGCGTCGACTTTGAAATTTATCCGGGACAGGTAATTGCTCTGGCAGGTGAAAACGGCGCGGGAAAATCCACGCTGATGAACATCCTTTTCGGTATGAGCGTAATTCGAGAGACAGGCGGCTACGAAGGCGAGATTATTTTTGAAGGAAAAACCGTCAAAGTACAATCCCCTGAAGATGCGATGGCTCTCGGAATCGGAATGGTTCATCAGGAATTTATGCTGCTTCCCGGTTTTACGGTTGCCCGCAACATTAAATTAAACAGAGAAAATCTGATTCCCACACCAATCAGCAAGGTGGCCGGAAAGAGCTACGAACTTCTTGACAACCATCAGATTGTTGTGGAGGCAGGCGAAGCCTTAAAACGCCTTGGAATGGAAATCAACCCGGAAACGACGGTAGACAAGCTTCCGGTTGGACATATGCAGTTTGTCGAGATCGCGAGAGAGATCGATAAAAAGAACTTAAAGCTTCTGGTACTTGACGAGCCGACGGCGGTTCTGACGGAGAGTGAGGCCGAAAAATTCCTCGAATGTATCCGGTCTGTAGCCGACAGCGGGATTGCCGTTATCTTCATCAGCCACCGTCTGGACGAGGTTATGAAGCTCGCGGACGATGTGGTCATTCTGAGAGATGGTCAGCTGGTATTTAAGGAAAAGACAAAGAACACGAACAAAAATGAAATCGCGGAGATGATGGTTGGACGAAAACTGGAAGCGGACAGCATGATCAATGTGAACCGCCAGTTCAAGGACGACTATATTCTGGAAGTAAAGAATTTCCGCGTCAATATGCCGGGTGAGAAGACAAAAGATGTCTCCTTCAAGGTAAGACGTGGAGAAATCTTCGGAATTGGCGGACTTGCAGGACATGGAAAGACAAGTATTTCCAACGGAATCTTCGGTATGTACCCGTCATCCGGTTCCGTGCTCTATAACGGCGAAGAGCTGAATTACAAGAAGACGGGCGAGGCATTAAACAAGGGAATGGCCTTCGTCTCAGAGGACAGAAAGGGTGTCGGACTTCTCCTCGACGAGTCCATCGCCATGAACATGGTCTATACGGACATGAAGGTAAACCGCAATTTCCTCAAAAAATTCGGATTCTTCAGCCAGTTTGATGAGAAAACGTCGGATGAAAAGGCAGAGGAGATGATTAAGGAGCTGTACATCCGTTGTACCGGTCCGGATCAGATCGTCGGAAGATTATCAGGCGGAAACCAGCAGAAGGTCTGCATGGCGAGAGCGTTGCTCTCAAAGCCGAAGCTCCTCTTTGTATCGGAGCCAACACGAGGAATCGATATCGGAGCAAAGCAGGTACTTTTAAATTATCTCGTAAAGATCAACAAAGAACTGGGAATTACGATCGTAATGACATCCAGTGAGTTAAATGAGCTTCGTTCCGTCTGCGACCGAATCGCGATCATCGGACAGGGCACAGTACAGGGAATTTTGAAACCGGATTCTCCAAATGTAGATTTTGCGTTATTGATGTCCGGAGAAGGAGGAGAGAACCATGACTGAGGTTAAAAACAGAATTCGGGCGTTCGGATTTCCGAGGATGATCATTCTGGCATTCCTTGCGCTTCTGATTGTTATGATGTTTATTTTGAATGTTCCGGTTCCGCTGACGATCTCACAGTGTATCGTCCGTGTGGGAATCAACGTGGTCCTTGCCCTCGCGATGGTGCCTGGAATCATGGCCGGTACGGGAATGAACTTTGCACTGCCGTTAGGCATTGAGTGCGGACTTTTAGCAGGTATGATCAGTCTTCAGTTCAACATGAAGGGTGTTCCGGGAATCTTCGCAGCGATGCTGATCTCCATTCCGTTTAGTGTCCTTGCGGGACTGGCATACAGCCAGTTGGTAAACCGCGTAAAGGGCAGTGAGATGATGGTATCCACTTACGTCGGTTTCTCCGTTGTTGCGTTAATGTGTATCGGCTGGCTGGTACTTCCGTTCAACAATGCGTCCATCGTATGGCCGATCGGTGACGGACTCCGTACAACGATCACTCTGGAAGAGTGGTATGATCGCGCGCTCAATAGGCTCTGGGCATTCTCTATCGGAGGAATCGATATTCCGGTGGGATTGATCCTTGTGATTGCGGTGTTCTGTATCCTTGTAAAACTGTTTATGAAGAGCCATTTGGGTCTCATGATGAAGGCAGCCGGATCCAACCCGAATTTCGCGAAGGCGAATGGTGTAAAGGTCGATTCTATGAGAACCATGGCAACGATCATCTCAACAATTCTCGGCGGCTTCGGAATCATCATCTATGCACAGGGGTTCGGTTTCTATCAGCTATACAACGCTCCGCTTATGATGGCGTTCCCGGCTATCGCCGCAGTTCTCATCGGAGGAGCAACGCCGAGCCGTGTAAGTGTATTTAATGTAGTTCTCGGAACAATTATGTTCCAGAGCATGCTTGCAATTGCGGTTCCTGTTGCAAACAGCCTGATTCCGGAAGGAAACTTATCGGAGGTTGTCAGAACGATCGTCAGCAACGGCATCATCCTGTATGCGTTATCTCAAATGCAAGGAGGAAAGAAATGATGGAGAGTAAACATAAAAACAGAACAGGGGCGCTGATCAAGAAGCTCCTGATCGATAATGTTGTTACAATTCTGTTTGTGGTGATCTGTATCGCCGGAATCATTTTAGCGAACCAGCCGTTGTCCTATGTTATCGGTGAAATTTCAACAAGACTGTTCAGAAACCTGATCCTGATCCTTGCACTTCTCGTCCCTGTATGGGCAGGCATGGGAATGAACTTCAGTATTGTTCTCGGCGCCATGGCAGCCCAGATTGGCATTATCGTATCAATCAATTTCTCCTTAAGCGGAGTTGCGGCTCTGATACTGGCATTTATCGTGAGCGTGCCGTTATCCTTATTCTTCGGAAATCTGATCGGACGTCTGTTTAACCGGACAAAAGGCCAGGAGATGATCACGGGTATGATCGTCGGGTTCTTCGCGAAAGGACTTTATGACCTCGTATTCATGTTCTTATGCGGACCGGTGATCCCGGTAAAGAACGAGACGCTGCTCCTGACAAACGGAATCGGACTTACAACACCGATCAACCTGGATTCCGCGACAAAGGGTGCCATCAATAAGATGTGGACGGTTTCTCTTGAGAAATTTTTATATGTGATCCTGATCATCACGATCGTTGTGCTTCTTATCAGCGCTCTTTTAAAGAGCAGAAAGAAGAAAGCAGCGGTGAACTGGAAAAAGCAGTATGGTCTGATCTCAGCAGTGATCGGTCTAATCGCATACCAGGTTCTTCTCATGTCATCTGAAACCGTAAAATTTGCCCTAAACTTTACAGATGTCCCGGTCGCAACAGGAATCCTGATTGCCATCGTCGGAGCTTACATCACATTCCTCTCAAAGACGAAGCTCGGCAGCGATATCAATGCGGTCGGACAGAACAGAAATATCGCGATCTCTATGGGAATCCCGGCAGATAAGATTCGTATCACGGCGATTATGATCTCTACGTTGCTTGCGGCTCTTGGCCAGCTGGTATTTATCCAGGATATCGGAAACTTTACAACATACACGGCACATGAGAACGTTGGTACCTTCTCTATCGCGGCCCTCTTAGTCGGAGGTGCCTCCATCAAGAAGGCGAACATTGGACATGCGATCCTCGGAGCATTACTGTTCCACACAATGTTCATCATCTCCCCGCTGGCAGGAAAGAACCTGTTCAACAACGCACAGTTAGGTGAGTATTTCCGAGTATTTGTCTGCTATGCAGTAATTGCAGTGGCACTTGCTTTACATGCGTGGAAGACAACGATGGCTAAGAAAGCGGAGGAAGAGAATACGGAAGAAGAGAAGGAATAAAGAAGAGAATTATAAAAATCCCGGCGTTTTGAGAAGCGCCGGGATTTTTTGCAGAAAAAAGCGATCCTTGCGGAAATGTACAGGACCGCATGAAAAGTTATACATTTAAGAATCCCGGATTGGACTTTGCAACAAGACGGAACGCGGAAGCTTTTGATTGTTCAAGGTGGTAGATGAGCTGCTCTTTTGCCTTTTCCCAGTCACCTTTCAGGCACGGTTCTACGATCGCCATGTGCTCCTTGAAAGTCGCCTCCAGGCGGAAATTCGAAACATTTCCTGTCATATATCGGAAACGCTCATTCTGCGTCTGGATCGTATCGTAGCTTCTGTTGATAAATTCATTCGGGCAGGCGGACATGATCAACGCATGGAAGCGATAATCGAGGTCATAGAAGGAATCCTTGTCCCGGTATATTTCTTTGTTAGGATCCCATTTCTTGAAAATATCATAGAATTCATTCAAAGCGGAGACGGAAAGATTTGCTCCGTAATGGGTCAGGACATACGGCTCATACATCATTCGGACTTCAAAGATCATATCAATGTCATTTAATGTCAGAGGACGAACGAGAATTCCGCATTTCGGGCGGATTTCCAGAAGACCTTCCTGTTCGAGACGTCCAAGCGCGTCCCGTACCGGGGTACGGCTCAGAGATAATTCAGTGGTAAGCTGTTCTTCATTCAAAAAAGTACCCGGCGTATATTGACAAGTGACGATCTTGGAACGGATCGTATTGTACGCCAGGGTTTTCAGGTTTATTTTAGGCATAATGGACTCCTGTCTTTTTCTTCTCAATAAAAAATATATAGATTCATACTAACACAAAACAAAATCGTTTTCAAGCAGATGTCGACGGTTTTTGCTAAAAACGTCAATTGGCGTTTTGCACAAGCCAAAAAGCTCGATTTTGTTGAAAAAGTCAAAAGTGGTGCAAATTTCTTAACACTTATTGACATTGGTGTAAAAAGTACTATAATCTGTTGTATACAACAAAGAATACAACAGATTTGATTTTGGAAAATTATACAGAAGGCAAAAATCGTAAAATCAAGGAGGAAACAACGATGAAAGCAATGTATATTGACGCACCGGGTCAGGTTTCTATTAAAGATGTAGAAATGCCGGTAAGAAAAGAAGGAGAAGTATTATTAAAGATCCTTTACGGTGGAATCTGCGGAAGCGATCTTGGTTCCTACCGTGGAACATTCGCATATTTTGATTATCCGAGAATCCCGGGCCACGAGTTCTCCGCTGAGGTTATCGAGGCAGATGAGAACAATGCTTACGGCATCAAGCCGGGAATGATCGTAACCTGCAATCCGTACTTCAACTGCGGACACTGCTATTCCTGCGAGCACGGAATCGTAAACGCATGTATGGACAACCAGACCATGGGATGTCAGAGAGACGGTGCTTTCCAGGAGTACATCACAATGCCGATCGAGCGTGTGTATGACGGTAAGGGAATGGACGCAAAGACACTTGCGGCAATTGAGCCGTTCTGCATCAGCTACCATGGTGTGAGCCGTGCAAACGTAAAAGAGGGAGACAAAGTTCTCGTAGTCGGCGCCGGTACCATCGGTGTTCTCGCAGCGATTGCAGCAAAAGCGAAGGGCGCTACTGTATACATCTCTGATGTATCCGCAGGTAAGCTTGAAATGGCGAAGGACTTCGGTGTTGACGGAACCTTATTAAATGATTCTCCGGAAAACTTCGAGAAAGGTGTTGCTGAGATCACAAACGGCAACGGCTTTGATGTAACGATCGAGGCAGTTGGTCTTCCGTCCACATTCCAGAACTGTATCGATGCCTGCTGCTTCGGTGGCCGCATGGTTCTGATCGGAGTCGGCAAGAAGAACCTTGACTTCAACTTCACACTGATCCAGAAGAAGGAATTAAATGTATTCGGTTCCAGAAACGCATTAAAGAAGGACTTCTTAGAGCTGATCGATATCGTGAACGCAGGCAAGGCACCGCTCCACAAGATCATCACAAATACATATGCGTTTGATGATGCTGCAAAGGCATTCGATGACTTTGCGCACAACCCGGGCGATATGTTAAAGGTTGTATTTGATTTTTCCAAGATTTCCAAATAATCAAAAATCATGAAGCTTTCCCCGGAAAACGGGGTGCGAGGTTTTCTGCCTGATGGGGATCGGGCAGAAGACCGGATAAATGTTTTTAAAACAAAAACGGAGGGAAACATTATGAAACTCAAAAAAGTTATGGCATTAACCATGGCAGGTGCTATGGCAGCAACAACACTTACCGCTTGCGGAAGCAGCTCTTCCACAACAGAGACAACAAAGGCAGCTGAGACAACAGCAGCCGCAGCAGCAGATACTACAGCAGCTTCAGCAGCAGATAACGGTTCTTCCGATGCTGAGACAGTTCTTCAGGTCGCTTTCGAGAACTCCATTTCCGAGCCGGTTGGACAGGGCTGGGAGAAAGCTCAGGAGATCATCAAAGAAAAATCCGGCGGCAAGATGGCAATCGAGATCTACCCGGATTCCCAGCTTGGTGATAAGTCTTCCTTAATCGACTCCATGCTTCTCGGCGAGAATGTCTGCACACTTGCAGACGGTGCTTTCTACGCTGACTACGGTGTACCGGATTTCGGTATCGTATTCGGACCGTTCCTGTTCGATTCCTGGGATCAGGTTTGGAAACTGGTTGATTCCGACTGGTACAAAGAGCAGTGTGACAAGCTTGAAGAAAAAGGCTTAAAGATCATCGCTTCCAACTGGATCTACGGTGAGAGACATACTCTTACAAACGTTCCGGTCAACACAGTTGATGACTTAAAGGGATTAAAGATCCGTGTTCCGTCCAACGAGATCCAGTCCAAGGGCTTCGATGTACTTGGCGCAACATCCACAGGTATGGCACTCGGAGATGTTTATCAGGCTCTTCAGACAAAGACCATCGACGGTGCTGAGAACCCGCTCGCAACTTTGTACGGCAGAAAGCTTCACGAGGTTGCTAAATACTTAATCCTTGACGGACATGTAAAGAACTTCACAACATGGGTTGTATCCGCTGACTGGTTCAACAGCCTTCCGGAAGAGCAGCAGACATGGTTACTTGAGACAGCAGAAGAAGCTGGTGAGTACAACAACGAAGTACAGCAGGCTGCTGACGCTGAGTACCTTCAGAAGATGAAAGACGAAGGCGTAACTGTTGTTGAGCCGTCCGAGGAAGTTCTTGCCGGATTCAAGGAGAAAGCACAGCCGTTCTATGAGATGGGTGCTGACTTTGGCTGGAGCGATGGCCTCTATGACACAGTTAAAAAGGCTATGGGTGCTGAATAATCCATTTTGCAGTAAATGCATAAAGTAACTGTTCCCGGCGGATCTGTCCGCCGGGGCAGTTTCCCTGATAGGAGTCTGAAAATCTATGGAGAAGAAAGAAAATAAAGCTTCAGCGATCCTGATGAACATTGACATCGTTGTCGCTTCCATTATTCTTGCGATCCTGATCGTCCTGACATTCCTCGGCGTTGTATGGAGATATATCTTCAACGCACCATTTACATGGCTTGAGGAGGTTCAGACCTCATGTATGGTCTGGATTGTATTTGCAGGCGCAGGCGCGGCATTCCGCTCCGGCAACCATGTTGCGATCGAGATGATCGTGGACCTGATGCCGAAGAGCATGCAGAAGATCATGGAAATCCTGATTTCCATCGTAGTTGTAGTCGTAATCGGATATCTGTTCATGCAGAGTATCGGTTTCATCCAGGTGTTCGTAAAGAGCGGACGTTCCACCAGTATGTTAAAAATTCCGTATTCCTGGGTATACGGTATCGCGATCGTATCCTATTTTGATATGATCATCAGCTATTTCTACGCCCTGTTCCACGGCGTAAAATCTGAGGCAAAGGAGGCAGCAAGCAGCAATGAGTAATGTGTTAATGTTATCTGCAATTGTGATGCTGGTTCTTCTTTTCTTCAAGGTTCCGGTATTTATCGCTGTCCTCGGCGGTTCCATGGTTTACTTTGTAATGAACCCGGGAATCAATACCGTTATCTTTGCCCAGCAGGCAATCATTGGTACTGAGAAAATTTCTCTTATGGCGATCCCGTTCTTCGTTTGTGCCGGTATCTTCATGAACTACACCGGTGTTACAAAGAGAATCATGGATTTCTGTGAGGTTGTAACAGGACGTCTTCCTGGCGGTCTCGCACAGGTAAACGTACTTTTATCCACCGTTATGGGCGGACTTTCCGGATCCAACATCGCCGATGCAGCGATGGAGTCTAAAATGATGGTTCCGGAGATGACAAAGAAGGGCTTCTCTCTGGAGTTTTCCAGCGTTGTAACAGCCGCTTCCTCCATGATCACACCGCTGATCCCGCCGGGAATCGCGATGATCCTTTACGGATGTATCGCGAACGTTTCCATCGGTAAGCTGTTCATTTCCGGCTTCGGTGTCGGAGGTCTTCTCTGCGTTTCTATGATGATCCTCGTAGGAGTGATCTCCAAGAAACGTGGCTATGGTCTTTTAACAACAGAAAAATTAACCTGGTCCAAATTCTGGACTGCTTTAAAACCGGCGATCCTGCCGCTGCTTCTTCCGATCATCATCATCGGTGGTATCCGTATCGGTATCTTTACAGCTACCGAGGCAGGAGCTGTAGCGATCCTCTACGCTGCATTCCTTGGTTTTATCTACCATGAGATGCACATCAAGGATATGATCCAGGGCTTAAAGGAGACTGTCTGCACGACGGCTTCCATCATGCTCATCGTATCCGCTGCGTCTGTATTCTCCTGGATCCTTACAAAAGAGAGAATCCCGCAGGCGCTGACTGCATGGATGCTTGCTAACATCCACAGCAAATATGTATTCCTGATCGTTGTAAACATCTTCTTACTGATCGTTGGTATGTTCATCGAAGGTAACGCTTCCATGATCATCCTGGTTCCGCTTCTTGCACCGATCGCTGCACAGTACGGAATCAACGAGATCCAGTTCGCAATGATCTACATCTTCAATAACGCCATCGGCGCATTATCACCGCCTATGGGAACCCTGATGTTCGTAACCTGCTCTATTACAAAGTGTAAGACCGCGGCATTCATCAAAGAAGCAGTACCGTTCTACATTCTGCTTATTATCAACCTGATGCTCCTTACCTGGGTCGAGCCGTTTACCACATTCCTTGTAAATCTGTTCTATTAGGGTAAACTTGCTGCCAGATGGGGATCGGTATGATGCCCCGTCTGGCAGTTTTGATTTATATACCATGAATTCTTTTATATGAAGAAAGGAAATTATTATGGAACGCTTAAATTATGATGTTCTCAAAAAATCTGGCTATGATGGATATGTATTAAAAGACGCGCCGGAGAAAGTTCTCCAGTTCGGTGAAGGAAACTTCCTTCGTGCTTTCGTAGATTACTGGTTCGACCTTGCAAATGAGAAGGCAGGCTGGAATGGAAAGTGCTGTCTGGTACAGCCGATCGCTCCGGGTCTTGCAAAGATGATCAACGAGCAGGAAGGTCTCTACACACTGTACCTCCGCGGAAGCGAGAACGGACAGAAGGTAGACGCTAAGAGAGTGATCTCCAGCGTAAACCGCTGCTTAAATCCATATGAGAAAGAGGATTACGAGAAGATGATGGAGGTTGCTGCAAGCGACGACCTTGAGATCATCGTTTCCAACACAACAGAGGCCGGTATCCAGTATGATCCGTCCTGCAAACAGGATGACTGCCCGCCGTCCAGCTTCCCGGCAAAATTAACTCAGGTTCTCTATCATCGTTACAAAGCAGGAAAGAAAGGTATCATCATGCTTGCCTGCGAGCTGATCGACAATAACGGTAAAGAGCTCTTAAAGTGCGTAAACCAGTACATCGAGCAGTGGGGACTTGAGGACGGATTCAAGAAGTACGTAAATGAAGACTGCACATTCTGCGGTTCCTTAGTAGACCGTATCGTTCCGGGCCGTATCAAAGACGCAAACGAAGTTGCTGAGCTTGAGCAGAAGAACGGCTACGCTGACCCGCTTACAGATGTCGGCGAGGTATTCGGCGTCTGGGTCATCGAAGGCGATGAGAAGTTAAACGACATTCTTCCGTTCAAGAAAGCAGGACTTCTTGACAAAGTATTCGTAACACCGGATATGAGCCCGTACAAGAAGAGAAAAGTTAGAATCTTAAACGGCGCTCACACAGGTTTCGTACTCGGCGCTTACCTTGCAGGAGAGAATATCGTTCGTGACTGCATGCATGACGAGGTTATCAAGGGCTTCATGAACAAGATGCTCTACGAGGAGGTTATCCCGACACTCCCGCTTGACAAGAACGACTTAATGCAGTTCGCGTCCGCAGTACAGGATCGTTTCAACAACCCGTTCGTTGACCATGAGTTAATGAGCATTTCCTTAAACTCCACATCTAAGTGGAAAGCAAGAAATATGCCGTCCTTCCTTGAGTACATCAAAGAGACGGGTAAGCTTCCGGAGTGCCTGACCATGTCCTTAGCGGCTTATATCGCATTCTACAGCAATGACATTCAGGCTCTGACAGACGCAGGACTTGTTTGCAAACGTCCGGCTGGCAACGAGTACACGGTAAGTGATGACAGATGGGCTCTTGAGTTCTACTATGCTCACAAGGACGACTCCGCAGAGGCTCTTGTAAACGCAGTTCTCACTAACGAGAAGATGTGGGATCAGGATCTCACAAAGATCGCTGGTCTTGAGGAGAAAGTTGTCGCTGACCTTAAGAAGATTCGCACGGAAGGAGCAAAGGCTGCATTTGCAAGCTGCCTTTAATTAACATATGAAAGTAATTCAGATTTCCAAACTGGATAATGTTGCGGTCGCTCTTCACCCGATCAAAAAGGGTGAGGAGGTCACTGCCGGCGGTATCACAGTGACAGCCCTTGAGGACATCCCACAGGGCCACAAGATCGCGTTAAAACCGATCAAAAACGGTGAGAACATTATCAAATACGGCTTTGCCATCGGTCATGCGACAGCAGACGCAGAGGCCGGTGCATGGATGCACACCCACAACGTTAAGACAAATCTGGAAGGAGAGATGGAGTATACCTATACTCCGTCCCTCAACTTCCCGGAAAAAGTGGAGCCGGAGACCTTTATGGGATTCCGCAGAAAAGACGGCCGCGCGGCGATCCGCAATGAGATCTGGATCATTCCGACTGTTGGCTGTGTCAATGATATCGCAAAGAAAATGGTCCACGATAATCAGGACCTTGTGAAGGGTACCATCGACGGACTCTATACATTTCCGCATCCGTTCGGCTGCAGCCAGACAGGCGCAGATCATGCACAGACAAGAAAGCTTTTGGCAGCCCTTGTCCGTCATCCGAATGCGGCCGCGGTCCTCGTATTAGGACTTGGCTGTGAGAACCTGACCCACGAGCAGTTCCTGGAAGAGCTTGGCGATTACGACCATGATCGTGTAAAATTCCTGACCTGTCAGGAAGTGGATGATGAGTTTGAGGCAGGAAGAAAGCTTCTTGAGGAATGTTCCGCATACGCGGCGCAGTTTGAGAGAGAGCCGATCCCGGTCAGTGAGCTTGTTGTCGGCATGAAGTGCGGAGGCTCCGACGGACTTTCCGGCATCACCGCAAACCCGACTGTCGGACGTTTCAGCGATATGATGGCAGCCAGAGGCGGTTCTACTGTGCTTACAGAGGTTCCGGAGATGTTCGGAGCGGAAGGTTTCTTAATGAACCGCTGTGTAAATAAAGAAGTATTCGACAAAGCCGTCAACATGATCAACGGCTTTAAGAACTACTTCATCAGCCACCACGAGGTCGTATACGACAACCCGAGCCCAGGAAACAAGCAGGGCGGTATCACTACCCTTGAGGATAAATCCTGCGGATGTGTCCAGAAGGGCGGTACAGCCCCGATCATGGACGTTATCGGCTACGGTGATCCTGTTGTCACAAAGGGACTTAATATGCTTTACGGACCAGGCAATGATCTGGTATCTGCAACAGCCATGACGGCTGCCGGAGCGCACATGATCCTGTTCACAACAGGTCGCGGAACACCGTTTGGTGCACCGGCTCCGACCTTAAAACTGGCGACAAACAGCCAGCTTGCGGAGAGAAAGAAAGGCTGGATCGACTTCGATGCCGGTCCGATCGCTGACGGCGAGACCATTGATGATGCTGCGAAGAGACTTCTGCAGCTTGTGATCGAGGTTGCCGGCGGAAAACAGACAAAAGCCGAGGAGAAAGGCTTCCGCGAGATCTCCATTTTTAAAGACGGTGTTGTGCTGTAATAACAGCTTCACAATTTTTTATGTTTCCCTTATAGAGACACCTGTTTCTGGTCAGAGATGACCGGAAGCGGGTGTCTTTTGTAATATAGGAAATTCCGTGGAATTCATTTTACGGAGCATCCGAAAAAGCCGCTTGCGGCAGGTTCTGTGGGCGTCCGCGTGGGATCGTCCTATAGTGACATACTCCCTCCACTTAGCTAACACTTGAAGTGGGGGCTTCTCGTTCGATTGCCCTATTGGGCAAAGCATAGGCGAGCTATCCCCGTGTGTCCCACGGTTCTGTTATTACGAGCGGGACTGTTTCGTATCTACGCAGTCCCGAACAAAATCTACGTTTTGGAGGAGATCAGGAAATTTTTCTTTCTGTTTCAAGTTCAACTCCCAATATTCTCAATCCTTCCCTGCAAATATTGATAGCTGCATTCTCATCACGGTTCATCTGATTTCCGCAGGTGCAGCTATAGATACGTTCTTCCAGTTTCAATTCCTTTTTGAGTTTTCCGCAGCAGCTGCAGATTTTTGAACTGGGATACCACTTATCAATACGAACCATTTTCTTACCGGCACGTTCTAATTTGTAGGAAAGAAAATCAGTAAACATTCCCCATCCATTATCATGAACACTCGTTCCAAACCTTGAATCCTGGCTCATTTCTTTCATGTTCAAAGATTCTATGCACACAAGATCGTAAAAATTGGTTATCTTTCTGGATTCCTTGTGCAGATAATCTTTCCGCTGATGTGCAATATGAGCATGGAGTCTGGCTATTTTCTTTTTCTGTTTCAT